>JAEYRZ010000165.1 GCA_023435265.1 Pseudomonadota bacterium
GCCCAAGACCCCGAACCGCTGACCCTGGCCGAGCCTGTCGAAGCCGCACTGCGCGACAATCCCGAAGTGGCGGCCGTGCGCCACCAGCGCGCGGCCGTCGAATCGCAGGCAATCCAGGCGCGCTCCGGCCTGCTGCCGCAGCTGGAGGTTTCCGAGGGATACAGCCGCACGGACAGCCCGCTGTGGGCCTTCGGTACGCGGCTCAACCAGGAGCGGATCCGGGCTGAGGACTTCGCGCCCGAGCGCTTGAACGACCCGGAGGCCATCGATAACTTCAACAGCGCGCTGGCCCTGAACTGGAGTCTTTTCGACGGCGGGCGCACCTTGATCGGCTGGCGGCAGGCCCAAAAGGCCGGGGAAGCGGCCGCGCTGGATGTGCTGCGCAGCGAGCAGCAGATTATCGCACGCACGGCCGCGGCCTACATGGGCGTGCTGCTGGCCGCCCAGAACCGCGACGTCGTGGCGCAGTCCCTTGCGACCGCCCAGGCGCACCTCAAGGTGGTCGAAGACCGGTTCCGCGGCGGGCTGGTCGTCAAGAGCGACCTGCTGCGCGCCCGGGTGCGCATCGCCGAGCTCGCCCAGCAGCAGCTGCAGGCCGAAAGCCAGGTCCAGGTGGCCGAAGCCATGCTCAAGGCGATGATGGGGCGCGCCGACGATCGATCTCTGAACCCGGTCACCCGGCCTCAAGGCGGTACGGCGCCCGAGGCGCTGCAATCCTGGATCGTACGGGCGCTGGCGCAGCGGCCGGAACTGCAGCGCAGCAAGATTCAGGAGTCGATCGCCCAAAGGGCCGTCGACCGGGCCGGGGCGGGCCACTGGCCGACCCTTGGGCTCACGGGCAAGTACGAGTTCAATTCCGAGGATTTTCCCGGCGAAGACGCGGAAAGCTACACGGTGGGCGCGGTGGCCAGCCTCAACCTTTACAGCGGCCAGCGGATTTCGGCCGAAACCGCCGAGGCCAAGGCGCTGCTCGCCGCGGTCCGCAGCCAGGCCCAGGGGCTGGCCCTGAATGTCCGGGTCGAGGTGCAGCGCGCCTTCCTCCAGGCGCAGAGCGCCTGGAAAAGCATCGAGGTGGCCGCCGCGGCCGTCTCGCAGGCCGAGGAGGGGCTGCGCATCGTCGCCAACCGCTACGAGGGCGGGCTGCTGACCATCGTAAGCCTGCTGGATGCCCAGGTGGCCTTTCAGCAGGCCCGCACCCGGCATTTCAAGGCGTTGCACGATTACCAGGTGGCGCGCGTCGAACTGTTGCTTGCCGCCGGGGTGATCGACCCGCAGAGTCTGGAATCGCCGCAGGCGATGAAGTTGCCGTGACCGTTCTCCGGGCGAATCGACTGCTTCGCGTGACAGAACAAGCGCACGAAGACGCAGCATATGGTTGAAAATGGAGCCACGCATGAGGAATAGGGCTTTCACTCTACTGTCCGGCCTGACGCTGCTGGCGGCGTTGACGGCCTGCGGCGAAAAAATCGATCCCGGCACCACCGCCGCCAGGGAGAAAGCGGCGGTCCGGGCGCCGGTCGAAACCGCCGCGGTGACGCAGTCGCCTTTTTTCTATGAAGCGGTCGCCACCATTTCGGCGCGCACGGCCAGCACGGTGTCCAGCAAGCTCTCGGGAACGGTGATGGCGGTTCATGTGCGCGAAGGCGATATGGTGCGCGAAGGCGATCTCCTGGTGACGTTGGACGAGCGCCAGGTCGCGGCTCAAATGGATCGCGCCGAGGCGGCCCTGAGGGAGGCCCGGCGGTCCGAAACCTCGGCTCTTTCGGCGCTTGAGGCCAGCGAAGCCGCTGCGCAGCTCGCCCAATCGACCTTCCGGCGCTATCAACAGCTTTTGAAAGAAAATTCGGTTTCCCGCCAGGAATTCGATGAAATCGAGTCGCGGCACCTGCAGGCCCAGGCCGGCGCGGCTCAGACCCGGGCGATGCTGGAGGCGGCGCGCTCGCGCGTCCAGCAGGCGGAGGCGGGAGTCCGCGAAGCCGGCATCGCCAAACGCGACGCCCGGGTGCGCGCGCCTTACGCGGGCCAGATCGTCAAACGCATGATCGAGGTCGGCGACCTCGCGGCGCCGGGCACGCCCTTCTTCACCATCGAGCAGGAGGGCGTCTATTGCGCCGATCTGGTCCTGCCCGAACGCCACATCCAGGAGATCAAGATCGGCCAGGAAGTCAAGGTGGCGATCAGCGCCCTGGATGACCTGGAAGTGAGCGGAACTGTCGGCCGCATCATCCCTTCGGCGGATGCGGCCAGCCGCTCGTTCGACATCAAAGTGGCCTTGCCCGCAGGCGTTGCGGGCCTCAAATCCGGGATGTTCGCGCGGGTGTTCATCCCCATCGGGGGAACGGGACTGCTGCTGGTGCCGCAATCGGCTCTGGTGAACCAAGGACAGCTCACCGGCCTTTACGTGGTGGATGACCAGCAGATCGCCCGTTTCCGGCTGGTACGGCTGGGGCGGAGCGTCGGCGACCGGCATGTGGTGATTTCGGGGCTGGCGGCGGGACAGCGCTACATCAGCGCGGTTCCGCCCGGCATGCAGGACGGCGTCCGGGTGGAGCGAATGCCATGAGCCTGTCGATCGGTACCGCCGGCAAGATCGCCCGTTTTTTCATCGATTCCAAATTGACGCCCCTGATCGTCATCGCCTCGATTCTATTGGGCCTGGCGGCGGTGGTGGCCCTGCCGCGCGAGGAAGAACCCCAGATCATCGTGCCCATGATCGACATCTTCGTGCAGATGCCCGGCGCCAGCGCGCGGGAGGTCGAGCAGCGCATCACCGGTCCCATGGAGAAACTGCTGTGGGAGATTCCGGGCGTGGAGTATGTCTACACCACTTCCAGCCCCGGAATGAGCATGGCCATCGTGCGTTTTCTCGTGGGCCAGGATGAAGAGAAGTCGATCGTGCGGCTGCAGTCCAAGCTGATGGCCAATTACGACCGCATCCCATGGGCCGCTTCGCAGCCATTGATCAAGCCGCGCTACATCGATGACGTCCCGATTCTGGCGCTCACGTTGTGGAGCGCCGAAGCGGATCATTACATGCTGCGCCGCGTGGCCGCCGAACTGGAAACGGTGGTCAAGCGCGAACGCAACGTCTCGATCACCACCCTGATCGGCGGCCGCCCGCGCACGCTGACGGTTCATTTCGACCCGGTGCGGCTTTCGGCCGCCGGGCTGGACCTGTTGCAGGCCGCCCGGCTGATCGAGGCGGCCAACCAGGAGGCCGATGCCGGCACCTACCCGTCGGCCCAGGGGGAGGTCACGGTGCATGTCGGCGGCTTCATCGAAAACGCCGAGGATCTGCGCCGGGTGGTGCTGGGCAATCAGGGCAACCGGCCGATTTATCTCGAAGATGTGGCGCGCGTCACCGATGGTCCATCGGAAGCGGACAATTACGTTTTCTTCGGAACCGGCCCCGCCTTTGCGGCGCGCCCGGAAGACGCAGACCGACCCTGGCCTGCGGTCACTCTGACCGTAGCCAAGCGCAAAGGCACCAATGCCATCGAAGTGGCCGAGCGGGTGCTGGCGCGCGTCGAACAGGTGCGCGGCACGATCATCCCGGACAACATCCATCTGACGGTTACCCGCCATTACGGCGAGACGGCCAAGGAGAAGTCGGACGAACTGCTTTACCACATGGCCATCGCCATCGTCTCGGTGACGCTGCTGATCTGGCTCACCCTTGGCCGGCGCGAATCGGGCGTGGTGGCGCTGGCCATTCCCGTGACCCTGGCCCTCACCATGGCCGTTTTCTACCTCTACGGCTACACCCTCAACCGCATCACGCTTTTCGCCCTGATCTTTTCCATCGGCATCCTGGTGGACGACGCCATTGTTGTTGTGGAGAACATGGTGCGCCATTATCACCTTCCGCAGAACGCGGGGCGCAGCCGCTTCGCGGTGGCCGTCGAAGCCGTGGATGAGGTGGGCAACCCCACAATTCTGGCGACCCTGACCGTCATCGCGGCCATCCTGCCCATGGCGTTCGTCGGGGGCTTGATGGGGCCCTACATGCGGCCGATTCCGGTGGGCGCATCGGCGGCGATGGTATTCTCCCTGCTGGTTGCCTTCATCGTGACGCCCTGGGCGGCCGTGCGCCTGCTCAAAAGCGAAAAGACAAGCGGCAGCCATGCCGAAGCCCGGGAAGACTGGAGCACGCGCCTCTACCGGCGGATCATGGATCCATTGCTGCACAAACCACGCTGGCGCTGGGGGTTTCTGATCGGCGTGACCGTTCTCTTGTTCGCCGCCTGCGCCATGGTGGCGCTCGGGCTGGTCAAGGTCAAGATGCTGCCCTTCGACAACAAAAGCGAATTCCAGGTGATCGTCGACATGCCCGAAGCGGCGACTCTGGAGCAGACCGCCGCCGCCGCCCAGGCCATGGGCGACTACATCGCTACTGTTAACGAGGTGACCGACTACCAGATCCATGTCGGTGTCGGCGGGCCGTTCAACTTCAACGGACTGGTGCGCCACTACTACCTGCGTCAGGCACCCTTTACGGCCGACATCCAGGTCAACCTGGTGGAGAAAGGGCACCGCCGCCAGCAAAGCCATGCCATTGCCAAGCGCGTGCGGCCGCCGCTGGAGGCGATCGCCGCCCGCCACGGCGCCCGCATCAAGGTGGCCGAGGTGCCGCCCGGACCGCCCGTGCTCTCTACGCTGGTGGCCGAAGTCTACGGACCGGACTACGAGCGCCAGCGCGAGTTGGCCGGCCGGATCATGCGCATTTTCGAGGAAACCGAAGGGGTGGTGGACGTGGACTGGTTCATGGAAGACGATCAGACGCGCTATGATTTGCAGGTCGACCGGGAAAAGGCGGCTCTGCACGGGATCAGCGTGCAGCAGATCGCCGCGACGCTCCAGTTGTCGCTCAAAGGCCGGCAGGTCGGCTTGATGCATCAGCCGCGCGAGCGCGAGGATGTGCCGCTGATCCTGAAGCTGGCGTTGCCGGACCGCGCCGACGTGCAGCGCCTGCAGGCGCTCAACGTGCGCGGCGCCGACGGAACCCTGGTGCCGCTTTCCAGCCTGACCCGCCTCGAAAGGACGCCGACCGACAAGAGCATCTATCACAAGAACCTGATGCCGGTCGTCTACGTGATCGGCGATGTGGCCGGCGCCAAAGAAAGCCCGGTGTACGCCATCCTGGAAATGCGCAAGCGGATCGCGGCCCTCGATCTGCCCGAAGGGTACGAAATCCGACAGTTGACGGCCGACATCCCCCAGAGCGACCGGCGTTTCGCCATGAAATGGGACGGCGAATGGCATATCACCTACGAAGTCTTCCGCGATCTGGGCCTGGCCTTCGGGGTGGTGCTGATTCTGATCTTCGTGTTGGTGGTGGGCTGGTTTCAGAGCTTTTCGACCCCCATGGTGATCATGGTGGCGATTCCGTTCTCCCTGATCGGCATCCTGCCGGCCCACTGGGCCATGGGCGCCTTCTTCACCGCCACCTCGATGATCGGCTTCATCGCCGGCGCCGGCATCGTGGTGCGCAACTCGATCATCCTGGTGGATTTCATCGAACTGCGCCTGCGCGAAGGCATGCCCCTGGACCAGGCCGTGGTGGATGCCGGCGCCGTGCGATTCCGGCCCATGATGCTCACCGCCGCGGCGGTGGTGGTGGGCGCCTCGGTGATTCTCTTCGACCCCATCTTCCAGGGGTTGGCCATCGCCCTGATGGCCGGCGAGGTGGCCTCGCTGCTTTTCTCGCGCATGACCGTGCCGATTCTCTACTTCCTGGACAAGCGCTGGGAGTTCGCCCACGGCCACACCGTCGCCCGGCGCGGCGCGGCCGACCTCGAGCGCCGCTGAGACCTGTTGTGCGGAGCCGCCCTCAGGCGCTACAATGTCCCCTCATGCTGGCTGAATTCACGTGGAACCGCGGCTGCAGCGGATCGGTTGGATTTGAAACCGGAAAGGGTGGCGCGCATGAGCGCGGGAGGGCGGTGTTTAGCCTGCGGCGGGGGGAGCGCGCAAGAATGCCTATAGAATCATAGCGGCTGTCGGGTATTCCATTCGGCGTTCGTCCCCCGCATGGGGGGCGGACGCTGTCAGCAGTGGCGCGTCAGCCGCGGACCATTTTTTCGGGGGTCAGGATATCCTTCAGCTGATCTTCGCTCAGCAGCTTTTCCTGCAACACCAGGCTGGTCACGGTTTGATTGGTCTCGAGGGCCAGTTTGGCGATCCGGGATGCGTTCTCATACCCGATATACGGGTTCAGGGCGGTGATGAGCGTGATGCTGTTTTCGACGTAATACCGGCACCGCTCGCGATTGGCGGTGATTCCGGCGATACACCGATGGGTCAGCGTTCGTATGGCGTTGGTCAATATCTTCAGGGATTGAAGAATATTCAAGGCGATAATCGGTTCCATGACATTGAGCTGCAATTGCCCGGCCTCGGCGGCTATGGTGACGGTCAGGTCGTTGCCGATCACCTGAAAGGCGACCTGGTTCACCACCTCGGGGATGACCGGGTTGACTTTTCCCGGCATGATCGAGGAGCCGGGGGCGACCGCCGGCAGATTGATTTCATTGAGACCGGCACGCGGGCCGCTGCTCAGCAGTCTTAGATCGTTGCAGATTTTCGACAGCTTGACCGCCAGTCGTTTCAATACGCTCGAAAACAGAACGAAGGCGCCCATATCCGAAGTGGCCTCCACCAGATTGGCCGAGGGCACCAGTTCTATTCCGGAGATGAGTGAGAGTTCCTCGATCGCCAGACTGGAGTATTCGGGCCTGGCGGTGATTCCGGTGCCGATCGCCGTGGCGCCGAGGTTGATTTCACGGAAGTGATTGACGCTGTCTTTGATCCGCTGAATCTCCTCTTTCAGGGTAATCCGATAGGCTTCGAACTCCTGGCCCAGGGTCATGGGAACCGCATCCTGCAGCTGCGTGCGCCCGATCTTCAGCACGTCGGCAAACTCTACCGCTTTCAGCTTCAGGGCATAGGCCAATTCCTTCAACACCGCCGTCAGGTTTTCATAGGACAGCAATATCGACAGCCGCAGCGCCGTGGGATAGACATCGTTGGTGGATTGGGCCATGTTGACGTGGTTGTTGGGATGAACAAACGCGTACTGGCCTTTTTCATACCCCATGTGCTCGAGGGCCAGGTTGGCGATCACTTCGTTGGCATTCATGTTCGTGGAGGTGCCGGCGCCGCCCTGGATCATGTCGACCACAAACTGATCGTGATACTGGCCCGCGATGAGCCTGTCGCAGGCCGCCCAAATCGCTTCGGCCACCGGCGCTTCCAGGTCTCCGAGCTTGTAGTTGGCTTTGGCCGCAGCCTTTTTGGTCATCGCCAGGGCCGCGATCACGTTGGGAAAATGCGACAGCGTAATGCCGGAAATCGGATAGTTGTCGACGGCGCGCCGGGTTTGAACCCCATAGAAGGCATCCGCTGGGACGCCCAGTTCGCCGATCAGGTCATGTTCGATGCGTTCGGGGGCTTGTGATGGATTCTTTTTCATTCTGCTCACCTGCTTCTACGAAGTATATTCGGCCTTCCCGGATCCGTGGCCGCCGATTTGTACTTTGATCACCGGTTCAGGTCAAGGCCGGGCATGGAAAAATCCATGGCGCCCTCCTGCTGGAATCGTTCTTTGAATCGGCCTGTGATCGAAGGGGGTTTGTGCCTTTGGGTCACGCGCTTCAAATTGGCCGCGAAGACTTGCACGCCGTAGTCCTGAACGCACTTGAGTCCATTGGTGTTGATGACGATGTTGTTGTACCTGACGATATTCTTGACGATCACATTCAGCAGCGTATAGGCGGATGAACCATCGAAGTCTCCGAACAGGCTCAGATCGAGGCGCACATGGTGTCTTTCGACAAGCACTTTGAATTTGGCAGTCATAAACCGACATCCCCGGTGTGAAGCAGCGCACCTCTTCCGAAAGCGGGATCCGCCGAGGCGCCCGCGGCCGCTTTGGAAGCCGCATGGCTCCATCGGGGCGGATTGGAGCGGTCAGCGATAATTTTCACAGAACCAGATCCCTCCCTCCCGGAAGGGAAAGCAGCAGTCTTCCTGGCTGGTGCAGTCTGAACAAAGCCCCATGAAGATGCCGACCGGTGCAACTGCGTTCCGGGATCGCTCGGCATCAGGTCGTTCGCTCACTGCAGGTTCATAGCCGAGGCAGTCCCAAATGGCAGGTCCTTTTTTGAGACTGTTCTTAAAGCCAAGACATTTTTCGCGCTGCAGGCACGTGACGCAAATTCCACGGTGACCGATTTCCAGGCTCATGACGCGTTCCTCGATTCGATTCGGCTTCCGTCCGCAGGCGCGGCCGCTCTGCGGCCCGCCGGCCATCCGAGTCAGGGTATCCAGCAAAGGGTGTACCAGTGCGCTGGGAAGCGCCGCATACGCCGGGAAATCCGGGCGGGGCAACTCTTGTCCAAGAGGCGGGAAGCCGAGGCGAGCGCCAACGGGAGGGCGGGATCAGGGTATATTCACCCCGCTGGGGCAAATGGCCCCATTCCGGTCGGGCGGCGAAAAGATGTCTTTCCCAGGCGCGATCAGTTGCCGCGCGCGGATTGGCGCAGGGCGTTCAAGATCGATTGCAGCTCGGCGGCCTGGTTGGTGAAGATCCAGTCGATGCCGCGGTTCAGTTCGCGGAAGAGGCAGTTGCGCGACATGGCATAGCCGGTACCCACGCACTGGCCGCGGCGGTGATGCTTGCGCACCGTGGCCTCGGGCATCATCAGATAGTGGGCGCAGAGGCCGCCCCAACCGTTGCGCAGCACCCATTGACTGTGCCTGCCGGACCAGTAATACGCCACGGCCACCAACGCCTCGGGCGGAGCGACCGCGAAGGAGACCAGCGTATCGGGTGCGAGCGCCAGGAGATGAAAATCGCGGCCCGGTTCGAACCGGCCGAGAATTTCCTTCAGAATCCCGCGTTGCCGCCGGATGTCGGGGAAGGACCCGCGCTTGAGTTCGATCATCAGATGCATCTGTCCGCCGAAGCGTTCCACGACCGTTGACAGGGTGGGAATATCGGGGAAACGAGCCTCCAGTTCCGCGCGGGTGAACAGGTCCAGTCGCTGATCGACGCCATATATGCGCCTCAAGTCGGGGTCGTGAAACACAACCGGCGTCAGATCGGATGTCCAGCGCACATCCAGCTCGATACCCCAGACGCCGGCGGCTTCCGCCTTTTCGAAAGCCGTCAGGGTATTTTCAACGGTGGTCCGATTGTCATGCACGCCGCGGTGCGCGATCAGCCTGCAGTGCGCCAGGCGATCGGCAGAGGAGGGGCTGCGCGGCCAGAAAGCGCAAACCGTATCGGTCAGCGCCTGCAGGCCGGTCTCGATTGTCGCGTGCAATCCCATCTTCCGTCAGTTCACCACGAGCACCGAAATATCCCGCGCGCCGTTGAACACCTTCTGGGAGGTGCTGCCCAGAAAGAAATCCTTGACTCCCGACACGCCGTGGCGGCCGATCACGATAAGATCATAGCCCTGCCGGGATTCCTTGAGAATGTCCTGCGCGACCCCCTTCGCTTTTTCCTGGACCGTTATCCTGATGCGGTCGGCTGCATAGCCGGCCGTGACCAGTTCCTCCTTGGCCTGCTGCAGGGCCAGGTTCACGAGTTCGCGTTTTTTTTCTTCGAGAGCGCAGAATTGGCTCTGATGGGACTTGAACAAAGGGGTCAGCTCGGGGCTTTCCATGGCGCACAGCGTGGAGCTGTCGAGCATCACGCTGAACAGCGTGATGGCGTTGTCCGGCGAGAAGCCGCGCGCCACGAAGCGCACGGCGCGCTGGGCGTTCGGCGAATCATCCATCGCGATCAGAATTTTTTGCGCCATGGCCGTTCTCCTTTGCATTTGGGGGCCGTTGATATGGCTATACTATGATACCGGAACGTCAAAAGTCCATAACTCCAGGAGGGTTGTCCGGAAAGCGGCGTAAGGAGGCGCATCGCCGTACCTGAACAAACTGCCGCGTGTTCCAGTTCATCCGACGCCGCCTTGCGTGGCAAACGCATGGCAGGATCGGATGCATAATTTTATGGACGCTGCCTGCCCGCTGCGCTATGAGACCCGGATTGCGCGGTAACCACGGAAGTTGCAAGGATAGGGCGTTGCAGAACCATACGACGATGCAGGGATATCGGATCAAGGCAGTTTTGTTCGATTTCGACGGAACGCTCACCCGCCCGGGCGCGCTCGACTTCGCGGCGATCCGCAAGGCGTTGACCTGCCCGCCCGATACGCCCATTCTGGAATTCATCCGCAATCTTCCCGATCGTGCGCGTTCGGAAGCCAGGCGGCGGCTGGATGATTTCGAAATCGCAGGGGCGGCCGATTCGCAACCCAATGCGGATGCCGAAGAACTTGTGCTGTGGCTTCGGCGCAGGGGGATCCCGGTCGGCATTCTGACACGCAACAGCCGGGCGTCGGTCGAACGTGCCCTGCGCAATTTCACGCAAATCCGGCCTGCCGATTTCGACCTGATCCTGACGCGCGACGATCCGGTGGCGGCCAAGCCCAGCGGCGACGGTGTGCAATACGCGGCGAAACACTTCGCGGCCGCGCCGCGGGAGCTTTTAATGGTGGGCGATTTCTGGTTCGATACACACGCCGGCCGCGAGGCCGGCGCACTGACCGCCCTGCTCGATCCGCTGAACGATCCGCGCCTCGAAAAAACCGAGAGCGATTTCCGCATCCGGCGGCTCGGCGAATTGAAAGATCTGGTACGCGCCGGACTGCCGCTCCCGGCGGGCAAACTGCCCAACGACATCCTGGAGCGTTATCTGCGGCAGTTTCGCTTCGAAGATCCATCGGTGCTGATCAATCCCGGAGTCGGCGAAGATATCGCCGCCGTTGAGATGCGCGAGGGCGATCTTCTCGTCCTCAAGTCCGATCCGATTACCTTTGCCACGGACGCGATCGGGCGATATGCCGTGCTGGTCAATGCCAACGACATCGCCACGGCCGGCGCCGAGCCGCGCTGGTTTATGACCACCCTGCTGCTGCCTTGCGGGATTACGCCGTCCCGGGTGCGCAGCATCATGCAGGACCTGGCCGACCATTGCGGCCGCTGGGGCATCACCCTGTGCGGCGGGCACACGGAAATCACCGACGCCGTACGGCGTCCGCTGGTGGCCGGCATGATGGCGGGCTCGGTACGTCGCCGGGACTTGATCGATAAAAAGCAGATGCAGCCCGGCGATGCGGTGCTGCTGACCAAGGCGGTGGCCGTGGAGGGCACCGCCATCATTGCGCGTGAATTCGAGAGCCGTTTGCGTGAACTCGGCTTGACCGCGGAGGAGATCGACCAGGGGCGCGCCTTTCTCGACCAGATCGGCATCCTGAGCGAAGCGCGCCTCGCCGCGCGTGACCACCTGGCCGCGGCCATGCACGACGTCACCGAGGGCGGGCTGGCCACCGCCCTGGACGAATTGAGCACCGCCGGCGGGCATCGCATCGCCGTGGACATGGACAAGATCCCGGTTTTCGATTTGACCCGCAAAATGTGCCGCCTCCTGGGGCTGAACCCGCTCGGCCTGATCGGCTCCGGCAGCCTGCTGATCTGCTGCGCACCGGAGGCGTCCGGGCGGCTGATCGAGCGTTTGACAGCGGCCGGCATCGCCGCCGCCGAAATCGGATGCGTTCTTGAAGCGGGCACCGGAGTCGAAGCCCGGGAACAGGGCTCCCCGGCCGCCTGGCCGCACTTTACCGTCGACGAGATCACCAAACTCTTTTGAATGGATCCATCCGCCGGATCATGGCCAGCGCCCGGCCGCATCGGGGAACAGCCGGGTCAGCGGATGGTCGCGGCACTCGTGTTTGCGGGCCGGGCAGATCTGCCGCCCATAGGTGATCATCCGGTAGGTGAACGGAAACCACGCTTCTCTGGGCAGCAGCTGCATCAGATCCGCTTCGATCTTGTCCGGATCCTTGTGTTCGGTCAATCCGAGCTTGAGGCACAGCCGCCGCACGTGGGTGTCTACGGCAATGCCCTCGACGATTCCGAATGCATTGCCCTGGATGATGTTGGCGGTTTTGCGGCCCACCCCGGGCAGGCCCAATAGATCTTCCATTTTCCGCGGAACCTGTCCGCCGAATCTTTCCTGGATGATCCGGGCGGCCGCCAGAATGTTTTTGGCCTTGTTGCGGTAAAATCCGGTGGGGCGGATATCTTCTTCGAATTCCCTTTGATCCGCGGCCGCATAGTCCGCCAGCCGCCTGTATTTGCGGAACAGACGCGCGGTCACTTCGTTGACTTTTTTATCCGTGCACTGCGCCGAAAGCACCACCGCGGTCAGAAGCTCCCATTCGTTGCTGTAATCGAGCGCTATTTTCGCATCGGGAAATAAAAGTTCAAGTTCCGCCGTAATCCGGCGCGCCCGATGTTCGCGGCCATCGTTGGGGAGTCGGTTTTGCATCAAGGGCCTGCTTTCATTTCTCGTCGATGCGGTGTGGCGGCGGCTCGGACCGTCGCCTTCCGATGGATAGTAAGCATGGCGTGCGGCGGATGAAACCATCCCGTGGAGAGAAACAGGAGCAGCCGGCGGCGGTATTTGACAGTCATTCCCTGGATGTTCAGATTGGTTCCATCAGTACGTGGGACGCCGGACAGGAGGATCCGATATGAGCTTCAAGGAAAGCGCGCGATGCCATCTCGAGGAAAAGGAATGGATCGAGCAGGAGCAGCGCAACTGCGACGTGAATTTCCGCGACCGCGAGATGAATCGCTATTGCCGCGAGGTGCTCCGGCGCGAACTGGACCGCCGCCGGGACTTTTGCGGCTGAACGCATTCGAATATCCCGATGCAAGGCAGGCCCGCGGTCGCCTGAATCGGCCTGCCGCCCTGATGTAGAAAGACCTTTACAGCGCAGCGCGGGTTCATTACAGTGGCAGTAAACGCGCGGTTTCACGCCTCTCTGCCCTCTTGCATGCCGTTGTTCGCTTTTCCGACCCACCTCGCCTGCTCGGCGCTCCGGCAATCTCTTCCGACGCATCACCGTGCAGCGGCATTTGCCGAACCATCTGACCTTAACCATTTTGTTCGAGAGGATTTATGGAGCACCGCTTTGATGTCGTCATTGTCGGGGCCGGTCTCGCCGGCCTGCGCGCCGCCATTGAGCTGGGAGAGGAAACCCGCGTGGCGGTGATCTCCAAGGTCTTCACCACACGTTCGCATTCGGGGGCGGCCCAGGGCGGCATCGGTGCCGCAATCGGCAACGAGGAGCCGGATTCCTGGGAATGGCACATGTTCGACACGGTCAAGGGCAGTGACTACCTGGGGGATCAGGACGCCATCGAAATCATGGCCCGCGACGCGCCGCGCGTCATCTACGAACTGGAACACCTGGGCGTGCCGTTCAACCGCACGGCTGAAGGCAAGATCGCCCAGCGCGCCTTCGGCGGGCACACGCGCGAATTCGGCAAGGCCCCGGTCAAACGCGCCTGTTACGCGGCCGACCGGACCGGGCGGGTGATTCTGGATACCTTGTGGGAAAAGAGCCTGCAGCGCGGGATCGCCTTCTTCGACGAGTTTCAGATCGTGGCGCTGCTGGTCGCGGAGGGACGCTGCGGCGGGGTGGTGGCCTACGAACTGGCCACCGGCCGCACGCACATCTTCCACTGCAAGGCCCTGCTGCTGGCCACCGGCGGAGCCGGTAAAATCTTCAAGACCACTTCCAATGCCATGGCTTCGACCGGCGACGGTTTGGCCCTGGCCCTGCGTGCCGGCGCGCCGCTGGAAGACATGGAGTTCGTCCAGTTTCATCCGACCGGCATCTACAAGCTGGGCATCCTGATCAGCGAGGCGGCGCGCGGCGAGGGCGGCATCCTGCGCAACCGCGCCGGAGAACGGTTCATGGAGCGCTACGCACCGGTGATCAAGGATCTGGCGCCGCGGGACATGGTCTCGCGCTGTATCCTGGAGGAGGTTCGCGCCGGCCGCGGCATCGACGGCAAGGATTATGTGCATCTGGATTTGACTCACCTGGGCGCGGAGGTGATCGGCGGCAAGCTTTCCGAGATCATCGAGTTCGCGCGTACCTATGCGGGCGTGGACGCGCGAAAGGAATCCATTCCGGTGCAGCCCACCTGTCATTACATGATGGGCGGCATCGCCACCAATGCGGAGGGGCAGGTGGTGCTGGACGACAAAGGAACGGTGCTGCCGGGCCTTTTTGCCGCCGGCGAATGCGCCTGCGTTTCGGTGCACGGCGCCAACCGCCTGGGGTGCAATTCGCTGCTGGACACGCTGGTTTTCGGCCGCCGCGCGGGCAAGGCCATGGCGCGCCATATCCACTCGGTCGGCTGGCGTCCGCTCCCCGAGGCCTACACCCGCGAGACCACCGGCGCGTTTGCCCAGATCGCCGGTCGGGACGGCCCCGAACGCATCGGACCGCTGCTGATGCGCATGCAGGAGACGATGATGGCGAACGTCTCGGTCTTCCGCACCCAAGCGGGGCTGGAGCAGACGCTGGCCGAAGTGCGCGGACTGAAAGCGCGTTACGCCCGCGTGGGCCTGACCGACAGGGGGCGCTGCTTCAACCGCGAACTGATGGACTACCTCGAGCTGGGCTACATGCTGGATCTGGCCGAGATCATCGCCATGTCCGCTTTATGGCGCGAAGAAAGCCGCGGCGCGCACTATCGCGAAGACTTCCCCAAGCGCGACGATCAACGCTTTCTGGCGCACTCGATGGCGGTCTCGGACGAGGGTGGCCCGCCGCGAATGTTCACCCGTCCGGTTGCGGTCACCCGCTTTCAACCCAAAGAGAGGACCTACTGAACATGCAGTGCCAATTTCTGATCCACCGCTTCGATCCGGAACAGGATGCCCGGCCGCATTTCGCCAGATACACCCTCACGGCCGAACCCACCGACAAGATCCTGGATTGTCTGAACCGCATCCGCTGGGAACAGGATGCCACGCTGGCCTACCGCGCCTCGTGCGCCCACGGCATCTGCGGATCGGATGCCATGGTGATCAACGGCAGCATCGCCTTGGCCTGCCAGCGTCTCGTCCGCGATTTCAAGACCGGCGGCAATTTCGTGATCGAGCCGCTGCCCTTGTTCAAGGTGATCAAGGACCTGGTGGTGGACCTGACCCCCTTTTTCGAAAAACACCGCGCCGTCAAACCGTACCTGATCTCGGACGACGCCCCGCCGGATACCGAGCGCCTGCAGGATCCGGAGCAGCAGCAGGTTTTCGATCCTGCCCTGCGCTGCATCCTTTGCGCGTCGTGCACCGCGGCCTGCCCGATAAACAGGGCCGACGCGGCGTACCTGGGGCCGGCGGCGCTGTTGCGCGCGTTTCGCTATATTATGGATTCCCGCGACTCGGCAGGGCCGGGACGCCTGGCCGATCTCGACAGCGAGCAGGGCATCTGGGGCTGCAAGACCATGCGCTGGTGTACCGATGTATGTCCTAAAGGCATCCCGGTCACCAAGTGCCTGACCCAGATCAAGTCGGCCCTGCGACAGCAGCAAAAGGAGCCCTGACATGTATCCACTCAAGAAACTATCCCCGCAAGGCATCCCTTCGGCCCTGCTCAAGGCCGAACGCTACCGGTTGCTCAACGAACCGTACGAGGCCGAAAGCATCTGCCTCGATATTCTGGACGCCGATCCGCATCACCAGGAGGCCTTGGTCATGCTGATCCTGGCGCTCACCGACCGCTTCGGAGAGGATCTGGGCGCCGCATTCACCAAGGCCCGGGAAACCCTCGAGCGGCTGGACGATCGGCATTGCCGGGCCTACTACGGCGGCATCATCTTCGAACGGCGCGCCAAGGCGCACCTTGCGCGCGGCGGGCCGGGGGCCGGACGATTGGCGCACGGATGGTTCATCAAGGCCCTGGCCGCCTTCGAGGAAGCCATGACCGTATGTGCACCGGGCAATCAGGATGCGGTTCTGCGCTGGAACACCTGCGCCCGGTTTTTGAACGATCATCCCGAAGTCCGCCCGGCGCAAGAGGACGATACGATCCCAATGGACGATTGGGATTGAGCGCCGGGCTTGCATCCGTCGGCGTAAAGCCCTATAAACACCGGCATGTTACATCAAAAAGAACCCCTTGTACGGGGCGGAATCATTGCGGCGCCGCCCCGATCCGCGCTTTACGGCAGCGGTTTGATCATCGGGACCGTCGCCGCCGTTTCGATCGCCATGGCCGTGCCCGCGCATACCCGATGGATCGCGGCCGTTATGGTCGGATTGGGCATAGCGGCCGTTTCGCTGCGTTCGATCTACGCCGGGCATCTTGCATTGCTCTTTTCCATATGGGTGCTGGGGACCGGCTTCGTGCCGGTATTACGCCCCTGGCCCTGGCGGATCGCCGTGCCGCTGGCCTTCTATGCCGTGCTGGTCATGAGTGTTCCCGCGTTGCGCCGTTCGCTCGGGTGGCTGCGGGCCGGAACCTGGGATCGCAGCACCGGCGCACTGGTGGCGGCGACGGGGCTCCTTTCCGGAACGGCACTGGTCGGATGGGTGATGATTTTCAATCCGGACCTCGAGCGGCATCTGCAGGTTTTACGCACGGTGCCGATCTGGGCCTTTCCGGTTGCGGGCGCCGGATTCGCCGTGTTCAACGCCGCCCTTGAAGAGGCCGTGTTCCGGGGGGTGATGATGGAGGCCCTGGACAGTGCATTCGGCGAAGGCGCGGCTTCCGTCGCGATTCAGGCGCTTTCGTTCGCGGCGTTTCACTACGTCACCGGATTTCCCAACGGAATCGCGGGATTTATGATGGTCGCGGTTTACGGCGGCATGCTGGGCCTTCTGCGGCGCCGCGCGCGCGGGCTTCTGGCGCCCTGGGCGGCGCATGTCGCCGCGGATGCGGTGATTTTCGCGATTTTGACCTGGGTGCTCGCCGGGGCGTAGCGGGCCGAATCCGATCCACATCACCGCCTGCGCTGCGGCCGACAGGGACCATCGGTTGAGAAAGGCGCACGCATGAACCTCGGGAACCAGCCTCCCGACAAACCGAAACGACTGTCCGGGGTTGCGGCGGCGGTACAGATCGTTAGAGACACCGAGCTTTCCATCCTGATCCTGATTTTTCTGGTGGTCGGTGGGATCTGGCTCTTTACCGAACTCGCCGACGAGGTGCTCGAGGGCGAGACCGTTCATGTCGACGAGGCGCTGCTGCTCCTGATGCGCAATCCCGCCGACCGCAGCGATCCGGCGGGCCCTCGCTGGCTCGAAGAGCTCGGCCGCGATATCACGGCCCTGGGCGGTGTCGGGGTGTTGACCATGCTGACGTTCCTGGCCGCCGGTTATCTGCTGATGCTGGGCAAGCGCCGCGCCGCGCTTTTCGCCCTGGCGGCCATCGGAGGGGGCATGGTGCTCAGCATGCTGCTCAAGCATGGATTCGACCGGCCGCGGCCGGACCTGGTGCCCCATATTTCCTATGTCTACACCCGCAGCTTTCCCAGCGGTCATTCCATGCTGTCGGCCGTGACCTACCTGACCCTGGGCGCTTTGCTGGCCCGCATTCACGAGCAGCGCCGTCTCAAACTCTACTTTCTGACCTGGGCGGTACTGTTCACTTTTCTGGTGGGCATCAGCCGGATCTACATGGGCGTTCACTGGCCCACGGATGTACTGGCCGGCTGGGTGGCCGGGGCCGTATGGGCCATTTCGTGCTGGCTGACCGCTTTGTGGATGCAGCGTCACGGGCACCTGGAGCAATCCAGGCGCGAGACGAACTCGGATTGACGGCCGCCATGAACCGTTCGGCACATGATGTCGTGCGTTGGTGGGCGCTGTTGTGGATCGGCGGCGTGCTGCTGCTCGCCGCCTGCGGCGGCCCGCCGGCCAGGCCTCCGTCGCAGCCCCTGCAGCAGGTGGGATTGGCGAGCTACTATGCTCCCCGGTTTCAAGGACGCCTCACGGCCAGCGGCGAGCGCTACGACGGATCCGCTTTCACGGCCGCCCACCGCGATCTGCCCTTCGGAACCCTGGTGGAAGTGGTGCACGTTTCCAGCGGCCGCTCGGTGCAGGTGCGCATCAACGACCGGGGCCCTTTCGTCAAGGGGCGCATCATCGATCTTTCCCATGCCGCCGCTGCACAGCTGAAGATCGTGGAGGCCGGTGTGGCAAGGGTCCGGGTGACCATTCTCACGCCCGGGAAAAACAGCCGCTAGCTGATCATCTTGTGCGCCGGCGAGCCGGGCTTGAAACGTCCGCCAAGGCGAAAACGCGAGCCGGGGTAGTAAAAACGGCTGACCGTCGCCACGGCGGCGTTCGCCCAGGTCTTGCGGTGCAGCAGCAGGCAGGGCTCGCCCGCGCCGATCTGCAGCAGCGACCGGACGCGGCGGTCGGGCAGGATGGCTTCGATGATATGTTCCACTTCCGAAATCGGGGCGACGCCCACCAGGTACGCATTGGGCGTGGTGCGGGTGAAATCCTGATCCAGGAACCCGGGCGCCACCGACGGGTTGACGAATCGGTCGGCAAGCTGGACCGGTGAGCCGTTTTCCATGTGCACCAGGACGGCATGGTAGACTTCGGCGCCGGGCCGGATCTGCATGGCAGCGGCCAGGCCTTCATCGGCTTTTTCGGCCTGCAGCAGGTGCACCACGCTGCTGTGAATTCCGCCGCGGCTTTCGATTTCGTGCGCGATACTGCGGATTTCGAGCAGCGCCGACTGCGGCTTGGGGGCGGCGACATAGGTTCCGACGCCCTGCAGGCGGACGAGGTATCCGGCGGCGCTCAATTCACGCAGGGCCCGGTTCACGGTCATCCGCGACACCCCCAAAGAGGCGACCAGTTCATTCTCGGACGGAATTCGGGTCTCCGGCGGCCATGCGCCGGAACGGATCCGCGTTTCGATATAATGCTTCACCCTGAGGTAGAGGGGCTGGGGTTCGACTGGGGGAAAACGTTTTGCGGTTCGTGAATCGGGCATGCGGGTCCTCTTGGGCGCCGTGTTGACAATGCGGCGAAGTTGTATATACAAGCATATACATGCCGGCACGGCGGCCTGTCAACCGGCCGGGCGCACCAGCAACCGTTCGGCGCACACCGCTTCCGCGAGAGGAGTCGTCATGCCGTCCAGCACCGCATTCATCGATAGCATGGACATCCGCCTGGACACGCTTTTCAAAAAGCTGCCGCCGCCGCCCGCTTTCGAACCCGGCATCCGCCGCGCACCACGCCGGAACCTGACGCTGACTCCGTCGGAGATCGAACTGGCTCTCAGAAACGCCCTGCGCTACATTCCGCCCCGCTGGCAGGCCGAACTGGCCCCGGAGTTTCTTGCGGAACTGCAATCCCGCGGACGCATCTACGGGTACCGGTTCCGGCCGCCGGGCCGCATCCGGGGGCGTCGCATCGACGATTATGAGGGGCGCTGCATCGAGGGGCGCGCCTTTCAGGTGATGATCGACAACAATCTCGACTTCGCGGTGGCGCTTTATCCCTACGAACTGGTCACCTACGGCGAAACCGGCCAGGTATGCCAGAACTGGATGCAGTACCGGCTGATCAAAGCCTACCTTTCGCACCTCACCCGCGGACAGACCCTGGTGGTTGCCTCCGGGCACCCGTTGGGACTTTTCGCCTCGGACGCCCGCGCCCCCAGGGTGATCATCACCAACGGGCTGATGATCGGCCTGTACGATCGGCCCGACCACTTCCAGCGCGCAGCCGCGCTGGGCGCGGCCAACTACGGGCAGATGACCGCCGGCGGCTGGATGTATATCGGTCCCCAGGGCATCGTCCACGGCACCTACTCCACACTGCTCAATGCGGCCCGGATCAAGCTCGGGTTGGGCGCTGAGCAGAATCTGGCCGGCATGCTCTTCGTTTCTTCCGGACTGGGGGGCATGAGCGGCGCGCAAGGCAAGGCCATGCGCATCGCGGGCGGCGTCGCCATCGTGGCCGAGGTGGTTGACTCGCGCATCCGGACGCGACTCCAACAGGGATGGGTGGACCTCGCCCTGGACAATGCATCCGAAGCATTCCGGCGCGCACGGCAGGCCTGCCGAAACAAAGAGGCGCTGGCCGTCGCGTTTCACGGCAACATCGTCGATCTCCTGGAGTATGCCGTGCGCAGCGGCGAAGCGATCGACCTGCTGTCGGACCAGACATCCTGCCACGTGGTTTACGACGGCGGCTACTGCCCCCAGGGGCTGTCCTTCGCGCAGCGCACCGAAATGCTGAAAAACGATCCCGTGCGTTTCGCCGAACGCGTGGATGCCTCGCTGCGGCGGCATTTCGAAATGATTCAGGTTCTGGCGGCGCGGGGCGTTTACTTTTTCGATTACGGCAACAGTTTTCTGAAAGCGGTTTACGACGCCGGTGTGGGCGGGGTGTGCCGGAACGGGCGCGATCCCCTGGACGGATTCGTTTTCCCCTCCTACGTTGAAGACATCATGGGGCCGATGCTTTTCGATTACGGCTACGGACCGTTCCGCTGGGTGTGCCTGAGCGGCCGGGCAAAGGACCTGGCCGCAACCGATCGGGCGGCGATGGCCTGCATCGACCCGCAACGGCGCTTCCAGGACCGCGACAACTGGGCATGGATCCGCGATGCCCGGCAAAACCGGCTGGTGGTGGGCACGCAGGCGCGCATCCTCTACCAGGACGCCCGGGGGCGGCTGGCCATCGCGCTCAAATTCAACGCCATGGTGCGCAGCGGCGAGATCGGCCCGGTGATGCTGGGCCGCGACCACCACGACACCGGCGGCACCGATTCGCCCTTCCGCGAGACCGCCAATATCAAGGACGGCAGCAATGTCATGGCGGATATGGCCACCCAGTGTTTCGCCGGCAATGCGGCGCGCGGCATGAGCCTCGTGGCGCTGCACAACGGCGGCGGTGTGGGGGTCGGCAATGCCGTCAACGGCGGCTTCGGCACGGTGTTGGACGGCAGCGCCCGGGTGGACCGAATTCTCAGGCAGGCCATGCTGTGGGATGTGATGGGCGGGGTGGCGCG
>JAEYRZ010000197.1 GCA_023435265.1 Pseudomonadota bacterium
GCCCGATGCTGTCCATGAGCACATCGCGTTCGTGCGCGGAGCGGGCCGAAGGGAACAGGATGCCGACGCCCAGGCTGAAGCCGTCCAGAATCACGTAGATGATGATCACCAATCCGACCAGGCAAACCCATAAATTAATGAGAAACATGTCGCCTCCGACCGACAGTTAGCGGCGTGCATCCTTGGGATGCAGATCCGCGGGCATTTGAACCGTGGGTATGGGGCTGTCCATGTCCGGGCCGTGCCGCAGGGCCTTGATGGTGTAGTAGAAATAAGCCGCCCCGATCAGTCCGAAGAAGAGAATGAACATGATCAGCGACCACACGACATTGCCCGCCGGAATCGGGCTGCCCCCCTCGGATGTGCGCATCAACCCGTACACGATCCAGGGCTGGCGCCCCATTTCGGCGGTCACCCATCCCAGGATGGTGGCCGCGAAGCCCAGGGGCTGCACCGCCACCAGGACTTTGAAGTAGCCGGGCGTTGTGAAAAGCTTTTTGCGGAACCAGAGCACCGCCGTCCAGACGGCGATGCCCAGGAAGAGGAATCCGATGGCCACCATGAAGCGGAACGTCCAGAACGTCACCATGACATTGGGGCGGTCCGCTTTCGGGACATCCTTGAGGCCGGCGATTCTGCCGTCCGCCGAATGGGTGATCAGCCAGCTGAGCGCCCCGGGGATGCTAATCGCGAAGCGGTTGCGTTCATTTTCCGGATCGGGCAAGGCGAAGAGGGTGAAATCGGCGCCGCCCTCGGTGTTGGTTTCCCAGTGCGCTTCCATGGCGGCCAGCTTGACCGGCTGGTGCTCGGCGACCGCCAGGCCTTTGAGATCGCCTACGACCACCTGCAGCGGTGCGGCCAGCAGCGCCATGATCAGAGCCAGGCCGAGGGATTTACGGTAGAAATTTTCGTTGCGCCGTTTGAGCAGGAACCAGGCGCTGATGCCGGCCACGGCGAATGCGGTGGTGGAGTAGGAGGCCAGCAGCATATGGATCAGGTGCGTGGGAAAGGCCGGGTTGAAGAAGGCTTCCTTGAGGCTGGTCAGGTAAAAGGTGCCCGCTTCGATGCGATAGCCGGCCGGGGTCTGCATCCAGGCATTGGCCGCCATGATCCACAAGGCCGACAGGTTGGCGCCCGCGGCGACGAGGCAGGTGGAGAGGAAATGCACGGCCGGGGAAACCCGGTTCCAGCCGAAGAGCATGATGCCCAGGAAGCCCGCTTCCAGGAAAAAGGCGGTCATGCCCTCGTAGGCCAGCATCGGCCCCAGGACGTTGGCCACTTTCTGCGAAAATACGGCGAAATTGGTGCCGAATTCGAATTCGAGGGTGATGCCCGTGACCACCCCTACGGCGAAATGGATGGCGAAGATCTTCACCCAGAAACGATACAGGCGGTAGTAGATCTCCTGCCGCGTCCGCAGCCATAAGAATTCGATGATCACAAGGTAGAGCGCCAGGCCGATGGTCAGCGTCGGGAAGATAATGTGAAACGCCGTGGTCAGGCCGAATTGAACCCGTGAAAGCAGTAAGGCATCCATTGGTCTGTCTCAGGTAATGGGTTGTGACGATGAAGGAAAGGCCGGTGTTCCGGCCGCCGCCGCCGGTGCAGGAACAAGGATTCGTCTAAACTAACCATGCCGGTGCCGAATGCAACCCTTTCATCGGGGAGCGGTCCTCCGCCGGCGGCAGGGCGGCACAGCACCCGTCCGCGCTCCATTCGACGTCTGCAAGAAAGCGTCCCGCATTCGAGCGCGGCGCGATGCAGGTGCTTGAAGAACCTCCGGACCCGCGAACGGCCGTCCGCGGAACCGTACGCTGTGCCGGAAGGTTGCGGTGCGCCGCGAATTAGCATAGGATGGCTGCGCGATTCACCCGCGGCTGCGCATCGACCGATGTGCAGTGCACCTGAAAAAGGAGTTCGATCGAAATTGAAGATGCCATTCAGGAGTATTCGAGGATCAGCCCGCATCGCTTTGTGGGTCGCCGGCGCGATGATGATCGGCGGATTGCTTTCCGGTCCCTCGGCGGCGGCCGAAAATGTACAGAATTTGAGGCGCAGCGTGGTGCGCATCTACACCGTGGCGCAGATGCCGAATTACGATGTGCCGTGGGATTCGGGGCACGACGCCTCGGGGTGGGGTTCGGGTTTTCTGATCGCCGGCCGGCGTATTCTGACCAATGCCCATGTGGTCAGCAACGCCCGCTTCATTGCCGTGGAAAAGGAGGGCGATGCACGGCGCTACGAGGCGCAGGTCAAGTTCATCGCCCATGACTGTGACCTGGCGCTGCTCGAAGTCGGGGATCCGAGCTTTTATCAGGGGACCTCTTCCCTGACGCTGGGCGGCGTGCCGAACCTCGACTCGCTGGTCACCGTGCTGGGCTATCCCATCGGCGGCGACCGGCTCTCGGTCACGCGGGGCATCGTGTCGCGGGTGGACTACCGCGTCTATTCCCACTCGGGCGTCGACAGCCACCTGGTGGTGCAGATCGACGCCGCCATCAACCCGGGCAACAGCGGCGGGCCGGTGATTCAGGAAAACCGCGTGGTCGGCGTGGCGTTTCAGGGTTACAGCGGGATGGTCGCCCAGAATGTCGGCTACATGATCCCCGTCCCCGTGATCGAGCGCTTTCTGCAGGACGTGACCGATGGACGCTACGACCTCTATGTCGACCTCGGAATCCGGTTTTTTCCGCTGATCAATCCCGCCCACCGGCGGGCGCTGGGTCTGGAGCCGGGCGACTTCGGGGTCATGGTGAGCGAGGTCATGCGCGCCGGCGCCGCCTACGACCACCTGCGGGTCGAGGATGTTCTGCTGACGATCGACGATCATCCGATTTTCAGCGACGGGCGGGTGGCCATGGACAACGACCGCCTGCTGCTCAACGAGGTGGTCGAACGCAAGTTCAAGGGCGATCCGGTGCGTCTCGAAATCCTGCGCGAAGGCCGCCGCATGGCGGTGGCCATGCGCCTTTCCACACCCTGGCCGTACCTCATGCAGGCCCAGCAGTACGATGTGCGCCCGCGTTTCCTGGTGTTTGGCGGGCTCGTCTTTCAGCCGCTCTCCAGTTCCTTTTATGCCACGCTTCAGGACCCGCCGATCACGCTGCGTTATTTCTTCTCCCAGTTTCTGGAAAAGGAAATCTATGTCGATCACCCTGAAGTGGTCGTGATCAGCAAGATCATGCCCGATCCGATCAATGCGTATTTCGACCGCTTCGTCAAAAAAATCGTGGCGCAGGTCAACGACACCAAAATCCGCACGCTGCAGGATCTGGCCGATGCTTTTGCGGAACCGCGGGACTTCTACGTTCTGCGCGTGGTCGGCGACCCGCAGCCGCTGATTCTGGAAGCAGCGGCCGTCAAGCAGGCCGACAGCCGCATAAGCCAGCGCTACGGTTTGACCGAGCAGCATTATCTGCGGGGCGGTTTCGTCCCCTCTGAATTCTTGTCCAAAAAGTAACCGAACGGGTTTTGCTCGAAAGGGATATCATGTCCATGGACGCTGTCCGAAGCCTTCGCAATCTGGTGTTCGCGGCGCTGGTGCTGGCCCTTGCCGCCTGCCAGTCCGCCAATATCATGCCGTTCCAGAAAACCGTGACCGAACAGGCGGCGCCGTACCTGGTGCAGGTCACCACGACCAGCCAGGGCTACAATTTTCACCGTCCCTGGCAGCAGGGCCGGACGGTGACCCAATCCGGCCTGGGCGTGGTCCTCGCCGGCGGACGCGTCCTGGTCAACGGCCTGTTGGTGGCCAACCACCGGTACATCGAGATCGAAACCGTCGATACCCGCCAGAAGCAGCGCGCCGATGTCGAAGTGGTCGACTACGAGGCCAACCTGGCTTTGTTGAAGCCCGTCGATCCGGCGTTTTTGAGCGGCCGGCCGGCATTGGCCATTGCGGGCGAGGTCCGTGAAGGCGATGCCCTGAACGTCTGGCAAGTCAAGCCCAACGGCGACGTGGTGTCGGCCGGAGCCAAAGTGACCTCCATCGAGCTGAGCCCGTTCACGGAGGGCAATTTCTTTCTCGTCTACCGCCTCGACGGCGTGCTCCAGTATCGGGGCAACAATGTGACCCTTCCGGTGATCAAGGACGGCAAGCTGGCCGGCCTGCTGCTGCGCTACGCCTCCAAGGACCGGACCATCGAGGTCATTTCGCTGCCCGTGCTGCGCCACTTTCTCGAAGATGCGCAGGACGGCGATTATCGGGGATTCCCGGTGGCCGGCTTTCATTTCGGGGAATCTCTCGACCCTCAGCTGCGGCGCTTCATCGCGCTTCCCGATTCCGTGTCCGGAATCTATGTGCAGAAGATCATCAAGGGCGGGCCGGCCGATCGGGCCGGAATGCAGGCCGGCGACGTGGTCATGCGCATGGGACCGCACGACATTTCGAACACGGGACAGTACGAGCATCCGGTCTTAGGCAAGACATCGGTCCTGCACCTCATTCGAACCGGTTACCAGTCGGGCCAGGCCGTGCCCGTGCGCGTATTCCGCGGGGGGAAGGTGCTGGACATGGAAATCGCTGTCGATCACCGCAGCCCCGACCAGTTCCTGGTGCCGCCGTATATCCTCGACCGGCGTCCGGAATACCTGATCGTGGGCGGCCTGGTGATGCAGGAGCTTTCGCTCTCCTACCTGCGCGAATATGGAAATGAATGGAGCACCGAAGCGCCCATTCACCTGCTTTTCTACCACCAGAACCAGGATTATCTCAACGGCGACAAGGGTGAGAAAATCGTCATCGTTTCAGGCGTTATTCCCACCCCCTACACGATCGGCTACGAGGAAGCGGCCAACCTGGTGGTCCGGCGCATCAACGGGCGGGCCATCGATCGGCTGGCCGATGTGCGAATCGCGCTCGAAAAGCCGCTCAAGGGATTTCACAAAATCGAGGTGGACCAGCACCCGCGCGTCATCTATGTCGATCCGCAGGAGATCCCGCTGATCGACGCCATCATCGAGCAGCGATATCGCATTCCGGTCCATTCGACAGCGCCTTAGCTAGGTCCATCCAGAAACGGCATCTTACGGCCCAGCTCTGCGTTCTCGCTCCGGTTGAAATAATGGCGCAGCCATTCGTCTTTTGCGACGTAGCGGGGCTACGCCTGCTAGCGCAGGGACTGCTTCGCAGTCGGTTTACCGTCGCTGCGGCCTTGATCTGGACCGTAATCTACCATTTCTGGATGGACGCTAACTAAGAGGGGTCCGTAAAGTCAAATATCTGCGTTGCGCTTCATCCCGCCGTCCCTGCGGCGTACTGTGAGTACGCCTCGGGACAGCGGGGTTCGCGCGCCTTGATCTTGGACTTGTTACGGCGCCGTCTACAAAGTGACTTTTTACGAAAAAGGTCAAAAAGGTTGGCTGTTACCTCTCCTGGTGCGCGGCGTTCAAAAAGCTCACCGCGAAACCATCAAGCCTGACAGAATCGTAAAAATTTTCGACCACAGAGATCACAGAGGTCACAGAGGACATGATTCGTATTTTAATGCGATATCTCCGTGCTCTCTGTGTCCTCTGTGGTCGGCTTTTTTTGCGAGTCCATCAAAACTTAAATCACCGCAAAGGGAGTAAGCGTTACCGCCGGTTGCGGCGGATTTCTTCCAGGGTCTGCCGGAAGAGGTCGATGTGCCGGCCGCCGAGCGCAACGGCACGCGCTGCCGCCGTCTCGGCTTGATCCCAGCGGCCCAGCCCGGCCAGGACGTGCGCCAGGTTGTTGTAGGCCGCCCCGTCGGTGGGATCGATGCGGGTTGCGTTCTCGAACGCCTGGAGCGCGGCATCTGAGTCGCCGCGGGCATACTGCAGGTTGCCCAACGCCATCCAGGCGCCGAAACTTTGCGGCCAGCGCCGTGCGGCGGCCGCGAAGGCCGATTCGGCCGCTGCGGCCCGGCCGGATTGCTGCAGGGCCAGGCCCGCCTCGAGATAGGGTTGTTCTTCAGCGCAGGCGGGCATTTCGCGGGGCGGCACGACCACCAGGCCCCATTGATCCGCACGCTGCCACGTGCGCTGAAAGGTGGCGAAGCCGACGCGGCGATTGGCGACCACGCCGCTGTGCAGGATGATCTGCCCGGCCGGCCGATCGTAGCCGATCGCCACCGCATAATGCCAGCGCGGAAACCAGCGCAGCCCCAGGTTCTGCAGGACGATCACCGGATGGCCGGCCGCGATTTCCCTGAGCAGGCACTCCATGCCGGCAACCGGATAGGGCAGCCGGCCGCTGCGCCGCGCCGCGCCGATCAGGTCGGCCTGGAGGCTGCCTTTGCGGTCCGGGGTGTAGACGGCCGGCGCGAGGTCGTCCGGGGTCACGTCGAGACCGCTCCAGCCGAGCGCTATGGCCATGGCGGCCGGCCCGCACTGGTAGGCTTTTTGGGCGTAAAAGGGGACGGAGGGGATGAGGGTTCGGGCCGGTGCGGTTTCCGGCAGGATATCCCAGGGGGGCGGGGGGACGGAAGCGCACCCCCCGAGCAGGACCCACAGCGTGATGAACACCCACGCCCGGTTCGGGCGGAACCGGGCGCGGGCGCGGACCGGGCTATCGTTTTTTGATGAACGTGAAAACGTCGGTGACACCGATGATATCCGTAATGATCAGGACCACGAAGACGATGACCGCCAGGGCCACGATGAACCCCAGCGCGCTGCCGCCGGCCGGCAGTTCGTCGATCTTCTTGGCCAGCATGCTGATTTCTTCATCGCTGAGGCTGGCGACTCTCGCCCTGGCCTCGTCCGCATCCACCCCCAGGGCCTGGAACTGTTGGGTGACGTCCTGGCGCTCCATGAAGCGCTGCACTTTTTCGCGCGCGAGATCGCTGCTCTGCTGATTCAGAACATCCGCCGTGTCGACCATTGCAGCCTGCACGGGCGCCACGATGAGACAGACAAAGCTGAATGCAAGCGTGACGGCCGTGGCCACTGCTTTCTGCCAAAAACGCGAAAGTCTCATGTCCGAAGCCTTCCTTTCTGATGATTAAAAGTTCGAAGCCGATGCGGATGGAAATGCTTCTTACTGGCAAAGAAGTCCCCGCATGTCAATTGATTTCACGCCGCTCCCACCGGTCGAGGCAGCGCATCGGGGAGCGATTTGAAAACGGGAATGAACATGGTATTGTCGGCGCGGCGGGCGAATTCGACTGCGGCGGAGACGGCGATGTTCGCGTTCAAGAAACTGGTTGCACCCTTTGTGATTCCACCCGGGCTTTTCGTGCTGATCCTCCTGGCGGCCGCCGTCGTGCAGCTGCGGCGGAGGCGGCGCGCAAGCGGTCTCTTCTGTCTGTTCGTGGGCCTGATGATCTGGGCCGCCGCCACGATTCCCGCGGCCGACTGGCTGGCGGCCGGCCTCGAAAAAGGGCAGGCGATCGAACCCCGGCCGCAAGGGGATGTCATCGTCATGCTGGGCGGCGCGGTGTACCCCGGGGTTCGCGACATGTCCGGCAGCGGAGCACCCGGCCCGGGGACCATGGAACGCCTGGTCACCACGGCGCGGCTGCAGCGGCGCCTCGGCGTGCCGATCATCGTTTCAGGCGGCGCCGTGACCCCCGGCGGCGCAAGCAGCGCGGCGATCGGGAAGCGCTTCCTCGCCGATCTGGGCATTCCCGCGGAAATGATCATCACCGAAGAGAGGAGCCGCGACACCTTCGACAATGCGCAGTACACGCACGAAATCTGCCGCCTCAAGGGTTTCCGGCGCCCGTTGCTGGTCACCACCGGGCTGCACATGCCGCGTGCGCTTTTCTGTTTCGCCAGGGCGGGCCTGAAGGTCGCCCCGTACCCCTGCGGGCTGGTCGCCTGGGAAAATCGCCCGGTCCATTGGACGCACTATCTTCCAACCGCGGCCAACCTCGAATTGACTGCGGCGGCCCTCCACGAACGCCTCGGATTACTTTACTACCGCCTGCGGTATTGAAAAACGAATTCAGGTATCTGAAATGGCTAAGTATATTGCCTTAGCGCACCGGTGTGCCGGGATATCCGGGCACAAGGACACGCCATAACGGTTTGAAGTGCCGCTAAGGCTTGCTGCGCCGCGTCCCGCAAACTCGCTG
>JAEYRZ010000034.1 GCA_023435265.1 Pseudomonadota bacterium
GCCCTGCGGACGGCCGCGGCGGTCCGCAGGGCGCTTCCGGCGTATGCCGTGAAGGGTGCGCTGATACCCACCAGGAAAGCGCCGGAAGCCCGCGCCTGACGGGCGATGTGCTCCTCGCTGTTTCCGAACCTCCTGAAATGATGAAATAACCCGAATGGGGAACGGTCGGCGCGTCCATAATACGGCCGCAGGCCTTCTAGTTCTTCCGGCCACGGCAGGATACGTGTTTTCGCGGTGGCCAGGGCATCCAGAATCGATACGCTGAATCGCTGGCGGCGCAGCGCCGCCGCAATCAGCGCCAGGCCGTAGGGCATGGTCCGCTTGGCGGTCAGATAGAAGTCTTCGATCGGCGGCTGGATGAGCAGGATATCGGGCATTCGGCAGGACCTGTCGACAACGGGGCGCACGGAGAACAAGGTCGGTGCCGGGTGTCGCTGGCGGACTCTGTGCGCCCGGTATGCTCTGCGCACCGACGGCCGGTTATGCCGATCCTAACCCATTTTAGAGATCTGGCTGAAGGTCTGGATTTCGGCCGGCAGATCTTCGGGCTGGATCAGTTCGTCCACCCCGAGCGCCAGGGCGCGGTCGATGACGTTCTGCAGTTGGATCAGATTGCCGGGCCAGTGATAGCGCATCAGGATGTCCAGGGCTTCCGGCGACACGCTGATGATGCGCTTCTTCTGTCTGCTGCAGGCCTGGTAGATAAAATGGTGCGTCAGCAGGCAGATATCCTCGCGGCGGTCGCGCAGCGGCGGCAGATTGATCAGCACGGCATTGAGCAGGTCGAACAGGTCCCTGCGCAGTACGCCGCTGGCGATGACTTCGCCCAGGTCCTTGCCGGTGGCGGCCACGATGCGCGCGCTGGAGCCTTTTTTGAGCTGCTCGTCTTTGAGCGCCTGCAGCAGGGTGAGGCGCACGCGGGCCGACAATTCGGCGATTTCGTCGAGGTAGATGGTGCCGCCGTCGACTTTGTGCATGAGCGCCGTCACATGGGCGATCACCTGATCCTCGGGCACCGATTCGGTGATGCTGCCGCAGTTTACCGGTGTAAACGGTCTTTGCTTGCGCTGGCTCAGCTGATGGATCGTGCGCGCAACCAGTTCCTTGCCGGTGCCACTTTCACCCTGAATCAGCACCATCGGTTCCTGCTGACTGACGCTTTCGATCACCTCGTAGGTCTGCTGCATCCGCGTGCTGATCCCCACCAGTTGCTGGAATTTGTAGCGTTCGCGGGAGCGCTTGCGGATCAGCGCGGCTTTGTCCTGGACCTTCTTTTCTTCGATGATGCGATCGATGATCAACTTGAGGTGGTCCAGTTTGAAAGGCTTCTGGAGATAGTCGTAGCTGCCGAATTTCATCGCCTGGATGGCCGATTCCATGGAGCCGTAGCCCGTGACGATGATCACTTCGATTTCGGGCTTGTACTGCTTGACTGCGGCCAGCAGTTCCAGTCCGTTGAATTCGGGCATTTTATAATCGGTGAAAATGATATCGATCTTCTGGTCCTTGACGATATCCAGGGCTTTGAGCCCGCTGTTGACGGTGGTGATATTGTACCCCTGCATCTCGAGGTACTGGTCCACCATGGTGAGAATATCCTTGTCATCATCAACAAAGAGGATGCGGTAGTCGCTCATGCGGTGCTCCGGGCCGGTCACGTTCAATGGGTTCGGTGCGTAAGATTCTCTTTCAGTTGCGTCTCGGCGTTTTCGATCGGAAGCAATTCTGGCATTGCCGGCATAAATATGCAAGCCTCAGGTTGCAGCGCGGGTGAGATTATCCGTATTTGGACGTTCGGCCGCTGCGGTGTTTTCCGGCAGTCCGTACGCAAAGTCCCGGTGATCATGGTACATGATTTGCATCTGATCTCCGGTAGGCATCGCTGGCATCCCCCGAAGCGCCACCCTGAGGGGTTGCGGCGTACTGGTTGTCGGAAAAAGAGCACGCTGCGTATGTTTTAGCTAACGGGGTTCAACGGAAATGTTGACGCTTTCAGCCGCCTTATCCGTTTTCAAACGCCCCCGCATCCCGCTGCCGGACCTTTTGGGCCTGGATACGCCGGACCGTCAAGGCCTGGACACCTTCTTTTTCGCCTCTCCCCTGATCGCTCAGCGCCTGATGGTCCTGAGAAATATGATCAGCCGCCCCGGACAGGTGATCGTGGTCCTGGGAGAGCGCGGCAGCGGCAAGACCACCCTGCTGCGGCAACTGGCGGCCGCGCTCGGACCGGCGTGCCGTCCCGCGCGCCTGCGGCTCAAGGCGGCGGGCGGGCAATCTCCCCCTGGAACGTTTCCGGCCCTTTCGGCCTTCCGGATCGACAGCGATGCGCATCCACCTGCCGTGGTGATCGATGACGCACACCGGCTGGGCCGGATGGAACTCAAGGTGCTGCTGGCCGAGGCTTTCGACCGCCCGAAGCGTTCGAAGATCAGCAGCCTGATCTTCTTCGCCGAACCCGAAATGCGCATGAATTTCGATGCGATGGCGCTTTGGATGCCGTCCGGCACCGTAATCGACAAGATTTACATGAGCCCTTTGACGGAAAAGCAAACCGATGAATACCTGCGGTTTCGTTTCAAGATCGCCGGCTTCATGCCGGAGCATCCGTTCAGCCCAGCCCAGATTCGGGCTATTTTTCAGGTTTCCGGCGGTCTGCCGGGAGGAATCAACGGCGAGGCCTGCATGCTGCTGAAGCGCCTCTATTCAGGCAAACGTCCGTTCCGAAAACCCTTTTTCGCATGGCGGCCGCTCTGAGGGCTGGCGGTCGCTTCGGGCGTGAAGATGATGCCGGCGCAACCCAACCGCCGGATAGGCGTTTTCGCCGTTCCGCACTCTTGACACATCCTGCCCGGGGCGCTTATTCATTCAGCCATGTTTGACGGCGCCGTAAAAAGTCCAATATCTGCGCTGCGCTTCATCCCGTTGTCCTTGCGGCGTACCATGAGTACGCCTCAGGACACGGGATTCGCGGCGCCTTTATCTTGAACTTTTTACGACGCCGTCCGAAAAGCGACTCTTTACGAATTCAGCCATGTTTACCGTCCCCTGGAAAAGGTCACCCAAGCCATCCGCGGCCGGACTGTCGGTGCTGGTGGTGTGTACCGGTAACATCTGCCGAAGCCCGATGGCCGCCCATCTGCTGCAGCACATGCTGCCTGCCGGCCTGCGGGAAAGGGTCTGCGTCGGTTCGGCGGGAACATACGCACTGCACGGCAATCAGGCCGCGCCGCCGGCCGTGCAGGTCATGGCCGAGGCAGGCATCGATATCAGCGGCCATCGGGCGCGCCAGATCACCGGAGAACTGATTCGCGGGTCCGGTCTCATCGTCGCCATGCAACGCATCCATCTGGATACCATCAAACGGATGCAGCTGTGGAGCAAAGCCCGCGCCCGGCTGCTGGGGGAGTTCGGGCCGCAGCCGGAAACGCCCGAAATCGATGATCCGTATGGAGGGCCGATCGACGCCTACCGCTCGTGCCTCGAAATCATCCGGCCCTGCATCATGGGGTTGATCGCGCACCTCTCCGGGGAGTTGCCGGACCTTCAGGGCTCCGGATCGATTGATGCGCCGTGAGCACCCTGCGACAACAGATGATCGAGATTCTGCGGGCAGGTCCGACCGATATCCGCCGACTCGCCCTGACGCTCGGAATCGATGAGAAGGAGGCGCTCTTTCATCTGGCGCATGCGGTGCGTTCGGTCGGCGCGCGCGGGGCGCGCTTGTCCATCCAATGGGCCGTTTGCCGCAACTGCGGATTCGAATTCAAGGAGCGGCGGCGCCTGGCACCCCCGGGACGCTGCCCGCGCTGCAGGCAAAGCCGCATCGACGGGCCTTTCTACTCACTATCCAGTAAATGATGAAGAAAAAACCCTACCTTCGCTTTTGAGCCTTCTCAAACCGGATTTATATGCTATAAATCCACTCAAGCGGCCGGGCCATGCACATCGGCCCTTCATGCGGCCGTTTTCCCCTTGAACATGAACCACTACCATCGAGGACGCGCTTATGCGGAGACACCGTTGGAAGATCCTGTTCGGCCTGGTCGTCTTCGGGGGGGCTTTGGGTCTTTTCATGACCCTGGGACCGCCTCAATTGCTGGCCAGGACCGAGACCCCGCTGTTCTGTTCCTCCTGCCATGTCATGGAGTCGCAGTTCGAAGCCTGGTTCAACGTCGGCGCCCACCGGACCATCCGCTGCGTCGACTGCCACCTGCCGCATAAAAACCTGCCCGTCTACTACACCTGGAAAACCATCGACGGCATGAAAGATGTCTTCGTTTTCTACTCCGGGCGAACGCCGGAAACGATCAACATATCCGACCGCGGTAAAAAGTTCGTCCAGGACAACTGCATCCGCTGTCATGCCGAACGGGTTTCGATGATCGATCAGGAGCGGCCGTGTTGGGAGTGCCACCGCTTTTTGCAGCATAACCTGGCCGGCGTCCGCCTGACAGCTGAATAGAACGTTATCCATTGCGAAGAGGAGGGGAGATGGCTTTCAATCCGAGGGTCACCATGTTGGCATGCATATGCCTGATCCTGAGCGTTGCGTTGACCGGCTGCGAACCGACCAAACCGGAGACCCGCCAGGCGGTCACGATTCCCGACGAGACCTACGATCCCGCCGTTTGGGGCAAGGCCTATCCGGAAGAGTACGAGCTGTGGAAAAAGACCGCCGAGCCGGTCGGCACACGTCGCAGCCGATACAAGACCGGCATGGACGGCGGCGCGGTCACGGTGGACAAGCTCTCGCAGTTTCCATATATGGCGCTGCTCTTCAACGGCTGGGGCTTCGGCGTCGAATACAACGAGCCGCGCGGGCATGCCTACATGCTGCGCGACCAGCTCGAAATCGATTCTTCGAGGCTGGGCGCCGGAGGCGTCTGCCTGAGCTGCAAAACCCCGTATGCGCCCAAACTGCAGAAGGAGATGGGGGTCGATTATTACCGCAAGCCCTTCAAGGAAGTACTGGCCAACATTCCGGAGGAGCATCGCGAACTGGGCGTGGCCTGCATCGACTGCCATGACAACAAGGACATGAGCCTCCGGATTTCGCGCGGGTTCACCTTGCAGAAGGCCTACCAGGCCATGGGCACCGACCCTTCGACGCTGACCCGCCAGCAGATGCGTTCGGCGGTCTGCGCCCAGTGCCACGTGACCTACAATATCAGCAAGGATGCCGAGAAGAAGTCGGTGGGGCTCTATTTTCCCTGGCAAAACAGCAAATTCGCCCGGATTACGATCGAGGACATCATCCAGCAGATCCGCAGCGATCCTTCCATAAAAGAGTGGAAGCAGTCGGTCACCGGTTTCCCCATGGCCTTCATCCGCCATCCCGAATACGAATTCTGGACCAACAACAGCACCCACTATCAGGCGGGGGCTTCCTGTGCCGACTGCCATATGCCCTATACCATCGCGGGCGTCTTCAAGGTTTCCGACCACCGCGTGATGAGCCCGGTGCAGGCCGACATGAAGGCCTGCAAACAGTGCCACGCCGAAAGCACCGAGTGGCTGCGCGAACGGGTCTTCGCCATTCAGGACCGCACCGTTTCGATCATGATCCGGGCCGGGTACCAGACCGCCACGGTGGCCAAGCTGTTCGAGTTGACCCACAAGGCCCAGGCCGAGGGAAAGGAAATCGACTCGGCGCTTTATGACAAGGCCAAGGAATTCTACGAAGAAGCCTTCTATCGCTCACTGTTCATGGGCGCCGAGAATTCGATCGGGTTCCATAATCCCCCTGAAGGGCTGCGCATCCTGGGCGATTCGATCGCTTTCGGCAGCCGCGCCGAGGCCTATCTGCGGCAGGCGCTCACCAAGGCCGGAGTGGAGGTGCCCCTCAAGGTCGATCTCGAAATCATGAAATATGTGGATGAGCGCGGCGAAAAGAAGCTCAAGTTCGATCCTTCCCTGGAGTTCAAAGATCCAATGGGCATCCAGGAAAAGTTTTTCTAAACCGCCCCTCTTCGAAAGCCCCCCTTTCCAGGGGGGCTTTTTTTCAGCCGGCAGGACCGATGGGAATCGCCGCCGCGCAGGCGCATGCTTCCCCGGTTGACAACGCCCCTGAATTCCCTTAAAAAACCCATTTTCAAACGCCATCTGAGTTTGCCGTTCGACGGCAAGCGGGTCAGGGGCACCCCATTTGCGGCAGGTCGAAACCACGCCGCGCAAAGGCCCGAAAGCGGTTCGGGGCAGATGTTCCGGTGCAGGCATGCGCCGCCCGAGGACCGCCGCAGCAATCCGGGACTTCCCATTGTGCATGATGCGAGGGATGCTGGAATTTTCTGCTCGCTGGCCGAAAAGGAGAGCCGTATGATTCATGTCGAAAATTTAACGAAATACTACGATGATTTCTGCGCCGTGAACCGGATCAGCCTCGAAATCGAAGCCGGAGAGGTCGTCGGCCTGCTGGGACCCAACGGTGCCGGCAAAACCACCACTCTGCGGATGCTCACCGGCTATTTCATGCCCACCTCGGGCGACATCCGGGTCAAGGAATTTTCCATTCACGACGATCTGCTGTCCTTGAAACAGTTGATCGGCTACCTGCCCGAATCGGCCCCGTTGTACAAAAACATGCTGGTCTTCGATTATCTGGACCACGTGGCCAGCATCCGCGGACTTTCGGGCCAGGCCAAGCTGAAACGGCTGCGTGAACTGGCCGACATGTGCGGCCTGCGCGACATCATGCACCAGCCTATCGAAACCTTGTCCAAAGGACTCAAACAGCGCGTCGGCCTCGCCCACGCCATGATGAGCGATCCCGAAATCCTGGTGCTGGACGAGCCCACCTCGGGCCTCGATCCGAACCAGATCGTCGAAATTCGTGAAATCATCCGTCGCATCGGCGCGCAGAAGACGGTCATCCTCTCCACGCACATCCTCACGGAAGCGGAAGCCACCTGCGATCGCATCGTCATCGTCAACAAGGGCCGGATCATCGCGGACGGCGAGCCCGACCGGCTCAAATCGGACCTCGGACAGGGCAACCGGATCAGCGTCGCCGTTCGCGGGGCCGAGTCGGAAGCGCTGCGCGGCTGCCTGCAAGGCGTGCCGGGCGTCGACACAGTGATCATCGGCGCTGGAGAAGGCCGGCTGCTGCGCGCCGAAGTTCATGCCGCCGCGGGCTCTGACGTGATGGCCGGGCTGTACGCGGCCGTCAAGGCTACGGACTGGATCCTGATCGACTTCCACCAGGAGGCCAAGAGCCTGGAAACCATTTTCCGCGAACTGACCAGGGAGAACTAACATGCGCCAGGTCCTGCTGATATTCAAAAAAGAATTCAAAGACTACTTTGTGTCCCCGATCGCCTACATCGTGATCGCACTTTTTCTGCTGGTCACCGGCTGGCTTTTCTTCTCGACATTTTTCGTGGTGGGGCAGGCCGATTTGCGCAATTTCTTCGTACGCCTGCCGTTCCTGTTCGCCCTGACGGTGCCGATCATCACCATGCGGCTCTTTTCCGAAGAATTGAACACCGGATCGTATGAGCTGCTGCTCACCCTTCCGGTGACGTTCCACCACGTCGTCTTCGGCAAGTTCCTGGCCGCGGTGGCTTTTGTGGCCGCCATTCTCGCCCCGACGCTGGCCTACCCGATATTTATCTCCTTTGTCGGCGGGCTGGACTGGGGCGTGGTGGCCGGAGGCTACATCGGCGCTCTTTTGCTCGGCAGCGCCTATGCTGCCGTCGGCTTGTTCGCCTCTTCACTGACCCGCAATCAGATCATCGCCTGCATTCTCGGCATCGTGGTGTGCGCCCTTCTGGCCATTGTCGACAAAATGCTCTTTTTCTTCCCGCGGTCCGTCCTGAGTGTCATCGAATACCTGAGTTCGAGTTTTCATTTCGAAAATATCGCGCGGGGCATCGTCGACAGCCGCGACATGCTCTATTTCGCGAGCGTCATCTTCCTCGGCCTCTATGCGACCCATCTTTCCATGCAGGAAAAAAAGTAGAAGGATACCCCATGAAATCCAGAAGCTTTGCAAAGTATATCAAATTCGGCTTATACCTGACCGTCATCGTACTGCTGAACCTGGCCGGGCGCACCTTCTTTACAAGAGTGGATTTGACGGCCAATCAGCTTTATTCACTGTCCGGCATCAGCCGCCGGGTGGTGTCCACGCTGACCGAGCCGCTGACCATCAAGGTTTTCTTCACCCAGGACCTTCCGGCACCTCACAACAACACGGAGCTGTACCTGCAGGATCTGCTCAAGGAATACGCCCTGCACGGCAATACGCATTTCAACTACCGTTTCTATAACGTGAGCCCCGAAACGGAAGGGATCGGCGACGATACGCGCGCCAATCGTGAGATGGCCCGTGAATACGGCATCGATCCGGTCCAGATCCAGGTGGTGGAAAAAGACGAAGTCAAGTTCAAGCAGGCTTATATGGGCATGGTCCTGATTCACGGCGACATCCTGGAGCGCATCCCCACCATCACCTCGACGGACGGCCTGGAATACACGATTACGACCGCCATCCAGAAATTGAACAACAAAGTCAGCGCCCTCCTGGGGCTGAGCGAGAATGTGCAGGTCAAGCTGGTTCTCTCCTCTTCGCTGTACAAAGTGGCGCCCTACATGAATATCGCCGCGCTCGACACCTATCCGGAGCGAATCAAGGAGATCGTCGCGCGGCTCAACGCGAAAGTCTACGGCAAGCTGAGTTTCAGCTATGTCGACCCGAGCACGGATGCCGACGGCGATGATCTGCTGGCAAGATACAACATCATGAAGCTGAACTGGCCGGAGATTCCCAAAGCCGGCGTCGGCGCCGGGGAAGGCGCCATCGGCATGCTGCTGCAGTACAAAGAGCAGGTGCGCGAAATCCCGCTGCTCAATGTGATGCGTCTGCCGATCTTCGGAACCCAATATCAGCTGGCCGACCTGGAGCAGATCGAAGAGATCGTCAACGTCAATCTCGAGCGCCTGGTCAACATCAATGAAGATTTGGGCTACCTGGCCGATTTCGGCACCCTGAACCTGCATGGCATGGGGCCCTTCGGGCCGGCCGAGGTCGAAAGCCTCGATCGCTTCAACGAACTGGTCAGCCGGAACTACAACCTGAAGTCGATCGAAGTGTCCGAGGACGCGGTGCCCGCGGGACTCAAGACGCTTGTGATCGCCAACCCCACCGAAAAATTTTCCGATTGGGCGCTCTACCAGATCGATCAGGCGCTGATGCGCGGCACAAACCTGGCCATTTTCACGGATGCTTTCCAGGAATCGCAAGCACCCGGACAGCAGCCGTTCATGGCCAACCAGATGCCCACCTATCTTCCCTTCGATTCCGGATTGGAGAAGCTCCTCGAGCATTACGGCGTCCGTATCCGCAAGTCGCTGGTAATGGATGAAAAGTGCTACCGCCAGCGCCTGCCGCAGCAGCAGGGCGGCGGGGAGCGGCCGATCTATTTCGCGCCGATCATCCAGCAGGAAAACATCAACCGGGAGCTCGATTACCTTTCGTCGATCAAGGGCCTCGTGGCGGTCAAGATCTCTCCGCTGGAACTGGATGCAAAGCGCGTCGAAGCGCAGAAGCTGAAGGCCCACGCATTGTTCAGTTCGTCCAGTCGGTCGTGGGAGGTCCGCGAGCGCATCACGCTCAACCCCATGTTCCTGCAGCCGCCCGGTTCGGACAAGGAGATGCAAAGCCAGCCCCTGGCCTATCTGGTCGAGGGCAGCTTCGAAAGCTACTTCAAAGGCAAACCCATGCCGGAGAAGCCGGCGCCGGCCGACGAAACCGACGGCGCCACGGGCGGCCAGCCCGGGGCGGACGCCTCCGAAGCCGCCAAGGCGCCCGAGAAACCCGATCTTTCCCGGATCGAGGGCCAGGGCGCCTTTCGGGAGCAGAGCCCGCAGGCCAAGATTTTGGTCGCGGGTTCATCCGAGCTGCTCAAGAACAACCTGCTGGACGAGGAGGGGCAAAGCACCAACGCCATGTTCGTGCTGAATACGATCGACGCGCTCAACGGCCGCGAGGCAATCGCGGTCATGCGCAGCAAGGTCCAGCGCTTCAACCCGCTCGAGGAAACCGAGCCGCTGGTGAAAACAGTGATCAAGGCGGTCAACATGATCGGCTTGCCGATTATGGTGGTGCTCTTCGGCTGCGGGGTTTGGCTGCGCCGCCGCGCGCGCCGGAAGCAGATCCAGCTGATGTTCCAGAATTGATGGACGCGAAGATCGATGAACGGAAGGCGTAAAGAGTAAAGTCATTCCACCATGGAGCGCAGCGAGGAGATCATTCATCCGCCAACGCCCCGCTGTGCGCTCCGGTACGCGTTCCGCCACGTGTTTGCACCGGTCATTATATTGCTTCCGCAGGAGCGCGGGTGAGATGTTCCGCTTGCTGCAGGAACGAAGTCAAAGAGGTTCAGCATGAAAATGAAAAAGGAGTACCTGATTCTGATCGCTGTCATCGTTGCGCTCGCGCTTTACCTGGGCCTGCGCACGCGTGATCGGACCCATTTCGAGTTGCCGCGGCCGGCGGTCCTGGAAAGCGGCGCCATCGACCGCCTGGTCATTGCGCGGCCGGACGGGACGCTGGAACTGGTCAAAAAAGATGCCCGCTGGGTGATCGAACCCCATGGGTATCGCGCGGATGAAACCACGGTCAAGAACATGCTCGATCAGTTGAGCAGCCTCAACCTGACCGCCCTGGTTTCCGAATCGGAGCGCTACGAGCGCTACGATCTGAACGCTGAAAAACGCATCAATGTTCAGGCGTATACGGGCGACCAAAAAATGCGCGATCTGGACGTCGGCCGCCCGGCCCCCACCAATCAGCATACCTTCGTCAAACTTGCGGGCGATCCCAAAGTCTACCACGCACGCGGCAGCCTGCAGAACACCTTCGACAAACCGCTCGACGGCCTGCGGGACAAAGTGGTGCTGGCTTTCGAACGCGACAAGCTGAATAGCATCGAGATCCGCAAGGGGGCTCATACGACGGTGCTGGCCAAAGCGGCGCCCGCACCCGCAAACCCCTCGGACGCAGCGGCACAGGAAAAAACGGATTCCCCGCCGCCGCCCGTCGAATGGCAGGCCGAGGACGGCCGCAAGGCCGATGCGGCGGCCGTCGACCAACTGCTGGGCGCCATGTCGCAGCTCAGATGCGACGGATATATCGAGCAGCCGGGCGATCCGCAGGAACAGGCCTGGGAGCTGAACTTCGTAACCGAAGGGCAGGCGCATCGCCTGACGCTGTTTTCGAAGGAGGAGAACGGAAACCGTTTTGCAGCCAGGTCGTCGGACAGCCCGTACGACTTCTGGCTGCCGGAAGCACGCGTCAAAACCTTTGAAAAGCAGATCGATCAATTGCTCGGGCTGGAAGCCCCCAAGGCGGATTCTTAGTACATATTTTCTTTTATGAATTCGTAAAAGGGCCCGGATTCATCAGCAGTTTTAAGTGCTGGTTTTATACGGATATCCGAAATGCTCCAGTGTGTTGCCTTTTCACACCGGTGTGCCGGGGTATCCGGGCACAAGGACACGCCATAGCGGTTTAAAGTGCCGCTAAGTGCATACCGGCCTAATTACTAGGACGTATGGGTTCACCACAGAGAACACAGAGAAAAACCAAAAAGGACCCCCTGTGCGCTCTGTGGTTATACTGATCGTTAATACGTAACCGAATCAGGGCCACAGAGCACTAAGGCTTGCTGCGTCCCGCTGGAATAAGAGCGTTGCGACGAACTTATGCAACAAAGGAGGACCAACATGGTATTTACGGCGCCGTCAAAGTTGAAAGAGGTCAGTGCAGCAGCGTGCCGATAAAACACCAGGAGACAGCAGTGTCGCTGTCCTCGGTCGTCGCCTGAGCCGTGGCGCTGTAAGCTGAAAAACCGGTTTCGTTGAAGGCCCGCACCCGGTAGACATAAGTGGCCTCCGACTGCAGTCCGCCGTCGCTGAAATCGACGCGGTCGGCGCCCACCCGCGCGATTTCTTCGAATTCAGCATCCGGTTCCCTGCGGCGCTCGATGGCAAAGCCGAGTTCATCGCTGGAACGATCGGTCCAGCTCAGTTGGATACGGCCGGACGAGTCGGGCACAGCCGCCAGTGCGCCGGGCGCTTCGGGCGGTGGTCCGCCGAAAAAAGCACCCAGGGCCACCGCGGCGTTCAGTTCTCCCGTGAGAATCGTATCCAGCGTTCCGTCGGCGTGCCCGATGCGCGTCACCGAGTTGCTCCGGGAATTCACCACATAGGCGTAATCGCCGTTCACCGGTGCGGCTACACCCATGGGCTGGAAGCCGACCGCGTAGGTGCGCTCGATAAGGTTGTCGCTGACCCGGATGACCGATACGCTGTCGCTGAAACTGTTGCTGACGAATACCGATTCCCCCTGCATGCCGACCGCAACGCCGAACGGGCCGTCGCCCACGCGGACGACATCGAAGAGCGAATGATCGCTGGTCCGGATCACCGCGACGGTGTCATCGTTGTAATTGGCCACATAAAGCCACTGCCCGTCAGGGGTCAGCGCCAGGCCCAGCGGACCGTTGCCCACATTTTCGATGCGGGTGATCGCTTCAGTGGTGATCACCGACACCGAATTATCCAGGTGGTTGGCCACATAGACCCGATGGGTGGCCGCGGCATCGTCGTAAAAGGCGGCCACCCCCCAGGGTCCACTGCCCACCGCGTGCGTTGCGGTCACCGTCATGGATGAAAGGGCGATCTGCGACACGCTGTCATCCTCGAAGTTGGCCACGAATGCATACCGACCGTCGGGGGTCACCGCCACGCCGCGGGGCCCCGATCCGACAGCGACGTGAACCTGCGAGCCGGCGCTTTCGAATGTTTCGGCGGTGATCACCGCCACGCTCCCGGCCGCCGTACGGGAGACCAGGACACGCCGGCCGTCGGGCGTCACCGCGGCGCCGTAGGGCTCGCCCGCGAGGGCAACGGTACGGAATGATTCATCGGCGGCCACGCGGAGGACCCGGCCGCCGCCCAGGTCGGGGATGTAGGCCTGCGTATCGGCCTGAAGGGGTGTTATCAGGCCGAAGCCGATCCAACTTAGAGCCAGTAATCGGAACAGTCGATGTCGCATGGCGCCGCCGCTCGAGGTTGAGATGCAATGATGATGGGGTTCTATTGCAGATGTTTGAATTTGGCAAGGCAATTGCCGCGACAAAGCCGTCACCGACCATCCGCAGATTGCGTTCGGGGCCCCTTTGCCTTGCCCGCCGGCCGTCGGAAAGCAGTCGATCGGCCATCGCCGAACCGCAGGCCCCTCACCGGGTCGGGGCCGCAATCGCCGTCGAATGCGTCGCCAAAATACCGCTTTCCGGAAGCGGACCATACCGGGCTTTTGTCGATACCGCTACCGACCCCGACACCGACCCCGATCTAAAGCACCACGCAATTACCCTGGCGGGTTAAGTGTTGGTGGATTTGTGGGATTTGGAATAATAAAATCACGGCCGGAAATCTGAACCACATTCGACCCCAAGCAATGTCAATGCCTTGATCGCTGCCTTGTGCATCGGCAGCTGGTGCAGGCAGTCTTCCCGAACCCACTGCGCATCCGCATTCCCGTTGCGCCGGAGGCGTCCCAGAAAGCGCAGGCACCGAAAGACGCTCAGTTCGAGCTTGAAGTGGGTATAGCGGTGGCGAACCGTTCCGACCGGTTCGATATCCATGGGGTGCAGGCCGAATCGCTGCCGGATGTGGCCCCGGATGGATTCGAAGGTGTCGAGGTCCGCGGAAGGCGCGGGAAGCGGCGCGCCGGGCAGTTCCCACAGGCCGCCCAGCAGACCGCGCTCCGGCCGCTGCACCACAAGGATGCGGCGGTCGCGCCCGAGCAGCACGGTTGCAGCGCGTTGAGTAGGCACAGGTGCTCTGGGGCGCCGCTTGGGGTACTGGGCGGGTACGCCTTGCGCATGGGCGCGGCAATGGCCGCTCAGCGGGCACTGGGCGCACCAGGGCCCGCGGGGCAGGCAGATGAGGGCCCCCAGCTCCATGAGGGCCTGGTTGTGATCGCCGGGCCGATTTTGCTCGAGCAGCAGCGCCGCGGTTTTCTGGAAACAGCGGTGCCCGGACGGCGTGTCGATGGGTTCGGCGATGGTGAAGAGCCGAGCCAGCACGCGCTTGACATTGCCGTCCACCACGGCATGGCGGGCACCGAAGGCGATGCTGGCCACGGCCGCGGCGATGTAGTCGCCGACGCCCGGCAGCGCGCGGAGGTGGTCCCAATGGTCGGGCACCCGGCCTGCGTATGCATCGCGCATGATCCGTGCGGCCTCATGCAGATGGCGCGCGCGTGAATAATAGCCCAGCCCCTGCCACATTTTCAGAACCTCCTGCAGCGGGGCGCCGGCCAGCGACGCGATATCCGGATAACGGGCCATGAAGCGCAGGTAGTACGGTTCCGCGGTCGCCACCTGCGTCTGCTGCAGCATCACTTCCGACAGCCAGATGGCGTAGGGGTCGCGCGTGCGGCGCCAGGGCAGGTCGCGTCGCTGCCGGTCGTACCACGCAAGCAGTGCGCCCTGTAGCGAAGAGCGGAATCCGGGGGCAACGGCGGGAGGCTCCGGAGCGGTGCGTCGGGTCATGTTCCTGCGCTACCACATCCGGGCGGCCTTTTCCAGCGTTTGATACCATCGAATGCTGCGCCGGGAACGCCTCAAGTGACGGCGGTGCTATCGATCGCCGGTTCCCTTTGCGCCGCAGTACTGCCGGATGATGTCCAGGAAGACTTCGCCGTAGCGCTGCTCCTTGACCTGGCCGACGCCGTGGACCGTTCGCAGCGCCTCGTTCGACAGAGGCAGCCGGGCGGCCATTTCGATCAGCGTGCGGTCCGAAAAAATCACGAAAGGCGGAACGCCGCCCTCATCGGCCAGCAGCTTGCGTTTTTTGCGCAGCAGGGCGAACAGTTCCGGGTCGCAGGCGGTGCTGCGGGCCTCGCGGGAGGGGCCCGGTTTCGTTTCTTCCGAGGGTTCCTGCTCCGGGAGCGAACCCCGGAACCGGCATTGATCCCGGAAGAGCGCCCACGATTTGGTCGTCAGGCGCAGTCCGCCGTATTCCATATCCTGGACCATGAACCCATGCTGCAGCAGCTGGCGCGCGAGATGGCGCCATTGCCTGCGGGAGTACTCCGTGCCGATGCCGTAGGTCGACAGCCGGTCGTGGCGCCGGGCGGCGACTTTCTGCGATTTTGCACCGCGCAGCACGTCGATGATATATTCCACGCCGAACGATTCGCCGGTGCGCTTGACGCATGAGAGCAGTTTCTGGGCGGGCAGGCTCAGATCCCGGGTTTCCCCGGGTTCGGCCAGACAGTTGTCGCACATACCGCAGTTTTCCATCCGGTATGGCTCGCCGAAATATTCCAGCAGCACGCGGCGCCGGCAGACATCGGCTTCGGCGTAGCGCAGCATCGCTCCCAGCAGCAGGCCGGCCGTGCGCCGGCGGAGTTCGCTCATCCGGCCGATCATGAATTTCACCTTATGAATGTCGCCGTAGGAATACAGCAACAGGCAGCGGGCCGAACGCCCCGTCGCGGCCCGCCCGGCCGATCTCCTGGTAATAACTTTCGATATTCTTGGGAAGATCATAGTGGATGACGAAGCGGATATTGCTTTTGTCGATTCCCATTCCGAAGGCGACGGTGGCCACCATCACCTGCGCGTCGTCCCTTGAAAAAGCGGACTGGTTTCGATGCCGGTCCTCATCCGGCAGACCGGCGTGATAGGGAAGGGCGGCGATGCCGTCCCTGTCGAGCGCCTGCGCGAGTTGCTCCACCTGCTTGCGGGTCGCGCAGTAAACGATGCCCGGCCGATCCGCGTGCCGCCGGATCTCCTGCAGCACCTGCCGATACGGGTCGTGCTTGAGTGCCACCTGTAAAAAAAGATTGGACCGATCGAACCCGGCGATGAATGCGTCTCCCTCGCCGATCCCCAGACAGCTCTGGATGTCCCGGCGGACCTGGGGCGTCGCCGTTGCCGTCAGGGCGATGCAGACCGCCCGGGACAGGCATCGGCGGACTTCCGCCAGACGCCGGTACTCGGGCCGGAAGTCATGTCCCCACTCGGAAATACAATGCGCTTCGTCGACGGCCAGGCAGTCCACCTCGATGCGCGACAGCCATTGCAGCACATTCTGCTTGAGCAGGCTTTCCGGGGCCACGTAAAGCAGCTTGACTCTGCCGCTTTCAACATCCGCCATGTTGCGCCGGTATTCGGCGGCCGGCAGCGTACTGTTCAGCTGGACCGCGGGGACGCCGTTCTCGTGCAACTGCTGCAGTTGATCGTTCATCAGCGAGATGAGGGGGGAGACCACTACGGTGCGCCCTTCGAACAAAAGCGCCGGGATTTGATAGCAAAGCGATTTTCCGCCGCCCGTGGGCATGACCACCAGGGCGTCGCGGCGCGCGGTCACATGGGCGATGACATCCGCCTGAAGGGATATGAAGTCTTTGCATCCGAATACCGACCGCAGAAGGTCGCGGGCCTGTTCCAGCTTGTCGTGCATGCCTGGTCGCCTTCTCGATCGGCCTTGCAGGTCCGGTGATGGTGTGATGTCGCGCAGGGGCATGTCCCTGTGGGGAAGTCCGACAAGGCCTATACCTGTAAATCCGTGGCGAGGCAACCTCGCGGTTCGATGCCTTGCCGGCGTTTCGCCGCCGCAGCATAAAGATCAGTCTACGCCTCCGGTCTCCCGCATCCGTCGATGGATTCGATCAGCATGCGGATGTGCGTTTTTTCGGATTCTGCCAAATTCAGGAACGCCGCCTCCGCGGCGCTTTCGGGGCGGCAGCGCCCGGCCATGGTGCGGTACAGGTCATAGGCCGCGTTTTCGATTCGGAGGGCGATTTCGATGACGGCCAGGCAGGCCCGCCGGTCGGGCGGCGGCAGCGCCCCGAGGACCGTTTCCAACAGCAGGCCGCCTTCGAGGACTTCGCCTTCGAGCCTGTCGAAGAATGCTTCGAAATCGGCACCCGATTCGAGAGCCTGCCCAAGGTAGCCGAAAACGATTCGCGCATGCCCGGTCTCGGCCAGGGCCAGGCGCTCCAGCAGCGCACTCCAAGGCTGGGCGGCGTACCGGCGGGCGGCGCCCTGGTAGAACCGCAGTGCGCCTTTTTCAAGGTTCATGGCGGTTTCCAGCATCGCGGCCGGCGGTTGATCCGCGAACAGGGCGATGCGCGGCGGATCGGACAGCCTGGTTCCGTCCCAGGCCAGGATGCCGCCGTCCAGGTTGAAAATGCGGCTGCCGTCTGCGCCTTCTTCCTCGACCAGCATCGCCGCGGTTTGGGACCGGCCGCCGCTGTGGCAGTAAAAGATCAGATCCTTGTCGAACGGAAGACTGCCCGGCGCCTGTACGAGCCTGGGCAAAGGCAGAAGCAGCGCGCCGGGAATGTGGGCGATGGAGTACTCCGCAGGCTGGCGGACATCCACCAGTCGATATGACTGCTCGTGATGCTCCTCGATATACCGGCGCAGCTCGGCGGCGCTGATTTCCCTGGCCACGGCGAACCTCCTGTTGTCTCTATGGGTGCCGTAAAGACGTAATCCTGAAGGATAAATTAGTGTTTCTCTGTGCCCTCTGCGCTCTCTGTGGTTTAAATTGCTTTGTACGATTCATCAAAATAGGCTGCTGAGCCGCAAATTTTACTAACACAGAGCACACCGAGAGCACAGAGGAAAGTTGGCGGCGTATTGCGTTCGCTGCATCTTCTGGTCAGGGCCTTTTACATGGAATCCGTCGCCTCATGGCCGCTTGGATTCGGCATCACCAAGAGGGCGGTCAACCGCGGTCGCCGGCCAGCAGCAGCGCCCACCCGTTGAGCGTCCGGGTGCAGGCTTGCGGCTGGCGGCGCACCGATCCACCGAAGGCGCCGATCATGGATTCGGCCTGTTCGCGCCAGTGCGTCTGTCCGGTCAGATCTGCCAGGTGCACCAGGTTCGCCAATGCCACGGCATTGGAAGAGGGCAGGGCGCCGTCGTAAAGCTCCTTGGGGCGGACCGGAAGATCCGCCTGGTCGGCGGCGGTCAGGAAAAAACCGCCGCCCGAAGGATCCGCAAAGGCGGCGTTCATGGCCAGCTGCAGCCGCTCGGCTTCTTCGTGCCAGGGAGGCTCCCCCGTGGCGCGCGCCAGTTCGATGAAGCCGCTGATCAGGAACGCATAATCGTTCGCCGTGGCGCGGATGGCGCTTTCACCTTCACGGTGCCGATGCAGCAGTTCGCCGCTGCCGCTGCGCAGCGATGACAATATGAAACGGCCCGCCGCGCGGGCTGCGTCGAGATAGGCCGCATTGCCCAGTTGACGGCCGGCATGGGCAAAGGCGGCGATCATCAGGCCGTTCCAGTCGGTCAGAATTTTGTCATCCGTCAGCGGCGGCACGCGTTCGGCGCGGACGGCGAGCAGTTTCGCGCGCAACTGCTCCCAGGCCATCTCCAGATCGGCCGGGGCGCGGTTCAATTCGGCGGCCCATTCGTCCAGGGAGCGTGTCAGGTGCAGGATACTGGCTCCGGTTTTGCGCCGGGTGGCTTCTTCGACATAATTTCCCCCGGGCTGCACGTTGAACATGCGCGCCCAGGGAATGTCCCGGTCCTGAGCCGCCAGTGATTCGAACGCCGCCTGGGGCCAGACATAGAATTTGCCCTCCTCGCCTTCGGAGTCGGCATCCTGGGCCGCGTAAAACCCGCCCTGGGACGAGGTCATGTCGCGCTGGATGTACGCCAGCGTCTCGCGGACGGTCTGCGCGAACAGCGGGTCGGCGGTGAGGCGAAAGGCCCGCAGGTAAACGGGAACCAGCAAGGCCTGATCGTACAGCATTTTTTCGAAATGGGGCAGAAGCCATTGGCGGTCGGTGGCGTAACGGTGAAAACCGAAGCCGACATGGTCCCAGATGCCGCCCAGCCGCATGGCCCTGAGCGTTTGACAGGCCATGCGCAGCAGGCGTTCATCCCCGTTGCGTTCGAACGTGCGCAGCAAAAATTCGAGGCGGTGCGGCATGGGGAACTTGGGGGCGCTTTCGAAGCCGCCGTACTGCGCGTCGAAGCGTTCCGCGATCGTTTGCGCGGTATCGTCCAGCAGTCCGGATTCGGGCCGCTGCGCCGCATGGGATTCGAATTGAAAGGCGTCCTCCAGGTGCCCCGTGATGGTTTCGGCGCTTTCGTCGACCCGCGCGGGTTCGTTGCGGGCGATGGCGCCGAGGCGGCGGCAGAGATCGATCACGCCCAGGCGTCCGAGCCGGCTTTCCCTTGGCAGGTACGTGGCGGCGAAAAAGGGTTTGCGCTCGGCGGTCATCGCGATGCTGAGCGGCCAGCCGCCGCTGCCGGTGAGCATATGGCAGGCGGCCATGTAGACCGCGTCGATATCGGGACGTTCCTCGCGGTCCACCTTGATGCAGACGAAGCTGGCGTTCAGCGCGGCGGCTGCTTCGGGATCCTCGAAGCTTTCACGTTCCATGACGTGGCACCAGTGGCAGGTGGCATAGCCCACGCTGAGGAAGATGGGCTTGCCGGCGTGCCGTGCCGCTTCAAACGCCGCATCGCCCCATGGATACCAGTCCACCGGATTGTGGGCGTGCTGCAGGAGATAGGGGCTTTTTTCATGGATAAGCCGGTTGGGCATCGCGGGCCTCCTCGAAGGGATCGCAAGGCCCGTACGCGCCTGAACGTTCGGATTTTCGGGGGAGGGGCGAAGCGGGCCGCGTCACTCAACAATAGGACCGCAGGCCGGCATTGGCAAACCCCCTGAAAGCACCGCGGCCGCAGCCGCAGCCGCGAGCGCGGAAAAGCAACGCTTCGATCCGCCGCCTTATGGGTGCGGCCGCTGCTGCAAAGCGTGCTTTGGTTTCGTTCTTCAGTACTTGAATCGTCCGACCACCGCGTTCAGCTGGTTGGCGAGCTTGGACAGATCGTCGGCATTCGCTTTGACCTGCGCGCTGTTGTCGGAGATCTCCTCCGCATCGCCGCTCACTTTCCCGATGTCGCCGGCGATGCTGTTCGATACGTTGGAGCTCTGGACGACGTTGTGGTTGACCTCCTGAATGCCTTTGGCCGCCTCGTTGATGTTCGCGGCAATTTCACGCGTCATGGTCGCCTGTTCTTCGACGGCCGTGGCGATGACCGTCACCGTTTCATTCACTTCTCCGATCACTTTGGTGATTTCTTCGATTTCCACGACGGTCCGGGACGTTGAACCCTGGATGTCCGCGATCTTGGATTTGATATCCTGGGTCGCCCGGGCGGTCTGTCCCGCCAACTCCTTGATCTCGTTGGCGACGACCGCGAAACCCTTTCCGGCTTCTCCGGCCCTGGCGGCTTCGATGGTGGCATTGAGCGCCAGGAGGTTGGTCTGCTCCGATATTTCCGTAATCACTTCGGTGACCTTGCTGATGGCCAGGGCGGCACTGCCCAGCTGATTGACCCGCTGCGAGGTGCTGCCGGCGCGCGAGGTCGCCTGTTCGGTGATTTCTCTTGCACGGGCCGAATTGGCGGCGATTTCATTCACCGTCGTGTTCATTTCACCGGCCGCCGTGGCCACCGCGCTCACATTGGTGGCCGCCTGCTCGCTGGCCGAAGCGACCGAAGTCATGGTGCTGCTCATCTCCTCGGCCGCGCTGGCCACCGTGTTGGATCGCCCCGACATGCTGGCCGCCGCATCGGACAGATGACCGGAGATCCGGAACAACTGGCCCGAGGAGGCATTCAGCCGGGCGGCGTTCTGAGCGATTTCGCGGATCATGTTTTCCATATTGCCGATGAAGACGTTGAACCACGACGCCAGTTCACCCACTTCATTACCCGATTCGATGTCCAGGCGTTTGGTCAGATCGCCCTGCCCCTCGGCCACATCCTTGAGCCCGGCGGTGACCGCACGGATCGGCTGAGTAATCGAGCGGGAGGTCAGCCATCCGAATAGCGTCCCCAACCCCAGTGCGCTGATGATTGCGGCCAGGATGATCCAGCGGGCGATCGACTCGACCTCTTCCAGGTTCCCGCCCAGCGTCTCCGCGATACGGTCCGAGACCGACTTCAAATCCTGGGCGGCGGCAATCATCCGCTGCTGCTGTTCCTTTTGGGCCGCAATGCGCGAATAATACCGCTGCATGCCGTCGGCCAGGAGATTGTAGCGCTGCTTGATTTCGGCGTGCACCGGCTTGAGCGCATCGCTGCGCTCGATGATTTGATACCAGCTCGCGATCTCGGCCTCGAACTGCTGCATGCGCTTTTGGTTGTGCGCCATGTACTGGTCGGTGGAGCGCTCGAAATAGGCTGCCAATCCCGCCTGAACGACCTGCACGCTGAGCAGCATTTCTTCGTACCGGAATGCGCCGCTCTGGATCAGTTCTTCGTAGCCGTCGAAGACCTTCATGATTTCGCCATTGATGTTGATCTTCGCCGCTTCGGCCTCCGCGAACTGGACGAAAGCGGTGCGATAATCCTCCAGGGCTTTGGAAAACCCCTCGAACTGGGCTCGCAGTTCGGAATCGAGATCCCCGGACTCGGCCGTTGCGCGGATCGACTGGAGGCACTGTTCCAGATCGTTCAGCGCCCGTTCCCTGGCCTGGTCCTGATCTGCGCGGCCGGCCTGATGGCTGTTCAGGATGAACAGATCGATCTGCTCCTTGGCTGAACTGAACAGTGCCTGGGTCGCGTTGATGTTGCGATATATGTCCGAGGCCTTGACCGTTCTGCCGAGGGCCACAAGGCCTGCCACGCCCACCACGCAGACAAAACCCAAGACGATGCAGAATCCCACACCCAATTGCGTTCTAAGCTTCCATCGCCGCATGCGACGCACTCCTTTCGACCGGCAGCGGCTTGCGCTCCGGCTATTGAATTCACGCTGTCAGCAGGATTGACTCCGAAGAAGTTCCCCAAGCGCGGGGGGTGATTTTCAATACACGATATCGGCTTTGCGCAGGCGATCTTGAGCCTTGAAAAACCGGGCAAATCGTGTTTTTCAGAGGTTCCTGTTGCAGGATGGGCAGTGCGGGTATATTGAGTTGGCCGGCATTTCCCAAAACCGGCCACTGCGGGAGGGTGCATGCGGTTGCCTCCTTTCAAGCTGGAGCGCTTTTTTGCGCGCCATGAGTTCAAGACCGAGTATCTGCTGTGCAGCTCGGATTGTGAATCCATGACCATCGCCGAACTCCTTTCGCTTTCGCCGACCGCCGCGGAACGGTTCAAGGAACATCGGCTCGGCTACACCGAATCCCAGGGCGCACCCGGCCTGCGCAGCGAAATCAGCAAAATCTACACCACCATCCAGCCCGGCCAGGTGCTGGTGCACAGCGGCGCCGAAGAGGCCATTTTCCTCTTCATGCATGCGGCCCTCGAGAGCGGGGATCACGTGATCGTGCAGGCGCCGGGGTATCAGTCGCTGGCCGAGGTCGCCCGCGGCCTGGGCTGTTCGGTGACCTTATGGCAGGCCCGTTCCTCACCCGGCTGGGACTGGGATCTGGATGACCTGCTGAACGCCCTTCGGCCGACCACCCGGGCGCTGGTGATCAACATGCCCCATAATCCCACCGGCTACCTGATGAGCGGGGAGCGCTTCGAAAAGCTGGTCCGCATCGTCCGCGACCATCGCCTGATCCTCTTTGCCGATGAAGTCTACCGCGAATCCGAATACGATGCCGCCGACCGCCTGCCTGCCGCCTGCGATCTCGACGACCGGGCGGTTTCACTGGGCGTGCTCTCCAAGACGTACGGCCTGCCCGGCCTGCGTATCGGATGGGTGGCCACGCACAACGAACGGATTTTGAATGCCATGGCCATGCTCAAGGATTACACGACGATCTGCAACAGCGCGCCGAGCGAGTTTCTTGCCGAACTGGCCTTGCAGCAGCGCAGCGCCCTGGTGCAGCGCAGCATGGGGATCATCAAGCGCAATCTTCAAATATTGGACGACTTCTTCATGCGCCATGCGGCGCGTTTCGAATGGCGCAAACCCAAAGCCGGACCCATCGCGTTTCCGCGCCTGCGACGCGGCGAGGTCGACCGCTTCTGCGATCGGCTGATCACCGAGGCCGGCGTTCTGCTCCTCCCGGGCTCGGTGTACGATGACCGCCGGAATCACTTCCGCATCGGATTCGGCCGGGCCGACATGCCTGAAGCGGTTGCAAGGCTGGACGATTTCCTGCGTCGCAACGCCGACTGAGTCTGCACCCGACAGACGGGGCGCGGTGCGGAAAATTTGCATTCCCATTCACGAAAAGAGAAGCTATAATTTTAATGGAGGCGCAAAAAAGGCGGAATGACCACAGAGGACACAGAGATAACGGATTAGAATACAAATCATTCCTCTGTGACCGCGCTGTGCTCTCTGTGGTTTAAAACACTTTTTGCGAATTCATCACATTTTGATGCGGGTATCTAACAGGCTGTTGAAAAACGAGCATCGAGCCGTCAGGCAAGGCGCGCGGCTTTCAAAAAGCGCAGCATACACGCAGTATGTGAGTATTTTTGAAAGCCGCGCAACACAGCATCACGGCTTGAGGTGAAGTTTTTCAACAGCCTGCTAAAAGCTCAAATACAGTAGTTAGCCTTAGCGAACCGATGTGCCGGGCGGCGGAGGGATGCGCTTGAACCACGGAGATAAGGAATCGGGTATGCAGGATCGGAGTGGAACGAAAATCATGGCGGTTTTCTGCGACTTCGAAAATGTCGCCATCGGCGTGCGCGATGCCAAGTACGCCGAGTTCGACATCGCCAACGTCCTCGAACGGCTGTTGCTCAAGGGCAATATCGTGGTCAAGAAGGCCTATTGCGATTGGGCACGCTATGAGGACTTCAAGTCCCTGATGCACGAGGCCTCCTTCGAGCTGATCGAAATCCCCCACGTGCGCCAGTCCGGCAAGAATTCCGCCGATATCCGCATGGTGGTCGACGCCCTGGACCTTTGCTATACCAAGGAGCATGTCGATACGTTCGTCATCATCAGCGGCGATTCCGACTTCTCCCCGCTGGTCAGCAAGCTGCGCGAGAACAACAAGACCGTCATCGGGGTGGGGGTCAAAAACTCCGCTTCGGATCTTCTGATCAACAATTGCGATGAATTCATCTATTACGATGACCTGGTCAAGCGCGGCCGGCGAAAGGCCAGGGCCTCCAGGCCCAAGAGCAAAGGCAAGACGGCGCGGGTCCACAAGGAGGAGGAGGCGCATCCGGAAGATAAAAAGCAGGAGGCCTTCGACCTGGTCGTGGAGACGTACGAGGCTCTTCTCGAGGAGCGCGGAGAAGAGGAGAAGATCTGGGGGTCCATGATCAAGCAGACGCTCAAGCGTCGCAAGCCGGGTTTCAACGAGGCCTATTACGGTTTCCGCTCCTTCGGGTCCCTGCTGGAAGAGGCCGAGTCCAGGGGCATCCTGGAGCTTGAACGCGACCAGAAGTCGGGCGGCTTCATCGTCAAGGGCGCGCGCTGATATCGATCATTTTTCTCGATCGCCATTACCCGGCGCATCGCCGGTTACGCTCGGCAGGACCGTGCGGAACGCTTCACCATAGATCTGCCAGGCCGTCACGAACAGGGCGGCGATGATCGGTCCGACGATGAACCCGATCGGGCCGAAGAATGTCAACCCGCCCAAAGTACTGAAAAAAACCAGTAGATCATGCATCCGGGTGTCCTTGCCGACCAGCCGCGGGCGCAGCAGGTTGTCGAGGGTTCCCACGACCAGCCCGCAGAACAATACCAGTCCCACCGCTTTGAGGTAATTGCCCCCGATCGCCAGAACGACGGCGGCCGGCAGCCAGACCAGTCCGGTACCAAAAGGGGGAATGATGGACAGAACCGCCATGATCGTCCCCCAGAATACGGCCGATTCGATTCCGACCACGGCAAAGGCCAGACCCGCCAGGCCGCCCTGCATGATGCCGATAACGGCGGTTCCCTTGAGCGTGGCCCGGGTGACCGACGTGAATCGCTCGAGAAGGCGCTTTTCCCTGCTCTCTTCAAGGGGCAGATAGTACAATATCCGGTCGAGCAACTCCCTGCCGTCGATCAGCAGAAAGTAGCTGGCATAGAGGAATACGAAGAACATGAAGACGAAATTCACGGTTCCAAGCGCGCCCGCGGAGAGGCTGTTGACCAGAAACAGGCTGACTCTGCTGGCCACATCTCCGGCTTTGCCCAGGATTTCATCGCGATAAGGGGTCAACGCGTCATAATACGGGATCTTGCGCAGATACTGGGCAAAGGGCGCCGGTTGATCGACCTGGCGCTGCACCCAGGGGGCGACCGACTGTCCCACCTTGACGGCCTGCGTGGTGATGACGCCAACCAGCCCGACAAGCGGCATCAGGACCACGCCGCAGAAGAGCAGCAGGGTGATCAGCGAGGCGATCCTCCGGCGGCGGCCGAGCAGGCGGGTGATCTTCCGGTAAACCGGTTGGGCCGTGGCCGAAAATATGCCCGCCAGCAGGAGCGCCATCAGGAAATCGCGGATCATGGAAAGGAAAAGCGCCGAGATCAGGAGGACCAGCGCCACCAGGATTAAATTGCTGACGTTCTGACGCTGCATGCTGCATCATCCGTTTCGCCGCGCTATCTGCCTTCTCTGCGCGTCCCGGGCGGGTGTTCCGCGCCAAGCGTATCGGCCGCGTGGGCCCCTCGGCGGCCCATGGGCCGCGGGGCGCCGGTGGTGGTGTCCTTGCGGGTCTGGTGTTCCATCTCGGCATTGATCTCCCCGCCGAGCAACAAGAAGTAAACCGAAAGATAGAACCACATCATCAGGATCGCCACGGCGCCCATTGAACCGTACGTTTTGTTGTAGCTGTCGAAATTGGAGACATACCAGGAGAATAGGATCGAGGTCGCGATCCACAGGAGTGTGGCCAGCACCGAACCCCAGGTCACCCATTGCCATTGCGGTCGTTGCCGGTCGGGTGCATAGCGGTAGATCAGCGCCAACCCGAGAATTCCGATGAACGCCATCAGCGGCCAGCGCAGCAGCAGGAGGACATTGCGGATCGTTTCCGGAAGACCCAGCCGGTCGATCAGCGCCGGAAGGGCCACGATGCCCGAAAGGGCCAGAATCGCGAAGACGATGCCGCAGAAGGTGAGCAGCAGGGACCAGCCGTTCAACTTGATAAAGCCGCGCTTTTCCTTTTCGTCGTAGACAATGTTCAGGGAGGTGATCAGCGCCTTCATGCCTTTGTTTGCGCTCCACAGCGCCGCGGCCAGGCTGACGGCCAGCCCGATGCCGAGCGTCGTTTCGGCTTTCTGAGCGATCCGCCCCAGTTGGTCCTGGAGAATTTTATAGGCTGCCGGGGGAATGACGTCGGCGACCGCCTGCAGGTGCTGCCGGATTCCGGCGGGATCGGCCACCAGTCCGTAGATCGTAACGGCGGCGGCCAGCGCGGGAAAGAGCGCCAGCAGCGAATAAAATGCCGAACCGGCGGCGATGATGCTGAGGTTGTCGTTCGATTGTTCGTCTTTGACCCGTACGGCGATGTCACGCCATCCCCTGCGGGGTATTTGATGCGGCCGTTCCGCCTCCCGGCCGCGGTCCGGAGCATGCTGATTCGCGTTCATGACAGTCCCTTTCACTCGATACGCACCGCACCAACGAACACTAACCAGTGCGGCGCGCGTAAAGAATACACGGTACATCGTGTTTCAAGCCTCCAACCCCCCCATCCCGGACCTGCGGGCCACTCCGGCCCGGTGGTAAAATACGGGCTGGCAACCATTTCCCGGGCCATTGCGTGCGGTTAAGAATAGTGCAGCCGGGCTGAGCCGGATGATGGGAAATTCATTCGGCTTCAGCGGCCGATGATCCAGGAGATAGCGATGCAATCCAGAGCCCCTTTGATGATCGAACACCGTTTGATCGAGCGCATGATCGCCCTGATCGGCACGCTCGCCGAAACCATCGAACGCACCGGCCGGGCGGATCCCGGCATGATCGACGACGCTGTGGATTTTATCCGCACCTATGCCGATGCGACCCACCACGGCAAGGAAGAAGAGATGTATTTCAAGCTTCTCGCCGCCAAACCGATGTCGGAAGCCGACCGCAAGTTAATGGAAGAGTTGGTGCAGGAGCACGTTTTCGGGCGGCAGACCACGCAGGCCCTGGTGGAAGCCAACACCCGCTACCGGTCTGGGGATAAGACGGCCCTGCCTGTAATCGTGGAGAAACTGCGCGCCATCGCATCATTTTACCCGGGCCATATCGAAAAAGAAGATCGAAAATTCTTTCCGGCCGGGCAGCGCTATCTTTCCGAATCCGAAGACCAGGCGCTTCTCTCCCAATTCCGGGATTTCGACAGCCGGATGATTCACGAGAAATACACGCAGCTCCTGGAGGCGCTGAAAAAGCAAAGAGGGTGATCGGAGCGGATCATGGTTCAAGCACAACCGACCGTGAAGGTCGGCATATCGGGTTCCTACGGCGGGCTCAATCTTGGGGACGAGGCCATTCTGCAGGCCATCATCGCCCAGCTGCGCCGTGCCCTTACGGTAGAGATCACGGTTTTTTCACGCGACGCGGAGGACACCCGCAGGCGCCATCGGGTCGAACATGCCGTTCCGGCGCGCGAGATGTCGCGGCGCGAAGCGATGGAAATCGTGCGCGGCCTCGATCTGCTGATCCTGGGCGGCGGGGGCATCCTGTACGACGCCGAAGCCGAAACTTACCTGCGCGAGGTCAACCTGGCGCATGAGGCCGGGACGCCGGTGATGGTTTATGCCGTGAGCGGCGGGCCGCTGACCGAGCAGGGGATCCGCAGGAAGGTGCGCGACGCCTTGAACCAGGCGGCGGTCATATCGGTGCGCGACCGCCACAGCCTGCAGCTTTTCGAGGAAATCGGGGTGACGCGGGACATTCATCTCACGGCCGACCCGGCGGTGTTGAGCGAACCCGAACCGCTCAGCGATGATGAGGTGATGCGCTTCGAGGCGTTCGATCCTCAGGCGCGCCTGATCGGCTTATCCGTACGGGAACTGGGCCCTGCGGCACCCGATCTGGATGTTGAGCATTATCATCGCCTGGTGGCCAATGCCGCTGATTTCCTGGTCGACAGGTTGGACGCGGAGGTGGTTTTCTTCCCGCTGGAGCGGCGCCGCTTCGACGTTCAGCACAGTCACGGCGTGGTGGCCCGGATGAGCCATGCCCAGCGGGCCAGCGTTCTGCGGCGCGACTATACGCCGGGCCAGCTGATATCGCTTCTGACGCGCTTTCAATTCGCGGTGGGCATGCGGCTGCATTTTCTGGTGTTCGCCGCCCTGGCGGGCATTCCCATGGTGGGGCTGCCGTACGCCACCAAGGTGACCGGCTTCCTGGAAGGTCTGCGCATCGAGGCGATCGGACTGGGGCATGTCAGCGCCGGACAGCTGATCGCCCGCATCGACCGCGCCTGGAGCATGCGCGAGGAGCTGAGCGCCCGCATCCGCGAAGCGCTCGCCGAACTGAAGCCTCGGGCGCTGGAGAACAATGAATTGGCGGTGGGGCTGCTGAAGAATAAGTTGAAAGCGGGAAAGATGAAAGTTGATGGATCGTAAAAAAGGCCGAATGACCACAGAGGACACAGAGAGCACAGAGATATGGATTAAAAGTACAGATTATTCTTCTGTGATCTCCGTGGCCTCTGTAGTCTAAGAATACTTTTCACGATTCTGTCAAATTGAAAGGTGAAAGTTGAAAGGTGAAAGCAAGGATCGGATCGATTAGAAATTGATCTAATATCGATCCCATTCCTTCCCTTTCAGCTTTCACCTTTCAACTCATTTCAGGATATTTCATGGGTTATGGACAAAGCGTATAAAACCGAGGTGTTGATCGTGGGCGGCGGGCTGGGGGGGATCGCCGGCGCCCTTTCGGCACTGCGCCTGGGCAAAAAGGTGATCATGACCGAGGTTCTGGATTGGATCGGCGGTCAGCTCACCGCACAGGCGGTCCCGCCGGACGAACACCCCTGGATCGAGGGCACCGGCCGGACCGCCACGTACCATCGCCTGCGCGAAGGCATCCGCGACTACTACCGTTGCAATTACCCGCTCCTGCCCGAGGCGCGCTTCGATCCCCGCCTGAACCCGGGCAAGGGCAATGTCAGCGGGCTTTGCCACGACCCGCGCGTGGCGCTGGCGGTGCTTCACGAACTTCTGGCACCCTATCTGGCCAGTCGCCAGCTGGACATCATACTGCGCCATCGGCCGGTGGGGGTGGAAGTCGTCGGCGACCATGCGCGCGCGGTGACGCTGCAAAGCGTCTTCACCCAGGACATCACCCGGATCGAGGCGCCGTATATTCTGGATGCCACAGAACTGGGCGATCTGCTGCCCATGGCCGGGGTCGAACATCTGATCGGCGCCGAAAGCCAGGCCGAAACCGGCGAGCCGCATGCCCTCGCGGGCGACGCCGATCCGCTCGACCAGCAGGCCGTGACCTGGTGCTTTGCGCTGGACTATCTGCCCGGCGAGGATCATACCATCGAAAAGCCGCGCGATTACGAATTCTGGCGTGCTTACAAAGCCGACTTCTGGCCCGAACCGCAGCTGGGCTGGGTGTTCATCGACCCGACCACGCTCGATCTCCGCCGCCAGGCGATCTTCGAAGGCCCCACCGACGAGGATGTCAACGACCTGTGGCATTTTCGGCGCATTTTCTACCGCGGCCACTGTCCGAAGGGGATGTATGCCAGCGACGTCACCCTGGTGAACTGGCCCCAGAACGACTACTGGCTCGGCCCGCTCCTGGGGGTGTCGGACGCGGACCGGGAACGCAACCTGGAAGGCGCGCGCCAGTTGAGTCTCTCTTTTCTCTACTGGATGCAGACCGAGGCCCCGCGGCTGGACAAGGGCTACGGATACCCCGGGCTGCGCCTGCGCAACGATGTGACGGGTACGGCCGACGGGCTGGCCAAGCACATCTACGTGCGCGAAAGCCGACGCATCCGCGCCGAATTCACGGTGCTCGAACAGCATGTGGGCGTCGAGGCCCGCAAGCCGCTGCAAGGCGCCGAGGTGTTTCACGACAGTGTCGGCATCGGAAGCTATCGCATCGATCTGCATCCCAGCACGCGGTTGCACACCTATGTCGACATCGGCAGCTGGCCTTTTCAGATTCCGTTGGGGGCCTTGATTCCGATCCGCATGGAAAACCTCCTGCCCGCCTGCAAGAACGCCGGGGTGACGCACATCACCAACGGGTGCTTTCGGCTGCACCCGGTCGAATGGACCATCGGCGAAGCGGCCGGGGCATTGGCGGCCTTCTGCCTGGATCGAAAACTCACACCCCGCCAGGTGCGCCACACGCCCGCTCATCTCGCCGATTTCCAGCGCCTGCTGAGCGGCGTGCTGGGTTTCGAACTGGCCTGGCCCAATCCGCGCGTGACAGCGCGTTGAACCGTTTTTCCTGCTTTAAATTTCATATCCAAGCTGTTAATCAACTATCGGCAGGGCATTTCCATCCCGGGTGCATGCGCCCCGCGTTCTCTCCGCAAGAGGGCATTCATATGGCAAACCTTCCGGCGTATGGACACGCAGTTGAAACCGATTCCCGCCCGGACACGCTGCCGGCGGTTGCCAGGAAGTATTGGCCTGCCGCCCTGCCGATTGCGCTGCTGCTCGTCCTGATGATTGTTCTGGGGACTGCAGACCTGCGGACCTCCTATCCGGCGCACCGACTGACGCTGCTCCTCAATTTTCTTTTCATTACCCTGAACACCCTGTTCATCGCCTACTTATCGGCGCGCGGCTTCATCATCCAGGGAGACCCGGCCCTGCTGATGCTGGGTTGCGGGGTCCTGGTCTGGAGTGCCTCCGGAACCATCTCCATGGTGCTCGGCGGAAATGATCCCAACCTGATCGTGACGATCCATAATTCCTGTGTCTGGCTTTCGGCCGCCTGCCATCTCGCCAGCGCGCTGCTTTCGTTGCGCAGGGGGGCGAGGATGGCGGCACGGGACGTCTGGCTGGGGGCGGCCTACGCCGCCGCACTGGGGGCCGTCGCCCTGATCGTTCTGGCCGCGCACGCGCGCTGGGCGCCGACCTTTTTCATCCAGGACGAGGGCGGAACGCCGCTGCGCCACTTTGTCCTCGGAGCGGCGATCGTCATGTTCATTGTCAGTGCGATAATCCTTGGAAAACCCCGTTGCCGTTCGATACAGGCGTTCAACATTTGGTATGCGTTGGGGTTGCTGCTGATCGCCACCGGCATTCTGGGCATCATGATCCAGACGGCCTACGGCAGCCTCCTGGGCTGGAGCGGCCGGGCGGCGCAGTACCTGGGCGGCATATATATGCTGATTGCGGCCGTAGCCGCAGTGCGCGAAAGCGGCGCCCTGGAAGTGACCCTCGAATCACAGCTCAGCGAGGCCCGGCAGGATTACACCCATCTGCTGGATCTGGCCGCCGACGGCATCGTCGTCTATGAGCCGCCGAATCCGCAACGTCCGGGGCGCTTCCTGCAGGTCAACCCGGCCATGTGCCGCCTGCTGGGCCACACTGCCGAGGAATTCCTGAAACTGTCACCAGCCAGCCTTCTGTCCGCCGGGAGCGGAACCGCAGCCGGCGCAGCCTCACATGCAGCGGGCCCCAACCCGTCGCACCGGTATGAGGCGCGGCTGAGCGCAAAGAACGGCGCAGCGATCACGGTCGAAATCAGCACGCGCTTTTTCGAACATCAGGGCCGATCCAGGGCGGTATCGATCGTCCGCGACATCACGGCACGCAAACAGATGGAGGCGGCGCTGCAGGAGAGCGTGGAACGCTACCAGCTGGTGGTCGAAGGCGCCAATGCGGCCATCTGGGACTGGGACGTGCCGAACCGGCGGGTCTTTTATTCGACACAGTGGAAAGCGTTGCGCGGGTTGGCGGAACACGAAATCGACGACAGCGTAGAAGAATGGCGCCGCCGAATTCATCCGGAGGATGAGCCGCGCGTGATGGCGGCCGTGCAGGCGCATTTCGAGGGCCGCACGCCCTTTTTTGCCGAAGAGTACCGCATTCGGTGCACGGATGGAAGCTGGAAGTGGATCAACGACCGGGGGCTTGCCAGGCGCGATGCAGCCGGGCGGATCGTGCGCATGGCCGGTTCGGAGACCGACATCACCGAGCGCAGGATCGCGCATGAAGAACTCGAGGCGAAAATCCGTGAACGCACCGCTGAATTGACCCGCACGCTCGAACAGATCCGGTCGACCAACGTGCTTTTGGATCGCCAGGCGCAGCGATTGAGGGCGCTGACGGGCGAGCTGACCATGACCGAGCAGCGCGAGCGCAAACGATTCTCGATCCTGCTGCATGACGGCCTGCAGCAGTACCTGGCCGCGGCCAAGATGCAGGTGGGCGGCATCCGCGAACAGACGGCGGACCAGGGCGTGCGCGAAGCCGCCCATGCGGTTGAAATGATTCTGAGCGATGCGTTGAAAATCTCGCGCTCGCTGACCGTGGAATTGAGCCCGCCGATCCTGCATGACGGCGGGTTGAACGCCGGATTGCATTGGCTGCGGCGCTGGATGCGTGAAAAGCATGGTTTCGAAGTCGAATTGGACCTGGAATCGATCGACGAACCGGTGGAAGATATCCGCATCCTGCTGTTCGAGTCGGTGCGCGAACTGCTGTTCAACGCCGCCAAACACAGCCGCGTGAACAAGGCGCACGTGCACATGGCGCAGACCGATGCGCTCACCATCATCGTGCGGGATGAGGGCGCGGGGTTCGACCCGGGTGCGCTCAAGCCCTCCGGCGGCGATGCCGCCGGGTTCGGGCTGTTCACGATTTTCGAACGGCTCAAACTGGTCGGCGGCGCCCTTGAAATCGAAAGCGCTCCGGGAAGAGGGGGTACGTTCAGGCTGCGGGTGCCCCGGAGCCTGCAGGCATCCGCCCGCCTGCAAGATATGGAGAAGGGCTTGGCGGACGAGGCCTTGCCGGGGCCAGGAAGCCGGAACATCCGCGTGGTGCTGGCCGACGATCACGCGCTGTTCCGGGCCGGCGTGGCTCGGCTGCTGGCGAGGGAACCGGACATTCAGGTGGTCGGTCAGGCCGCCAACGGGCGGGAGGCCATCGAACTTGCCCGCACGCTTTCACCCCATGTCATCCTGATGGATATCAGCATGCCTGAGGTCAACGGGATCGAAGCCACGGGGATCATCTCCCGCAGCCATCCGCATATCCGCATCATCGGCCTTTCCATGCACGACGACCGAGCGCGCGACCTGATCATGGGCGCGGGGGCGGTCGACTTCCGCACCAAAAGCTGCCCGCCGTCCGAGCTGGTTCAGGCGGTACGCGCCAGTCTGGCACCCCGGCAGTCCGAATAGGGTTCTGCATCGAAATTTATGGAGGCAATCCCCCATTGGAGCAATTGCCGATGTCCTTCTACCGTGAAAGAGTGTGAACGTTGTCCCCGGCACACGCCCCATCGCCATGCAACAGAAGATGTCCCCCAGCCGATGAACTCCTCTGAATTCCGCGCGACGAGGACCCGAAGTTCGTAACAAGTCTCAGAACGGACGGCGCCGAAAAAAGTTCAAGATCAAGGCGCCGCGAATCCCGGTCCCGATGGTACTGCAGTACGCCGCAGGGACAACGGGATGAAACGCAACACAGATTGGACTTTTTACGGTGCCGTCAGGATTCGGCGGCCAAGGAGCAAAGCAGACATGAATCTCAAGAAGATATTATGGATTACCGCTGGATTGTGGGTGGCGGCGGCGATGCCTGCGGGCGCCCTGGATCAGCGCGACATGGTGGGGCACTTGAGGGGCCCGTACAATCTCGCTTTCTTCTATCGTCACAATGCCGCCTATCGAATCTCGGCCTCCATCCACATCGCGCATGCCGTCCAGCATGATGTCCTGCAGCTTTCCCCCTTCGGCGAGCATGCCGCCGTCGATATGGAAACCGATGCCGAGTTCATGCAGGCCACGTTCAACCCTCCGCGCACCGAACCGACCATGGAGATGTTCGGCCCATACGCGGGACGGTTCATCTTCGACCTGTATCGGGCGATCGACTGGACCCACATGCACCACGAACAGACCTACGACATTCTTTCGGATAAAAATACCCCCTGGTCCGAAAAGCAGCGCTGGACCGACCGGGCGGTGGCCTATTACCTGGAAAAGCTCGACATCCCGCGCAGTCCGGCGCCCCTGGACGTGACCATGCGGCGCGCCGGCGTGATGATGAAGCCGTATTTCAGCCTGTTCCGAAATAATTATCCGGAGTCCAACAACTACTTTTATGCTGCGCACTGGTGGCATCCGGTCATCTACGAGGCCATGATGCTGGGGGGCAACGACGACGAGCAGGCGACCATGGTCAATCAGACAGATTCGACGTACTACTCGCAGGTACTTAAAAAACGTCCCTTGAGGATGCTGCTCAGCCGCGAGGTGATGCCGCGTTACTCGCGTTTTTCGCCGGAGTCGGCAAACATCTTCGACAACCTGCACATGCTGCACGGCATCGCCTACGACATCCTGGCCTATCCGGAGTGGACGCCCGAGGAGAAAGCCGCGGAGTTGAAGCGCGTGATCGAGGCCATGAGCGATCAGCCCGGAGACGAGAAGCTCGCGCGCAAGTTCAATATCCCATACCCGGATATGGACCCGAGAGTCTACGAGGATTGGATGCAGGGCGCCGAGGGGGAAATGAACCGCATCATGATGGAAATGATGGAAGAGATGATGCCCCTGATGATGCCGGGCGGCATGGACGAGGAGATGAAAGGTCGGATGATGGAGCAGTTCCGGATGAAACTTGCTCCCGGTATGCAGGATGGAGAGATCCCGGGATCGCTGAACCAGGCGATGAAACAGATGATGCCCCGCATGCAGATGATGCCGGAGGCCATGGCGCCGGGCGCCACGCCGAAAAAAATGATCGATGCGATGCTTGCCGGATGGCAAAGAAAGTGGGGAGAGATTTCCGACGTCGATCCCTGGCCCATGAACCGCGAGCCGAAAATGCCGGCCTTTCCCGAAGCGATCCGGCAGGCCGGTTGGCGGCAAATGGAAGTACAGAATAAATCCCAATTCAAGCCCTGAGATGCGAACCCGAAGGAGGAGTCGATGAAAATCAGATTACATGCCATCCTGATTCCGGCGTTTTGGTTTGCGGTGGCGTTTATGCCCACAGACGCATCGGCCGCAGATCACATCAATCTGGAGGAAGGGCTGCCGACCGAATTGACCGATGCAATGCCGACCAAGTACCGGAATACCGAGATCCAGGGACTCGCCCGCTGGGAGCGCACCGAGGAAGGTGAAGATAAATTTCTGATCGAACCGCGGCTGGAGTACGGCTTGTGGCTGAATACCCAGCTCTCCGTAGACGCCCCCTATGAATTCGGCCAAGCCGTTGAAGAAGACGAATTCAAGACCATCGGGGTCGAGCTGTTCTACAACTTCAACCAGGAAGGGTTTTGCTTTCCGGCAGTCGCGCTGGCCGGGAAAGCCGATTTCCCGGTGGGCGACGAACCGGAAGGGATCGACACGACGGCCAAGCTGATCCTGTCCAAGACGATCGGGCGGACCGCCCAATGGCACAGGCTGCACCTGAACGTCGACTGGATGAACAACGACGATGCGGCCGATGACGAGCGCCGAAACATTTCAAATTCATCCTGGGCTACGACCACCTGCTGAACGCCGATACCATCCTGGTCCTGGATGTTGTGCGCGAACAGGAAAAAGAAGAAGACATCGACATCAACCTGGTCGAGGCCGGCCTCCGTTACCAGCTCACGCCCCTGACCGTGATCGCCGCCGGCGTCGGCGTGGGCGTGGGTGAAGACAGCCCCGATTTGCGCGTCACCCTGGCTTTCCAGCACTCCCTGAATGCCTGGTACTTCGGCGGAAAATGAGCAGAACATGATCCCAGGGGACGTTTACATACGCCTGTTTTAACCCGTCGGGTGGAGCAAGATTATTTAATTGCGCGCCGATCCGGAAAAGCTGAAGCCAGCTGATCCCAATCGAAATCGGATTTGGTCCGGGCTCCGGAAACGGGCGCGCTTCCCGGCAAGCGCCCGCGCACTCAGTGGACCTCGTGATAAATACCGGCGGTCTTCTTCTGTTCGCCGTATCTGGCCAGCATCAGGATCTGGTAGCGGCCTTTGTCCGGCATGTTGAAGTAGGCGTCGTAGCTGTTCATGGAAGGTTCGAATTTCAAGGTTTTGATCTGATCTTTCCCGCCCGGGTCAACGACCCGCAGGCTGACCGTGGCGCCGGTGATCGGCTGCCCGGATTGCTGATCCTTGAGCGTTATGGTGATATTGTGGGTGGTGCCGGGCTCGATATCTTCCTTCATCTTCATGTCGCGCAGCATTTTCAGGTGCTCGGGATTGGCCATCACGGCAAAGCCGACCACCGCGCCCTCCACCAGGACATCCTGGGTGGGCATGCTGCCCATGTCGTGCGTCGAACCACCCGAACCGCCGTGGTCGTGCTGGCCCTGGGCATAGGCCAGGCCGGCCAGCAGTAAAGTCATTATCAATCCAAATGCGATATATCTTTTTTTGGACATGTTCCCTCCTCGATTTGTTCTTTCGTCAATATCAAGAATCACCACAGAGGACACAGAGAGCACAGAGGTACCTTTTTCTCTGTGTCCTCTGAGTCCTCTGTGGTGGAAACCTTTTGCTTCTTCTCCACCATATCAATGGCTCATTTCGGACGCCTTGAGCCGGCCCTTCTTCAACGCCCGCGACTTGAGCATGGCGAAAATCACCGGCGTGATGATCAGCACATGAATGGTGGAAGTGATCAGTCCGCCGATGATGGGGGCGGCGATCGGCTTCATCACGTCGGCGCCCACGCCGGCCGACCACATGATGGGCAGCAGGCCGATCAGGGTGGTCCCCACGGTCATGATTTTGGGCCGCAGGCGCAGCACGGAGCCCTCGACCGCGGCTTCCCGGATGTCGGCCTGGCTGACCGGCCCGCTGCGCAGGCGCTTGTCCAGGGCCTCGTGCAGGTAGATGATCATCACCACGCCGGTCTCCACGGCGATGCCGTACAAGGCGATATAGCCCACCCACACCGCCACGCTGAAGTTGTAGCCCAGGATATATTGCAGGATCACCCCTCCGGTCATGGCGTAGAGCACGGCCAGCATCAGGACGATCGATTCCGAAACGGAATGAAAGGTCATGAAAAGCAGGATGAAGATCACGAAGAAGACGATCGGCATGACGATTTTAAGGCGCTCCTTGGCCCTCAGCTGGTATTCGTACTGGCCGCTCCAGGTCAGGAAGTAGCCGGCGGGCAGGTGCAGTTTTTCGGCGATGGCCTGCTTGGCTTCCTCGACGTAGCCGCCCACGTCGCGCCCGGTCACGTCGATGAAGACATAGCCGGCCAGCTGGGCGTCTTCGTCGCGGATCATGGCCGGCCCCGTGGTCATGCTGATGTCGGCCAGCTGGGCCAGCGGAATGTGGGCCATGCGGGGCTCCGCGGGGGCCGCGGCATTCATGGCGCCGGCGCTCTGCATATCGACCGGCACCAGGATGCGCTTGATTTCTTCGATGTCGTCGCGCAGTTCGCGCATATAGCGGATGTTCACCGGGTAGCGTTCGCGGCCTTCGATGGTGCGGGTGATATTCATGCCCCCTAGGGCGGACTGGATCACTTCCTGGACCTCTCCTACGGTCAGGCCGTAGCGGGCGATGGCATCGCGGTCGATGCGGATGTCGGTAAAATAGCCGCCGGCCACCCGTTCGGCATACACGCTGCGGGTGCCGCCCACCCCTTTGAGGATGTTTTCGATCGAGATCCCGATATCCTGAATGGTGTTGAGGTCCGGACCGAAGACCTTGATGCCCACCGGCGTGCGGATGCCCGTGCTGAGCATGTCGATGCGGGCGCGGATGGGCTGGGTCCAGGCATTCTGCATGCCCGGAAACTGCATCCGCCGGTCCATCTCCTCCACCAGTTCTTCATAACGCAGCGTGCGCTCGGCGCCGAAAATGCGCCGCGCCGCCGGGCGCAGCCATTCCGGCACAAAGGCATATTCGCGGGCCACCTTGCGCCACGCGTCGCGCGGCTTCAATTGCACGGTGGTCTCCATCATGCTGAAGGGTGCCGGATCGGTGGAGGTTTCCGCCCGACCAGCCTTGCCGTAGACCGTAGCCACTTCCGGAAAGGACTTGAGAATGCGGTCCTGGACGGCCAGAAGCTTCTGGGCCTCGGTGACCGAGATGCCGGGATTGGTCACCGGCATGTAGAAGATGGTGCCTTCGTAGAGCGGCGGCATGAACTCGCTGCCGATGCGCAGGGCCAGAAAAACAGCCAGCGGGATGAAGAGGAAGTTGATGGCAATGGCGGTTTTCTTGAAGCGCAGGGACCAGGTCAAAATGGGTAGATAGATTTTTTTTAACAGGCGCGACAGGGGGTTCTTCTCTTCCGGCTTCAGGCGCTTGCCGCGCAGGAAGAGGATCATCAGCAGCGGCACCAGGGTGATGGCCAGAAGGGAAGAGGTGGCCATGGCGAAGGTCTTGGAAAAGGCCAGGGGCCGGAACAGGCGTCCTTCCTGGGCCTCGAGCATGAAAACCGGCACGAAGGAGATGATGATGATGATCAGGGCGAAGAATATGCCGCGGCCGACCTGCTGGCAGGCCTTGACGATCGTGGCCGCGCCGTTGCGGCGGTCCTCGTCGCTGCCTTCGGAAAGCCGACGGTAGCCGTTTTCCACCATGACGATCGAGGCGTCCACCAGCACCCCGATGGAGAGCGCCAGGCCCCCCAGACTCATGATGTTGGAGGAGATTCTAAAGAAGTACATCGGAATGAAGGAGATGATCAGGGCGATCGGCAGCGCGAAGATCGGCACCAGGGCCGAACGGAAGTGCATCAGGAAGACGATCACCACGACGCTGACCACGACGATTTCTTCCAGCAGGGTCTTCTGCAGATTGCGGATCGACTGGCGGATCAGTTCCGAGCGGTCGTAGGTGGGCACGATCCGGATGCCCTCGGGCAGGCCGGGGGTGATTTCGGCGATTTTGGCTTTGACTGCATTGATCACCGAAAGGGCGTTCTCGCCGAAGCGGATCACCACCACGCCCCCGGCCACTTCGCCCAGCCCGTCCAGTTCCACGATGCCCCGCCGGATATCGGGCCCCAGCCCCACGTGGGCCACGTCGCGCAGCAGGATCGGCGTGCCGCCCTGGTTGGCGATCGCGATTTTGCCGATATCCTCCACCGATTTCAGGTACCCCAGGCCGCGCACCATGTATTCGCGGCCGCTGAATTCCAGCAGGCGGCCCTCCACGTCGTTGTTGGACATCTGGATGCGGTTGATCACGTCGCGTATCGAGATATTGTAGGCCGAGAGCCGGTTGGGATCGATGTTGACCTGGTACTGCTTCACGAAGCCGCCGATGCTGGCCACTTCGGCCACGCCCTCGACACTGGCCAGGGCGTAGCGCAGATACCAGTCCTCAAGGGAGCGCAGCTCCGCCAGATCATGGCGCCCGCTCTCGTCCGTGAGGGCGTAGGTGTAGACCCAGCCGACCCCCGTGGCATCCGGCCCCAGCACCGGCACGGCCCCCTCGGGCAGCCGACCGCCGAGCTGTTGCATATACTCCAAAACCCGCGAACGGGCCCAGTAGATGTCGGTGCCGTCTTCGAAAATGACGTATACGTAGGAGAAGCCGAAGTCGGAGAGCCCGCGCACGGTCTTGACCCTGGGCGCGGAGATCAGGCTGGCGACGATCGGGTAGGTGACCTGGTCTTCGATCAGGTCCGGGCTGCGTCCCTCCCAGGGGGTATAGACGATCACCTGAACGTCCGAGATATCGGGAAGGGCGTCCAGGGGAATGTTGCGCATGGCGTAGACCCCCCCCAGGACCAGCAGCAATACTCCGGTAAAGACCAGGAAGCGGTTGCGCGCACAGGCGGCGATGATCTTCTCAATCATGATGTGTGTTCCTAATTCCGAATGGCCAGTATCAAATTCAACCGACTCAAAAGAGCGCTCGGACAACGAACTTAGTGCTGATGCCCACCGCCACCGCCGATGGCCTCTTTGAGGCGTGATTCGGAGTCGATCAGGAAGTTGGCGCTGCTCACCACCATCTCGTCGGGCCGCAAGCCCTCGACCACCTCGTAATACCCGTCGGCCTGCGCGCCGGTCACGATATCGCGCGGCTCGAAAAAGCCGGCCTGTTGTGAGACCAGCACTACCTTGCGGCTGCCGGTCTCGATCACCGCGCTTTCCGGGACCGCCGTGCGCACCCCCAGATCGACGGCGATCGAGACATTGGCATACATCTCCGGCTTCAGGCGCCCCTCGGGATTGGGGAACTCGAAGCGCACGCGGGCAGTGCGGGTGCGCGCATCGAGGGTCGGGTAGATGTAGACCGCCTTGCCGCGGAATACTTCGCCCGCCTGCGAGGCCAGCGTGATTTCGGCCTGCTGGCCCAGACGGATCAGCGGCAGTTCATATTCGTAAATGTCCGCGATCATCCAGACCACCGAAAGGTCGGCGATTCTGAACAGCGTGGCGCCCGGTTCGACATAACTGCCCCGGTTGACCATCTTTTCAAGGATCACGCCGCTCAGCGGAGAGTGCAGCGTCAAGGCACGCTGGATCTGACCGCTCTTTTCGAGGGCCTCGATCTGGGATTGGCTGATGTCCCAGAACTGCAGCCGCCGACGCGTGGAATCGACCAGCAGGTCGCCGCCCTCCGAGATTTCGGGAAACGGACTCTTCTCCCAGCTGCGCCGGGCGCGCAGGGCCAGAAGGTATTCCTCCTGGGTGGAGACCAGCTCGGGACTATAGAGCGTCAGAAGCGGCTGGCCCTTCTTCACGAAGCGCCCGGTGAAATCGGCGAACAGCTCTTCCACCCAGCCGGCGATCTTGGGCGAGACGGTGCCGACCCGTTTTTCGTCGTATTCGATGCGCCCCACGGTGCGTATGATTTTCTTCAAAGGACGTTTTTCGACCGTGCTGAGTTTGACGCCGATCATTTGCTGCCGCTCGGGCGATATCTGCACGCTGCCCGGCGCCACGGACTGCTGCTGTCCCTCTTTCTGCAGCTGTTCGACGTCCAGGTTCTTGAGCTCATCGAAATCGGATGGGGCGGCTGCGTCGTTTTGGGGCGCCGGGGCGGAGGCTCCATGGCCGGCGTGCGGATCCGCGGTCTGGCCGACGGCCAGCCGGACGACGGCGCCGGCCGCGATCAGAATCAGTATGATTGCGAGATAACGTTTCATCTGTACTCCTGTACGCTTTCGAGAGTTGCGCCCAGCGCGGCTTCGAGCGCGGCGATGGTTTTGGCGTACTCCGTGACGGCTTGATGGTAGTCCAGTTCGAAGCGGTACAGCCGCATGCGGCTGTCCAGAAGGGTCATGAAATCAGCCTTGTTCACCGTATAGGCACTCATCGCCGACTGGATCTGCATCGTGGTCTGGGGAATGATGCCGGTGCGGTAGAGTTCCACCTGACGTTCCAGCCGGCCGGCCATGGCGCCCAGATCGGCGATCGTGAAGAAGAGCTCGTTGCGCGCCGATGTCAAACGGGCCTTCTGGCCCGACAACTCGGCCGCGGCCTCGTCCACCTGCCGGTTCTGCTTGGAGCGGGCGAAAACCGGCAGGTTCATCTCCACCATCGCGCTGTACATGTCCCGCCGGTCCTCCCGCTGGCCGTAGGAGAACCGCAGGTTGAAGTCCGGGAAGCGCTCGCGGCCGGCCAGCAGGAACTCCTTTTCCCGGCTGTCGGTTTCGCGCGCAAGGGCGTTGAGCATGGGACTGGTGCGCATGGCAGCCTGCTGCAGCCGTTCCACGTCGATGGTCCGGGCCTGGAACGGCAGTTCCTCGGGTGCCCCCAAGGGCTCCTCCGAGGGACGGTTGCGCAGCATGTTCAACCGGGCTTCCAGCGCCCTGCGGCGTTGATCCAGCATCAGAAGTTCGTCCACCATGCGCGAGATGTCGACCTGCACCCGGATCACGTCTTCCTGGATGCCTTCGCCCACGCTGTAGCGCGTCTGGGCCAGGCGCGAAAAATCCTCCAGGATGGTTTTGTTGCGGCGGGTGACTTGTGTGGCCCGGTGGACATGCGACAGATCAAAGAAGGCCAATTTGACCTCACGGATCACCTGGTTGGCAGTATCCGAGCTTTCCTCGCGGGCCGCCTCGGCCATCTGTTCGGCCGCCTCGCGTCTCAACCGGCGCTTGCCTATGAACGGCACCTGCTGGGAAAGCGTTATCTCCTTGGAGGTCATGTCCTCGGCATCCAGATCGAAGTTGTCGGGGACATTGAGGACTCCGAAGCCCAGCATGGGATCTTCCAGGGCGCCTGCCTGGGGCACCTGCTGACGGGCGGCGGCCGCCCGCTGGCGGGCCGTTTCGATCTGCGGGTTGGCGGCCAGCGCCTCTTCGATCAGCCGGTCGAGCATCAGGACCGGTTCTGCCGTCCATCCGGCCGCCGGCTGAAAGTGCAGAACGATTATCAAAACCAAGGCTTTTATGGTGTGAGACATTCGATTGCACCTTTCAGCGCGCCTTCTTTACCCGGACGTGTGCCTGCGGCGGAAGAGCATGTCGCAAGGGCATACGCGCACAGGACAACCCGGAACATGCAAGGCGCACGATCACTCCCCTGGCGGAGCGGGAAGGCATAGGATTTGCTGGAAAGTACTCGTTCGAAGGTAAGGCGGCCCGCCGCAAAGGCAAGTCCATGCACGGCCATATCGCTCCCGACATACCGCAGCACGCCTGTTTCCCTTCCGCCTGAAGGGCAATCGGCCACCGGCCTTTTCTTCATTTCTTTATTCCGACTGCCAAAGCGTTCGCTCGCCTGGCTGGATTGCATTCGCCGATTTACTTCCGGTGCACGTTCTGCAAATGATGTGCCGTATTGCCCTGCAGCCGTGGACGGCAGGCGTACTATGGTTTGGAAGTGCCCAGGGCAGTGAACTTGACGGGTACCCGGAAGCGATCCGTAGGAATGCACGCCGATGTCCGGCGCCTGAAACGATGCAATCGGCGCCCGCAGCCGATCCGCAGGCCCTTGCGTTCCGGGTTGTCCCGATCGATGATGGGCCCGGTGGTGCTTACCTCAGGTCTGGAGACTGCGAAATTATTTCGCAGATGAAGCGAAAAGTAGAGGACGCTGATCAATTCTTGCGCGCCTCCATCTCGGCCGCGCATTGATGAAATCGTATTGTTTCTACTGTATTTATCGTTGCAGGCCACCTTGGCATGTCGGTTGCAAAATCGGTTTTCAGCATTTTGATGCACCACACTCACCTGATCTGAAAGGAGATCAAAATGAAACGTCAACTGCTCGTTACCCTCACCGTTCTCAGTGTTCTCTTTGTGTCCGGCCAGGCCCTGGCCGCAGAACGTAGCGGTCTTTCTCCGATCGAAGCGGCCGTTCAGAGTTCGACCGAGCGCGGTCTGCCCGACACCGCCCGCGAAGATCGGGCGGCGGGAACACACGATGTGCGCAGCTACTTCGGGCCTGAGGATTATGACATCCACAGAACCATCGAAAGCTCGAAGGAGAATGGCGGCGGCCCGGCCACCTTCACGGAGCGCGATGACCAGACTGCGCGTTCATATTTCTCCGGCGCCGAAAACGATGCGCCGGACATTCGAAAAACCATCGAAAGCTCCACCGAGAAAGGCTTGAACTAAGCAGTCACAGGCCGGCGGGAAATCCGCCGGCCTTGCGCCATGATTCTCGATGAACTGAGCACCCGATACCTTTACCTTATTTATGCACAGGGCGCTGTGCAGCACTCCGGCAGAGAGGAAGGAAGCGATGAATCCCAAAAAACGCATTATGGAATTTCTCCGGGAGAAAACCCACGAACTTTCCGTCGGCCGGCACACGGAAGATACGGACAAACTGCGTGCGATTGTGGAGGGCATGGGGACCGGTACGGCCGTACTCGTGATCGAGCATCAACTGAATGAGCGAATCGGTCGGCATCAGACCGTCGAAGGGCTGAAAAACGAGGGACGCTACTACACCGCTAAGATTGTGGAGCAGGACGGCTCCGTGATCCAAAGATTGATCGTAGATAAGCAGAGCGGGATCGTACGCTTCGTAAAGGGCTGACGCCGGCCGGGTATCTGAAATCAGCCCTGTAGTGATCATAAATCCGAGAAGAATTGTACGCGATGCTGTCCGTTGCTTCCCCCATACTGGCCTATGCGGCGCAGAGCCACACCGGGCGGCGCTCACGCAATGAGGACGCGGTGCGGATTCCGGAGACATCATCCACCTCCGATCGTCTCTTCGCCATCGCCGATGGAATGGGCGGCCACAAAGGCGGTGACCTGGCCAGCCGCCTGGCCTGTCAGGGCCTTGTCGGGTACTACCAGCGGAAGATATCCGAACATCCGTTACAGAACCCCGATTTCATCCGGGGGCACCTGGTCGCCGGCATATTGCGAACCGACAAGCTTATCCGCCTGAGCGGGCGCGCCGAGGCGGACCTGGTGGACATGGGAACCACCCTTTCCTGCCTGGTCATCGCGCAGAATCGAAGCATCATCGCCCACGTCGGTGACAGCCGCGTCTATCGGCTGCGGCGCGGTCGGATGACCTGTCTGACAACCGACCACACATTCGTTCAGGAGATGATTTTCGAAGGTGAGATCGACCCGGAAAGGGCGGCGTCACATCCGCTGCGCCATCTTCTGACCCGGTCCCTGGGTACCCCCGAACCTCTGGAATGGGTCGATACGCGCGTCGATTCCGTTATCGACGAAGATCGTTTTTTATTGAGCACCGACGGCTTGCATACCGCGCTTTCCGCAGAGCGTCTGGCGGCGGTTTTGAGCCGGCCGTGGCCACCCAAAAGAATCGCCGACCGATTTGTGTTCGATGCTTTGAACGCCGGCGCCACGGACAATATCAGCGCCATCGTGATCTGCGTGAATGAATTCGGCGCGCCTGCTTCCTTCGCGGGTCATGATGGGTTTGGGTGAAGCTCATGAGTTCGTCAGAAAAAAAGCTGTTGGAAACCGGAAGTGTCATCGATGACAAGTGGATCCTGATCGAACAGATCGGCAAGGGGGGCATGGGCGAGGTGTACCGGGCCCACCAGTTGAACCTGAACCGCGATGTGGCGATAAAGATCCTGTGCTCGTCCATACTGCAGGATGTCGAGCCCGATCCCGTTCAAAGGAGCGCGACCCTGCAGCGGTTCAAACGCGAAGTCCAGACCATGGCCAAGGTGCGCCACCCCTACATCCTGCAGATTTTCGACTACGGAACAACCGCAACGCCCATGGAGGGCCGACCCGAACCATTCGACTACATTGCCATGGAGTACGTGCCGGGCAATACCTTTCGGTTCACCATGTCCGAACAAGGCTTCGATACGGAGACCCGGTTGCTGGTCGATTGGATCCGGCGCTTTTTCGTGCCCGTGCTGGAAGGCGTGGAAGCGATCCATGCACACGGGATCGTGCATCGCGATTTGAAACCGGAAAATATCCTGATGGACGGGGACACGCCGAAGATCGCCGATTTCGGACTGGCCCGTTCGGCTCAGATGTGCGCGGTTTCCAATTCATGGGATGTCAAAGGCACCTGGGCCTATATGGCTCCCGAGCAGTTCGAGGACTTTCGCAAGGCTGGACCGGAAGCCGATATCTATTCGCTGGGCAAAATTTTGTTCGAAGCGGTCTCCGGCAAGATGGATCCCAAGAGCGTGCCCTTCAAAGCCGTTTGCCTGCCGTCCGCCGAAACCCCGTTGCTCAAGCAGTTGGACGCGATTATCCGCAAGGCCACCCATGAAGATAAGGATCAACGCTACACCTCTGCGGCCGAGTTACGCTCCGCGCTGCTGCGGGCGGTCAACACGGCCTGCGAGAGAAGAGCGGCGCCGCCGCCCGCCATGCATCAACGACGGCTCTGGATAGGCATCGTCACGGCGATCCTGTCGATGGCGGGCATGGCCGTCTATCATCTGTACGAAGCGGCCGTCGTTCACCGTCCCGAAAACCCGGACGTGCGGGCCTATCTCGGTGAACGCCCCCTGTTCGACCCCGGCCGACTGGAACCCACCTGGCTGGCGGCCGACGGCCAGACCATGGCCCTGATGCCCGCTTCATCAGGCAGCCCGGCCTATTACAGCGATCAATCCACGGTGACCATTCACCATTACAACGAATTTCTGAATGAAGTGCGTTCCCGGCTGGTCATCGAACAGGGGGTCGTCAAAAACGGCGAAGACATCTGGATGTACCTAGGCTCCGGGACCGAACCGTATGAGCAGATCATTTACGACCACGAGCGCTTTCTGATTCGGGATGTGACCCTGGCGCATAAACCGGTGGTGCGGGTGACCTGGCTGGGGGCCATGGCCTATGCGCGCCATTATGGTAAGGAGCTACCCAGTTTTGACCAATGGCGGGCGATCACCGGAACCGCATCGGCGCAAGGCCGCGAATCGGGAAAAACGGAAGCCGAATCCGGACCGGCAACACTGTCCCTCACGCCGCAGGCCGAACCGCTGACGGCGCTTTGGTATACACCGGTGATGCACATGGACCATTCCGGGGAAGACCAGGAAGATCCTTTTGCTGCCGCCGATTTTGCCGGACAGGTCGACGGAAGTGCTCCGGCCGAGGACGGAAGTGCTCCGGCCGAGGACGGAAATGCTCCGGCCGAGGACGGAAATGCTGCGGCCGATATGGAGGCCGATTCACCGTTAAAAGAATGGATCTCCGACGGCGGTGCCGGGGCCCAGGGGGAGCAGTCGGATCCCATCGGACTGGTCGCCGCGGCCGATCCCACCCTGCCGGCCGACCGCAAAGCGCTGGTGCGTTACTATGCCTGGGAAGGATTTCCGGATGTCGGGTTCCGCACGGTGGTCAATCTGACGCCGCCGTAAAAAGTCCAATATCTGCGTTGCGCTTCATCCCATGGTCCCTGCGGCGTACTGTAAGTACGCCTCGGGACACGGGATTCGCGGCGCCTTGATCTTGAACTTGTTACGACGCCGTCGGTTTGGATACTTTTTACGAGTTCATCAATCTTGAATAGCCGGCGGACTGCCGCGGTCCCGAACGGGTCGATGTCAAAAAGGTTCAGTTGATGCCGTACGCCTTCAATTTGAGCTGCAGCGTGCGGCGGCTGATCCCCAGGATCGCGGCCGCGCGGGTGCGGTTGCCGTCGGTCTGCTCCAGGGTTTTGAGGATCATCTCCTTTTCCGCCGCCTTCAAGGTGTGGGCGGGTTCGTGTCCGGCAAGGGCGGGCGGCGCTTCCTCCCCGAGGAGCGATTGCAGGGTCGCGGGCAGGTCGGCGGGCGCGATGGTGTCATCGCGGGAGAGAATTACGGCCCTTTCGATCACATTCTCCAGTTCGCGCACATTGCCCGGCCAGTCATAGCGCATCAGAAGTTGCATCGCCCTGGCTGCAAAACCCTTGATCAGACGGTGATTCTTCTGGGCGAAGCGCTTCAGAAAGTGATCGGCGAGCAGGGGAATGTCTTCACGCCGCTCGCGCAAGCCCGGCACGGTGATCTCCACCACGTTCAGGCGGTAGTACAAATCTTCGCGGAACCGGCCCTCGGCGATCGCCGCGTGCAGATCCTGGTTGGTGGCCGCGATGATCCGCACGTCCACCTTGATGGTCCGCTCGCCGCCGACCGCTTGAAATTCCTTCTCCTGCAGCACGCGCAGGACCTTGGCCTGCGTGGCGGGGCTCATTTCACCGATTTCGTCCAAAAAGATCGAACCCTGCTCGGCCGCCGCGAAGCGCCCCTGCTTGCGGGCCGTGGCTCCGGTGAAAGCGCCCTTTTCATGCCCGAACAATTCGCTTTCCAGCAGCGTTTCCGGAAGCGCCGCGCAGTTGAGTTTGATGAAGGCTCGGTCCCGGCGCAGGCTGTTCTGATGGATGGCGTTGGCCACCAGTTCCTTGCCGGTGCCGCTTTCGCCGCGAATCAGCACGGTGGCTTCGGACGGCGCCACCAGTGCCAGAGTCTCGAACATCGCGGCCATGGCCGGGCTGCGGCCGATGATCTCGGAAAAATCGAAGCGGTCCCCCAGCCGTTCCTTGAGGTAGGCATTCTCCTGTTCCAGATGCGTATGATGCAGCACCTTGGCGATGATGATCTTCAATTCGTCGATATCGACGGGTTTGGTCAGGTAGTCCGTGGCGCCGGCTTTCAGCGCGCCCACCGCGGTGCCCACCGATGCGTAGGCGGTCATCATGATGATGGGAACTCCGGGGCTGATCTCCTGGATGCGCTGTTGGGCCTCCAAGCCGTCCATGCGCGGCATGCGCAGATCCATCAGGATCAGGTCGAACAGATTGGATTCCACGGCCGAAACGGCCGCCCGGCCGTCCGCAGCCTGGATCGTGTGATAGCCCTCGCCGGACAGGACTGCATCGAGCATCCGGCGGTGGGCGGCATCGTCGTCGACGATCAGGATTCTGGGGCGGGCGGTCATGTTTTCAGGCGCCATTCTGTTTGCTCGGTGCTTTCCCCTTTACAACCGAGGGCAGTTGGATCACGAACCGGCTGCCGCAGCGGGCGTCGGGGGGCGGGCTGAGGACACTCACCTGACCGTCGTGGTTTTCGACGATGTTGCGCACGATGGCCAGCCCCAGACCGGTTCCCTGCTCGCGTAGCGTAAAAAAGGGTTCGAATATTTTTTCCCGGAGTTCAGGATCGATTCCCGGCCCGTCATCCTGCACCCACAATTGAAATCCTTCGCCGAGGGGGTCCTTTTCCGCCGCCACGAGGATGGTTCCGTTGTGCTCGACGGCGGCCACGGCATTGAGCAGCAGATTCAAAAGGGCCTGCGTGAGTTGATTGCCGTCCACGCGGATCACGGGGTTCTCGAGCGCGAACCAAGTTTCGATCCGGATATCGCGGCTATCGGCGTCCGCCTGCACCAGGCGGATGGCATGCACCGCCAGGCGGGTGATGTCGACGGGTTCGGGATTGACTTCCATCGGGCGTGCAAAGGTCAGCAGATCGTTGACCACCGCATTGATCCGGTCGACTTCATGGATCATGATCTGCGTATATTCTTCCTCGGGCGTGCCCGCCGTACAGCGTTGATTCAGAAACCGGGCGAAGCCCTTGATCGAACTGAGCGGATTTCGAATTTCATGCGCCACGCTGGCGGCCAGTCCGCCCACCGCGGCCAGCTTTTCCGCACGGCGCACCTTGGCCTCCAATACCTTGATCTCACTCAAGTCGCGCAGCAGAATCACCGCGCCGCGTCCCTCGGCGCCCGGCCTGTTGATCGGCGAAACACTCAGCGCCAGCGGCCGACGGCGCCCGGCAGCGGAACTGTAGACGATTTCCTTCTCCAGAACGGAGCGGCCGGTGGCAATCGTTTCCGATATTCCCGTGGCGCTGAAATCGAGGATACGGGACAACGGCCCGCCTTCCATCGCGGCGGCGGGAATATCCAGCAGCTCCAGTGCCGGTTTGTTGTACGATTGGATTCCCCCGGCCGCGTCGATGCTGATCAATCCGGTGGCCAGGCTGGCAACCACCTGGCGCGTGTAATCCTGTGTCTCTTGAAGGGTGCGGTTGACCCGGTAATATTTCTGGATGACAAAGGTGAAAAACAAGACGCTCGAACCCAGGGCCACCACGATCACGGCCATGACTGCCGCATGATGGAAATCCGCCTCGCGGGCCGCAGTGATCGGCTGCATCTCCATTCCCAGCACGATCACCCCGCCCGATAGTTTCTGCTCGAAATCGGTTGGAGGAGTACCGCCTGCTGCGGAAAGCGCGTCGATTTGGCTGAACGTCGCGGCATCGATCGGCTTGGCCAGTTCATAGATCTCGTCAGCGCCGGCCAGCCGGCGGATACGGGTTTGCCACGGCCTATCCGGCCGCAGGCGGATGCGTTCGATGTACGGGGCGTTCAATTGATCGGTTCGAGCGCCGGCCCGGCTCACGATCTCTGCGTTCCGGTCCAGGATGTAAACGTAAGCGGTATTGGGATTTGCCGCCAGCTCGGCGGTCAGGTGGTGCATGGCCTCGGGATTCCACCATCCCATGGTCAGTCCGATTCGCATGGAGGCCTCGAATCCCTGCACCAGACTGAGCCCCATGCGCTCGAGCAGTTGAAGCGCGATGTGCTGCTGCCGGTTCAGGTTGCGGTAGGTGGAAACGCCGATGAAAACCAGAAGCGCAAGCACCACGGCCATGATGAACAGCGCCGGCAGATAGAGGTTTTTACGCGTTACAGGTTCCATGGCCGCTTCCGTATTGAGTACGATCCCATTCTGGTTGCCGGAACCTCGGATCGTCAAGTCCGGCTCGAAAAAATCATCGGTGAGTGCGCAAAATCATGCGCGGCGCCAAGGTTGCAGGACCTTGCCCTATTGCTACTATAAGTACCTTTTCGGGCTTTTATACAGGATGAACCCCATATCGCTCTCGCGCCGTAACGGTACATTGGGGCGACCGGGGTGCAGACTACCTCCAATTTCCATTCGACAGTAGAAGATATCCCCACTTCCATCCGCCGGAACCACGCCGCATCCGCAGCAGCATGCAGTACCCGTTGCGTTCCGCATCCGCCCGACCGAGCCGGTGCCGATTCGAAGTGACGGCCCGGCGTGCGGTCGCCCCGGCGGTTCCATCCCTTTGTCGAACAAACTCACGCTCAAATTTTTATTGCCCGAGATCGAATCGCCTGCCCGATGCAGGCTGTGCGCGCCTCTCGCCGGACTCACCTGGTGTTCGAACGGCTTTCAGCCGGCACCATCAGCCGGTATCGCCGCGGCATTACCGCCCTGACGAACTTCGTTCGTGCGGCTTGTCCAGAGGCCGAACGAAGATCCGCGAGGCGATCTTTCCACACCGATGCGACCTCGATCCGATCCGCACGTCGCATCCGCTTCTTTTTGTTCCACCCGGTTTGCAGCAGCAGGGCACGCGCTCGCGCGTGCGCAGTTCTGAACATGGGCGAGGCCGAAAACGGCCGAGAAGGAGGAGAAGATGAAGAAGCTTTACCAGGGATGTTTGGCGATTCTGCTGGCGGCCGTTCTGGCCTCGCAGGCGGCGGCGGCCGAATTCACGCTGCATGGCGACATGAACAATCGGTTTCAGTATACAAACCAGGCCGCCTGGTTGACCTTGAACCAGGATGGAGAGATCAACGACGGTGATGTGGACGAGTGGTTCGGCGAACTCAAGTACCGCTTCTGGGCCGAGGCCTCGGACGACGACGGAGACATCAAAGGCGTGCTGGGCACCGAGATCGGCGGACTGCGCTTCGGTGAAACCGGCAAAGCGCCCTTTTCCGGCGACCAGATTCAATTCGAGGTCCGCTGGGCGTACCTCGACGTTCAGCTGCCCATGGTCGAAAGAAGCGCACGCTTCAATATCGGCTTGCAGCCTTTTCCGGTCAACCGGTACCTGTGGGAAGAAACCGCCGCTGGCGTCGCCTTCAAATCGGCGCTGGGCGACACTATGGACTATTCCCTGGCCTGGATGCGCGGCGCCGAATATGACAAGAGCGCTCAGCGCAGCGACAGCGACGACGACCGCACGGATCTCGATTCTTATCTGGCCCGGTTGAATCTCAAGCCGGTCGAAGGGCTGAAGGGCGGGGCTTTCGTGCTCTACCAGGGCTATGATTCCGACGGCAACCCGGCCGAATTGAGTTCGCAGGACTACGAAGTGAAGTTGTTCCCGGACGGAGGCGACCCGCAAGTGGACTTCAGTCTCTGGTCCTTTGGCGTCGACGGCGGCTTCGAGCGCGGCAGCCTGTTGTTCAAGTGGGATCTGATTTACCAGAACGGTGAATTCAACGATCTGGCGTTTACCGATTTCGCCTCCGGCCTCGGGCGCAGCGGCGATTTCGACCAGAGCGCCTACTTCGCGCATTTAGATGCCGGCGTCGCCTTCGGCCCGCTCAAACTGGTCTACACCTTCTGGTACGCCTCGGGCGACGACGATCCCGAAGACGACGAATTCGAGGCCTTTATCGCCACGGACGTGGACGCGACGGAAAGCATCGTTCTGATGGAGGGCAACTATGCGGACGACAATTACTTCATGGAGACGCCCTACATCGCCGACAAGGGTTTCATCATGAACCGGCTGGGCATCGACTATCAGGTCACCGAAAAACCGCAGGTGGGCAGCGCCTTGATGTACATGCTGACCGCCGAAGATTTCGAATACACGGCCGCCGCCACCGGCACCCGCGAGAGCAACGATGAGCTGGGCTGGGAAGTCGACGCCTACATCAAGTACATGCTGTACGAAAACGTCGAAGTGGCCTTCAACGCCGGCTATCTTTTCTCCGGCGACGCCTTGGATGTGTACGAAGTGGACGCCATCCAGGACGGCGACGCGGATGAGGACATATACATCACCAGCGCCAGGGTGCGGTATACGTTTTGACAGGCTATTGAAATACTTCGTCTCAAGCAGAGATCTGTGTTGAGCGGCTTTTAAAAAGCGGATATCTGAAATGCTCAAGTACGTTAGATTGCCTAAGCGCACCGGTGTGCCGGGGAATCCGGGCACAAGGACACGCCATAGCGGTTTGAAGTGCCGCTAAGACTTGCTGCGGGCGTTCCGCAAACTCGCTGGCGCTCAAACAGTGCGGAACGCTTATCCTTCGCTGCGCCAAGCGGCACTAAAACCGATGGCTGACGTCCCTGCACCCGAATACCCCGGCACACCTGAACCGTGCTATCGAATCAAACTGGAGCCTTCCAGACAAGCGAATTTAAAAATGCTCACATACGAGCGCCTATGCGCAGCGATTTGAGAGCCGCGCGCCCGGGCTTAAACCATTGCAGGGAGCTGAATCATGAACGAACGTATCGGTGTCGTGCACTTCAATTATATTGTACTGGCGGTTTTGATCGTCCTTTGCGTATCGACAGGCCATGCAGGGGACGCAGGCATCGGCGGCGATGGTGCCTCCTCCGGCGGGCAAGGCGCGGCGGTTCAGTGGGAGCAGGATGCCGCAGCATTCGGTTACGGGGGCGCTGCGGACGGCCGGGTGCGGGCTGGCATCGTCATGGCCGACCTGCTGCAGATCGACGGCCGCCTGCTGATGGCCGCCACCGACGGCCGAAACATCGATGTGCTGGAGCTTGTTTCCGCAGAGCGGCTGAGGCCGCTGGCGAAGAGCGAAGCGCAGGATCAGGGACGGATCCTGGCATTGAAATGGTGGCGCCCGGCCTCTTCGCGGCCGATTTATCTTACCCTGGTGACCTGGTCGGATCAGAGGGTGCGCTCCCGGGTCTTCTCCCTTGCGGACGGGCGCCTGGTACCGGCGGCCACGCGGCTGGATTCGATCCTGGGAACGTTCGATAGCGACGGCGACGGCCTGCCCGAAACCCTGCTCAGCCAGGAATTCGATCCGGAATCGTTTTTCGGCAGGCGGATCAAGGAGCTTCAGTGGAACGGCGACAGGCTGGCCGCACGCAGGCCCGCATTCGACCTGTCTCCGAAATTCACTGTCATCGGCGGCCAGCTGGCCGATGTGACCGGCGACGGCACGCCGGAAGCCATCTGGGTCCGCAACGGGATTTTACGGATATGGTCGGGGAAAGAGGAGATTTATACTTCCGCGAAGCAGATGGGCGGCAGTCTGTCGGTGCTGACCTATAAGAAGTATCCTGACCTGAAAGACTCCATCACGACTTCGGTTTTCTTCGAAGTATCGCCGGCGGCGGAGGATATCGACGGCGACGGCATCTCCGAAGTGGTGGCGGTCGCATCGGACCAGTCGGCGTTTAAGGTGCCGGGGATCGCCACTTCCGTGCGGACCAGCCGCTTGATGGCGTTCAAGTTCAAGGAGGGCGGTTTCATCCGGGGCACGCTGGGCGAACCGGTGCAGGCCGCCGTGCAGGGATTGGCCGTGGCCGACGGCCGGGTGTGGTTCATGAGTTCGGATACGGGCACGTTCCTGCGCCCGGGCGGCGCCAGCCGGCTGCACGCCCTTGTGCTGCGCCAATAGCCGCACGCCGGACCGGAAAGCGGCAACCGGCCCTGGACCGCCCGCGGATCAAAGTGCGTCAAGGGTGATCGGGATACTTCTCGTTCAGGGCGATGAACGCTTGCCTGTCGGCCAGAAGAAGATCGGTCAGCCGCGGATCGAACTGCGTTCCGCGCTTGTTTTGAATGTACTCCAGCACGGCGTCCGGCTGCCAGGCGGGCTTGTAGACCCTGCGGTGCAGCAGTGCGTCGAACACGTCGGCTAGGGCGGTGATGCGGCCGAAAATGTGGATCTGTTCGCCTTTGAGGCCGCGCGGGTAGCCGGTGCCGTCCCAGCGTTCGTGATGCTGCCAGGCGACGATGACCGCCGCCTCCAGAATGTCGCGCCGCGAGTTTTTCAGAATCTGATGACCGATCTCGGTGTGGTGCTTGATTTTTTCATATTCTGCGAAGCTCAATCGGGCGTGCTTGAGCAGGATGGCGTCCGGAATGCCCACCTTGCCGATGTCGTGCATGGGCGCGGCCAGGCGCAGCAGATCGGCCTTTTTTTCGCCGAGCCCGGCTTTCAGGGCCAGCAGGTGGGAGAACTCGGCCACGCGCCGGACATGGTTGCCGGTTTCCTGGGAGCGGCTTTCGATCACTTCGCCAAGGGTGAAGATCACTTCCTTCTGGGTATCGATGATTTCCTGGTTGAGGGCGATGTTTTCGAACGCGATGGCCACGTTCGAAGAGAAGATGGTGATCAGATATTTGTCCATTTCGGTCAGGCGGCGGCACCCCCGGAGATACAGGAGATGATTGTGTCCCTCCCGGGTGGCGAAGAAGCCGGTGAACATGTCTTCGACAAAGAAACTGCGGCGCTTCTCGATGGCGCGCGTCAGGTGCCGCAGCACATCCTGCGGCACGGCCTGCTGAACCGGGCGCCCGATGCAATGCTGGTATTTGCCCGTGCCGGCCACGATCACATATTGACTGTCGCGCCGGGATGCGGTGAACGCCGAACCTAAGAAGATCGCCGTTGCCGGATCCAGCTGCAGAATCGACACCAGCTGCATCAGGATGCCCTGCGCGAATTTGCGCAGCGATTGAACTTCGAAGAGATTGGATGTGGCGTCGATGATCTTCTCCAGGCCCAGACGGTTTTGTTCGATGATCCGCATGTCGCGGTAGGTGCGCAGCGAGGCGGTGACCGTGGTGAACAGCTTCTGGGCGGTCAGTTCCGTTTTTTCCTTGTAATCGTTGATGTCATAGCGCGAGATGACCCGCGTTTCAGGGGCTTTGCCCGGCTGCCCGGTGCGCAGGACGATGCGCACGAACGGGTTGTCGAGTTCGTGGCGGATGGTGTGGACGACCTTGAGCCCGGCGTCGTCCGTTTCCATGACCACATCGAGAAGAATCATCGCCGTCTCGGGATGGAGGCGCATCAGGCGCAGGGTTTCTTCTCCCGAATAGGCGCTCAGGAATTCCAGAGCCAGACCGTCGAAAGTATAATCGCCCAGGACGAGGCGCGTCATGGTGTGGACTTCTTCTTCGTCGTCGGCGATGATGATCGTCCACTTGCGCTCGTGACCCGGTTCGGCCGCTTCGGTGTGCGTCGCCTGCCCGGGAAGACATTCCGGTTCATTGGTTTCGGCTGGATTGGCGGTTTCCATGCAAATGAGTCGCTCCTTCAAGGTGTGTCGCAGGCGAACGTGATGGTAAAGGTCGTGCCCTGTCCCGGCGAACTGGTGCACTCGATCCATCCGTTCAGGCGCCGTGTGACGAGGTTATAGACAATGTGCAATCCGAGGCCCGAGCTCTCCTGGGACCGTCGGGTGGTGAAAAAAGGATCGTAAATCATGCCGATGTGCTCGGGGGCGATGCCCCGGCCGTCGTCGCTGTAGCGCAGGGTGCACTGCGCTCCGGTGTTCGACAGCTCCAGCGTGATGCGTCCTTTTTCGATGCCTTCGAAGCCGTGGGTCAGCGAATTGATGACCAGGTTGGTGATGATCTGGGAGAGTGCGCCGGGGTAGCTGAATACCTCGATTTCCGGGCCGTGCACCTCGATGCTGTGGCCGGTCCGTTTGTATTTGGGACGCAGGCTGAGCAGCACCTTCTGGATGTAGTCTTTCAGCGCGAAGCGCCGCTTTTCCTCCGAGGCCTGATCCACGGCCACCTGCTTGAAGCTTTTGACCAGCTCGGCCGCCCGGTTGAGATTGGTGGTGATGCTGGCCACGGCTTCTTCCATGGTACGCAGATACTTTGAAAGGAGTCCGCACTCGAAATTTTCGTCGGCGGATTTTGCGGCCAGTTCGGCGATTTTGAGTTCAAGGTAAGAGGCGGCGGTTACGCAAACACCGAGCG
>JAEYRZ010000159.1 GCA_023435265.1 Pseudomonadota bacterium
CGCGGCGGCGGGTGGCGTGCGCGAAAATCTTCGCGGTGGGCGGGACGCGGCCGGCGATGGATCGGCTCCAGGCCATGGAAACGGCAAGATTAAGATCGGGGTCGCCAGTTCGGCCGAGATTGAAAAAGGGTGCCTCCGCCGGTACGGCGTCATGCCTCAAGGCCGATGCCGTTTGGCGGCTTAACTTCGGTAGAATTGCTTCGAATCGGACCCAGTCCGCTGTTTGTTGATAAACGTAGGCCAGGTTTGCGGTCGCTTCGGGATTTTGCGGGTGCGAAAGGAGAATCCGGCGAGATGTCGCCGCCGATTGCTCCATTGCCCCCTGGGCGCGCTGCGCCATGCTCAGGCCGCTGAGCGCCGGAAGATGATCCGGTGCACACTTCAATGCATTGTGAAAACAGTCCGCGGCCGATACATATTCGGACAGCTTCATGAACGCCGCCCCCATGTTGCTCCACCAGATCGGCTTGTGTGGATCGATGCGGAGTGCATGCCGATAAGCTTCAACGGCACGCCTTTCCCGGCCGCAGGATTGATCGATGACCGCCGTATTGGCGATCGACACCGCATGGTCCGGGGCAATCTTCAGAGCTTTCCGGAAGAGATCGAGTGCTTCGGCAAAGCGTTCCTGCACCATCCTGATGCGTCCCAGATTGCACAAAATGTCGGCATGCGGCGGGAACAGGGCGGCGGCCTGCATCAAGGTCGTTTCGGCCTGCTGAAATCGATGCAGATCGATCATGGAAACAGCGAGGCTGTTATAATACTGCGGCTTGCGGGGATTCAATTTCAGCGCGCGGAGGAAATACATTGCGGCGGTTTTCGGGTCGCCGCCATCCAGGGTCAGAACCCCCAGGAGATGCCAGGCATCCGCACAGCCCTTCGACTCCTGAAGAACCGACCGGCAGATTCGAAATGCAGCCGATAGATCGCCGGAATTGCGCAGGATCAATGCGGAATTCAACCGGTCCGCGGGAGAAAACGAAGCAGAACGTTCCGCAAGGAGACGCTTGTGCGCCCCCTTCGCTACCGGCGCAGACATGGCGGCCTCATCAACAGCTTTTTCATCTCCTGGACGACGGAAGCCCAGTCCTTGATTCTCGGTTGCCGGAACAAGCGCATTGAAGGGTACCAGGGTGTGACCGCCTGTTCGAGGCCCCAGCGCCAATCCGGAACAAAAGGAATCATCGTCCAGACCGGCCGCCCCAGGGCGCCGGCCAGATGCGCGGCCGCCGTATCCACCGTGATCAGAAGATCGAGGTTCGCCAGCAGCGCCGCCGTATCGCTGAAGTCATGCAGGCGCTCGCCCAGGCGGACCATCCGGATCCCCGGCGTCAATCCGGCCGCCTGGTCCGCGGCAGGTCCATTCTGCAGGCTGACGAATTGGAGACCTTCGATGTTGAGCAAGGGCGTCAACTCGGATAGATGACACGAACGGTTATGGTCGTTGACATGCTGCGGCCGGCCGGCCCAGATCAGGCCGATGTTCGGCTTGTCACCGGTCAGAACGCTCCGCCATCGAGCAACCTTTTCGGGGGCGGCAAAAAGGTAGGGTATTGTTCCCGGAAGGCTCCCGGCATTCGTATTGAATATGCCCGCCAGACTCATAAGGGGGATGTACGCGTCGAATTCGGCTGCCGGCCGGCCATTTGATGATCGGACAATAAACCGGTCGATGCCTTTTGCGGAACTCAAAACAGAGAGCAGTTCGCTGCGTGTCTCCAAAACAACTCGGGCGCATAATTTCTTGAGGCTCGGCAGAAAACGGACAAACTGGATGGTGTCGCCAAGCCCCTGTTCGTCATGCACCAGAATGACTTTGCCGGGGAGCGGCAGGCCGCTCCAGCGGGGAACCAGAAGCCTGTGCGGATAAATGTGCTTCCATTGTGCAATCTTAAAACGCCATTCGAAATCCTTCCATCCTTGGTTGTAATTCTCTTTCAGCAGATGCAGGAAGGAACGGTTCCAGTAGGCTTCCGCCAGATCGGGCTTCAGTTCGATGGCGCGGTCGAGGCATATCAATGCCCGGTCCAGATCGCCCGTGTTCTTCAGCGTCAGCGCCAGTTCGTTCCATGCGCCGGCACGGTCGGGACGTATTTTCAGGCATTGTCCCAGGTGGTGCAATGAGTTGGCGAACGCGCCGGTCAGGCGGTATGCGGTGCCGAGCAAGAATTGGCACTGGTCCGAAGCAGGGTCGATGGCAGCCGCCTGGCGAAGGTGGTGAATAGCCTCCGGATATCTTTTTTGCTGGATATACATGGCACCCAGGTCCCAATGCGGCGCCTTGAGTCCGGGATAGTGCGCGATAATGCGCCGATAGACTGCTTCGGCTCGATCGATCTGGCCGAGCTTGCGGTGGATCAGGGCAAGGTTGAAGAGGGCTTGCGAACAACCCGGCTCGATCTGCTCCGCCTGTTCAAAGCAAATTAGGGCCTGCTGCAATCTGCCTTGACTCCGCCATACTTCTCCAATCCCGCAGAGTGCCCGGGCATGCCCGGGATCGATGCGCAGTGCAGACTGAAAAGCCTCAAGGGCCTCCTGGCCGCGGTGTCGCTTCTGGTACAGGCAGCCGAGCCGGTATGCTGCTTCGCTATCATCAGGATGGACGCGCAGCGCCTCCCGACCGGAAGGTTTTGCCGGGTCGGGACAGTGCGATCGTTTGTCCGTCGCGTCGCAATTCTGGAGCATTTCGCCTGGCTGCACGGGGGTTGCCCTTTATAGAGAATGAGTGGTAAGCATCACGGTAAGGAGCAAAAAAAGTGCCATTCCAAGAAGCGCTATTTTATTAGACTGGAAGAAGGTGTCGAAAGAAAATGGCAGGAGAACAAGGGTTTTGTTTGACGCTGGGACGCCAATTTGATGGCAACGACATGCTTGGTGAGAAAAGACCGCCGGCAGCGGTGC
>JAEYRZ010000162.1 GCA_023435265.1 Pseudomonadota bacterium
GTAGACGTGCAGCTGATCAACTACAATGCGGTCAACCAGAAGCTGCGCTCGGCCCTCTGGGCGGCGGTGAATATCCCCGACCTGGTGGAGATCGAAAAAGGGGCGGCCGGCGGCTTTTTCCGCGGACCGCGCGACAAGGTCGGCTTTCTCGATTTGAAGCCGTTTCTTGAGCGCGACGGCATTCTCGGGCGGATTCCGGCCAACGCCCTGGCCACCTATACCGACCGGGGGGCGATTTTCGGCATCCCGCACGACATCCATCCGGTCCTGCTGGCCTACCGCGCCGACATCGTCGATCCCTATCTCGCAAAGCGCGGCCTGCGCATGGAGGACCTCGCGACCTGGGACGATTACTTCCGTGAACTCAAGGGGCTGCTCGTCCCGCAGGAGCGCTACCTGCTGCAGATCGAGCACGGCGACGCCTGGGCCTTCCAGCTGTTCCTGATGCAGCGCGGCGGCGGGATCTTCGGCCCGGGCGGCGCACTGCGCATGGATGACGAGATCGCGGTGCAGACCATGACCTGGATGATTCCGCTGGTCGCCGAAGCGGGGGAGAAGCAAGTGGCCGCTTCGCTGGGCAACTGGGATGCGGCTTATTACCGCGGGCTCATCGAAGGCTACTACATCGCCGTGCTGTGCCCCGACTGGCGTTCGTCGCAGCTGCAGACCTTCGCCCGCGACCTGCACGGCAAAATGCGCCTTGCGCCGCTGCCGGCGCCTGCTCCGGGCGGCCTGCGCACCAGCCAGAGCGGCGGCACCATGCTGGGTATCGCGCGCACCGCCGGGGATCCCGAACTGGCCTGGCGGTTCGCCCGTGAGATTTACTACGGCTCTCCGCAACAGCACGGCCGGCTGTTCCGGACCACCAACATTCTCACTCCGGACCGCCGGGCGTGGAGCGACCCGGCCTTTCATGAAAAGCGGCCTTACTGGGGCAACCAGGTGCTGGGCGAGCAGTACATCGCCCAGGCCGACGCGGTGCCGCCGTTTTACAGCAGCGGCTTCCTGCCCACGGCGATCGCCAAGCTCAACGAGGCCATGGTGGCGTGTTACGGCCGTTATCGCGATCACGGGCCGGACGGCTTCGAGTCCTACGTCCGAGGGCGGCTGAAGTCGGCCGCCGACTATGTGCGCGGCCAGATGGCGCGCGAACCGGACTGGGACGCCGGAGGGTGACCATGCCGCTGCGCGCTTCACGCACCGCACCGTATCTCTTCCTCATGCCGTTTGCGCTCAGCTTCCTGATCTTCGGCGCCTACCCGATCGTGCGCAGCATGATCCTGTCGCTCTACATCACGTCGGGGCCGGAAGCCCAGCAATTCGTCGGGCTGGGCAACTACCTGCATCTTTTCAGGGACCCCGACTTCTGGACCGCGGTCCGCAACACCGCCGTTTTCGCACTCGGCAGCGTCGCGCTGCAGCTGCCGCTCAGCCTCGGCCTGGCGATCCTGCTCAACCGGCCCGACGTGCGCGGCCGCAATCTCTTCCGCTTCATCTTCTTTTCGCCCAACCTGATGGGCCTGGTCTTCTCCGCACTTTTGTTCACGCTCATTCTGGCGCCCAAGTTCGGACTGCTCAACGCCGTGCTGCACAAGCTTTTCGACCTGCCCCTGACCACGCGCTGGCTGTCGACGCCCGAGCTGGTCATGCCGGCGCTCATCATGGTGGCCCTGTGGCTCTACACCGGATTCAACATGGTCTACTTTCTGGCCGCCCTGCAGTCCGTGGACGGCGAGCTCTACGAAGCCGCCACCATCGACGGGGCCGGACGCTGGGCGCAGTTCTGGCACATCACCCTGCCGGGCATCCGGCCGGTGCTGATCTTCGTCGTGGTGCTCTCGACCATCGGTTCGTTCCAGCTGTTCGAGCTGGCCTTCCTGCTGCTGGGCAACGGCTCCGGCCCGGACCAGGCGGGGCTGACCATCGTCATGTACCTGTACCAGAACGGCTTTCTGGGCGGCGACCTCGGCTATGCGGCCGCCATCGGCTGGACCCTGGCCGCCATGGTGCTGGTCCTGTCGCTGATCCAGCTGCGGGTCACCGGCGCCGGACGGGAGGAACGCTGACATGCGGCGCGCATTTATCTACAGTCTTCTCGTGCTTTTCTCCGTTTTATGCCTCACGCCGCTCGTCTGGCTCGCGGCTTCGGCCTTCAAGGCCAATGCCGATTTCCAGGCCTATGCCTTCATGCCGCCGCTCGACCGCCTGACGGGAGAGAATTTCAGAAGCCTGTTCGCCCAGATGCCGTTCCTGCGCTTCATGATGAACAGTTTCTTCGTGGCCGGCGCAACGGTCGTCGTCCAGCTGTTCTTCTCTTCTTTGGGCGGGTTCGCCCTGGCCAAGTACGATTTCAGGGGCAAGCGGGCGGTCATGGGCCTCATGCTGGCCACTATGATGATTCCGGGACCCGTGCTGCTTGCGCCGATGTACGAGTTGATCTACCATCTGCGCCTGATCGACAGCCACCTGGGGCTGATCGTGCCGGGCATGGTCAATGTCTTCGGCATGTTCCTGTTCCGCCAGTCGATGCTCTCGGTGCCGGACGAGATGCTGCAGGCCGCCCGCATCGACGGCTGCAACGAATTGCAGATCTTCTGGCATGTCGTGCTGCCGGTCAGCCGGCCGATCGTCGGCGCCTTCTGCCTGATCGCTTTCATGGGCACCTGGAACAGTTTTCTCTGGCCGCAGATCATTCTGCAGAGCAGCGACCGTTTTACGCTGCCGATCGGCCTGAACCAGATGATCGGCGTCTACGAGGCCGACTACGGCGCGATGATGGCCGGCACCCTCCTGGCGGTGCTGCCGGTCGTCGGATTGTTCTTCCTGCTGCAGAAGGAATTCATTGCCGGACTCGTAAAGGGCGCAGTAAAGGGCTGAAGCATGGCAGACATCGCATTCCGCGGCGTGAACAAGGTCTACCCCAACGGGTTCCAGGCCGTGCAGCAGCTCGACCTCGATATCCGCGACGGCGAATTCATGGTCATGGTCGGCCCTTCCGGCTGCGGCAAGTCGACGACCCTGCGCATGCTCGCCGGCCTGGAAGCGGTCACCAGCGGCGATCTCATGATTGCCGGCCGGCGGGTCAACGCGCTTACGCCCCAGGCGCGCAACATCGCCATGGTCTTCCAGAGCTATGCCCTCTATCCGCACAAGACGGTGCAGGGCAATATCGAATTTCCGCTGCGCATGGCCGGGCTCCCGGCCGCCGAGATCAAGGCCCGCACCCTCAAAGTGGCGCGCATGCTCGAACTCGAACCGCTGCTGCGGCGCAAGCCGGCCCTGTTGTCGGGCGGCCAGCGCCAGCGCGTGGCCATGGCGCGCGCCCTGGTGCGCGACCCGGTGGCCTTTCTCATGGACGAGCCGCTCTCCAACCTGGACGCCAAGCTGCGGGTGCAGATGCGCGCCGAAATCGCCGCGCTGCAGCGGCGCACCGGCACCACCACGGTGTACGTCACCCACGACCAGGTCGAAGCCATGACCATGGGCGACCGGGTCGCCGTCTTCAAGGAGGGCCGCCTGCAGCAGGTCGCCACGCCCCAGCAGCTCTTCGAAAGGCCGGTCAACACCTTTGTGGGCGCCTTCATCGGCTCGCCCAGCATGAACATCGTTCCGGCGCGGTTGGAGCCGTCGGACGACGGCCTGGCCCTGACCCTGGCCGGCGAGCGCATCGGCCTGGGCCGCAGCCTCGCGGAGCGCTTCGCCGATCCAGGCGGTTCGGCGGCCCGGGTCTCGCAGATCGGCCTGCGGCCCGAGGACGTTGTCGACCCGCAGCAGGCGGAGGAGGGGCGTTGCCTGCACGGCCGGGTTGCGCTCACCGAACTGCTCGGCCGCGAACAGATGGTGTACCTCGATTTGCGCGACGGCACGCGGCTGATCGCCCGCCTGCGCGCCGACCGCCGCCTGCATTCCGGCGAGGAGATGGCCGTGGGCATCGATCCGGCCCGGCTCTACTTGTTCATGGAAGACGGCCGGGCGCCGGCCTACCGCTGAAACGCCCGTGAACTAAGGCCGCCAGTGTCATTTTTTGCGACATTGTGATAAATCCACCGTCATTGGTCTGACCTAAGCCTCTACCGCCCCACGGCGGACGCGGTGCTGCGGCTGGTTCTGTATTTCCGCCGGCTGGCCTGGATTTTGCTGCCTTACGATTCGATGGACGAAACGCCGAAAACCGATACGACGCAAGCGAATGCCCCCGATGCGCCGCGTATTCCGCGCTACCTGTTCGACCGGCGCGACTACCGGCTGCTCGACCTGGTCAACGCGGTCATCGGATTCGGCAAAGCCGGGCCTTATCCGCGGGGCGAGCTGTATGCCCAGTTCCATTCCGAAGGCATCAAGGAAATGGCCGAATCGCGCGGCCTGCGCATCGCCTACGCCACCATCCTGCTGCTCAAATCCCTGACCACCGGACGGGTGGAGGACCGCCTGGGCGCCCTGCGGGCCCTGCGCGACGAAGTGATCGACACCGCCATCGGCCCCATGCCGCGCAACACGGCCCGGGTGCTGCTGCAGATCATGAAGGAGCTGGTGCGCGCGCACGGCGATCGTCGGCGGCAGCTGGAACTGGCCCACGATTTCCGCTCGGCCGCCTCGGGCCGGCCGCGCATCGTGCGGCGCGAACTGCGCAAGTACCACCTGCTGGAAATGCCCGAGGCCTGGAACCAGATCGCTTTCGACGATCATGTGCACGACGCCAACACCAAGGGGCGCAAAACGCCGACCCACCTGATCATGGATGCCTGGATCAAAGGCATCCGCCGCCTGCGGGTGATCTATTACAACCACATTTCCTCCAAGTCGGCCATCGAGCTGATGCAGGCCGCCGCCGTCATGGAGATCACCCTGCGGATCGGGATCGAATTCTCGGCCCGCTTCCGCGGCAAATACGCCCAGCTGATCTGGGTGCCGCGGGGGTTCCATGACGATCAGGCCTTTCTCTGTTTCCTGGCCGAGCCGGCCACGGCCGCGCTGATGGAAGAGGGCCGCAAAGTGTCCCAGTACCAGGAGCGCCATGTCCTGGAGGTCCTGCGCGCTTTCAATCGGGAACACCGCGCCGCCCTGCATGCCGAGTACAGCATCGAGATCGCCCCGCTGGACGAAGCCGATTTCATGGCCTACGTGGCGCCGGGCCAGGCCTCGCTGCTGCACCTGGCCAAGTACATCCATGCCAGGGTGGCCGCCCACCTGCCGCGCGTCGCCGAAAGCCTGCGCCGGGCATACGCCAGGGCGGACGAGACCGACCGCCGTGAAATCAGCGCGCGCATGGATCAGCTCAACGTCATGAGTCCCGAAGTGCTGCTCGACCGCTACCTGCGGCCGGAGCGCAATCCCGGGATCGCCGATGTCGCGGTGCCTCGGGACGACCCGTCGGTCCCGGCCCTTTTGCACCTGACGCCGCGCCAGGTCGTCGACCGGCTCATGGAGCTGCGCTCCGGCTGCCGCATCACCTTGAACCTGACCAACCTGCGGGTCAAGGACGTGCTGGAAATTCTCTACGAGTGCGAAGGCAACATCACCCGCCTCGAAATTTTCAACCTCAAGGATTATGCGGCCGGGATCACCGACCATGTGCCGGGCATCCTCGAACTGCAGCAGGCCATCAACCAGGGCAGCGTGGTCGCCCTGAAGCGCATCATCCGCCAGTGCATCGCCCGCCTGGCGGCGGAAGCGCCCCCCGACCGCGACCGCATCCTGCGCCTTACGGCCATTCTGCACGATATCATCTCGCTCAAGGCGTTCTATCACGGCACCCGGCTCAAGGCGCGCATCGGCAGCGACTCCACCGGTGGCTACCCCCAGTCGCACGGCATGGGCCTGGTGGCCGAAGAGACGCTGCCCCGGCGGGCGCGGCGCGAAATCCGCCGCAGCGCCGCCGACCGGCTGCGCCTGCCGCTGGCGGTTAGCGTGGCCCCGCAGATCACCTACCCCAAGCCGCCGGGCGCCGAAGACCCCACACGGCTGTATGCCGGCCTGCGGCGCCTGCCCGGCTGCGCGAGGCTCGGCCTGCGCAAAGAGTTCCACTGGGAATTCATGGAATACGAAACCACCCTCGTGCCGGCCGGCAACATCGTCACCCTGGGCGGCATCCAGCATCAGCCGCACAACGGCTTCAGCCTCGAGGGCGACCGCCCCCCCCAACCCGTCAAAAGCCGCCGGGGCGCTTACCTCAACAACCTTTTCAAAAACATCTCGAAAGTCCTGCTGGGGTTCATTCCGGCGTTCGCCACCTTCGCCCTGACCAAGGAGTGGTGGCTGCTGGCCTACGGCGGGGCGTTCATCTGGTTCGGCATCACCGGCCTGCGCAACGTTCTGCAGTCGGTTCTGGGCGGCGGGGGCCTTCGGCGCTCCCCGTTTCTGCGCTGGAACGACCTGATCAGCTGGGAGCGCCTCACCGACTCCCTGCTCTACACCGGGTTTTCGGTTCCGCTGCTGGACTATGTCGCCAAAACAGTTGTTCTGGACCGCGGCCTGGGCATCACGACCGCCACCCACCCGGTCCTGCTGTACACGCTCATGGCCCTGACCAACGGGATCTATCTTTGCAGTCACAACATTTTCAGGGGACTGCCCAAAGGCGCGGTGGTGGGTAACATGTTCCGCAGCGCGGCCAGCATCCCGATCGCCGTGGCCTTCAACGCGGGGCTGAGCGTGCTGCTGACGGCGGCGGGCATCGCGGGGGCGGCGGAACAGGGCCTCAAGCCGGCGGCGGAGATCCTGCAGAAGTGGGCCGCCGTCATCTCCAAGACGGCTTCCGATATCGTGGCCGGCATCATCGAGGGGACCGCCGACCGGTTCCAGAACATCGAACGCCGGCGCCGGGCGCTGCGCCATAAGTTTACGCAGATTCTCGACACCTACGCCGAGCTGGAGATGGTGCTGCCCGAGACGCAGGCCATGGAGTACCTGCACGCCCCCGAAAAATTTCCGCCCACGGTGCCGGCCGACGCGCTCGACCTGACCAAGCGCATGTACGTGCACGCCCTCGACCTGCTTTACTTCTGGATGTATCAGCCCCGCGCGCGCATCGCCATGCGCGACCTGCTGCGCAAGATGAGCGCCGACGAAAGCAGGATCGTCCTGCAGACGCAGGCGGTCCTGCACCAGCAGCGCCCGGTCAGCATGCTGTTCATCGAAGGCATCCTGGGCACCGGCTTCTCCAAGCCGCTCGCCTTCTATCTTTCCCAGGCGCCGGAATACCTGGAGGCGGTCCGGCGGCTCCTCGCCGAGCAGCAGGCGCGCCTGACCGAACGCGACACGCCTGTCCCGGCGCTCGCCCTGCTGTCCGCCGGACCGGCCAAGCTCCCGGGTTCGGGAAAGCCCCGCTTGCGCTGTGCGAAATGATCCTGGGGTCGGGGCGTCTTGCCGCCCCGGACTTCCCCGCACGGGCTGAAAAACACCCGCGCACTCGAACAATCGGCCCTGGAACCGTCGATGCGTTTTACGCCGAAGGACGATCCGCCGCCCCCGCGCTCTGCCTGGGCAGGCTGATGGTAAAGCGACTGCCGCGGCCCGGCGCCGAGGACACCGAGATGGTGCCGCCGTGCTGCTCGACAATCTTGTTGGCGATGAAGAGTCCCAGGCCGGTTCCCTTGCGGCCCTTGGAAGAAAAAAAGAGTGTAAACAGCCTGGACTGCGTTTCCGGGTCCATGCCGATGCCCGTGTCTTCGATTTGAAAAAGGATCCGGTCCTTTTCCGACCTGGCCGTGAAGACAATCTGATGCGGGCGGCATGCCGTGTCGCGCTGGCAGGCATCGATGGCGTTTTCGACAATGTTCATCAAGGCCGCGTGGACATATCCGGGATCGATCAGGCAATCGCCGAGTTCTGCGGCAATGCGGCACTCACATTCTATGGGCAGGCCCTCCACTTTGGCCGTCATCATCCGCGCGATCTCGCCGGCGAATTTGCCCACGTCGGTTTTTTCCCACTGCAGATCCCGTTTTTTTGCATAGAACAGGATGTCCATGACCATTTTGCGGATGCGCTCGACTACCAATTGGACCGTTTCCCAGCCATCCCGGATTTTTTCTTCTTCTTTACGCGAAAGCCCGCTCTGCAGCAGGTACATGCCGCCGTCGAGCCCGGTGAGCAGACCCTTGATGCCGTGCGCAATGGATCCGATCATCAGGCCCAGCGAAGCGAGGTGGTCCTGCAGCTGCATCTTTTCGCGGACCAGGGCCTCCAGGCTCTCGGTATAATCATTGAGCTTGCGGCGCATCAGGATTCTCTCACGCGCGCGGCGCAGGGCGATTTCCAGCGCATCGACATTGATCGGCTTGGTGATGAAATCGGTGGCATCGTGCTTGAGGCTGCGGATGGCCAGGTCCATGTCGCCGTGCCCGGTGATCATGATCACTTCGGCTTCGGCATTGTCGGCCTTGATCCGTTCGAGGAGCTGAATACCGTCCATGCCGGGCATTTTGATGTCGGTGATGACGATCGACGGGGACTCGCTGCGGAACATTTCAAGGGCCTTACGGCCTTCTTCGGCGGTGATTACCTCGTACCCGTAATCCCAGAGCGCGACCTGCAGCACATCGCGGATATCCTGCTCGTCGTCCACCAAAAGTACTTTATCTTTTTCAGAAGTGGCTGCCATCGCTACCTCCGGTAAATTCGGCCGCGGCGCTACCTGCCGGGCCGCCGCCGGTCACGGGAAAGGCCAGCGCGAAGCAGGCGCCCGGGCCGCCATCCGCCTCGATGCGGATGCTGCCGCGGCACTCCTTGACGATGCCGTAGCTGATGGAGAGCCCCAGCCCGGTGCCCTTTCCGACTTCCTTCGTGGTGAAGAAGGGTTCGAAGATTTTCTCGCGAAGATCGGCGGGGATCCCGATACCGCTGTCGCGGATGCGGCAGATCGCCTCGCTGCCATCGTGAACGGTTTGTATGGCGATCGTATCCGGTTCCTCACCGCGGCCCTCGCGGCGCCATCTTTCCTCTATGGCGTCCCGGGCGTTGAGCAGTAAATTGATGAATACCTGCTCGAGCCTTTGCGGTTCGCCCTGGACCGGCGGGAGATCCGGCGCCAGATCCCACTGCACGGCGATGCCGCGCACTTTCAACTGCTGGCTGAAGATTTCGAAGGCGCTGTGCAGGACATCGTTGAGTTGCACCCGCTGCAGCACCATCTCCGATTTGCGCGCGAATTGGCGCATATGGTCGATGATCCGCGTGGCGCGGTCCACATTGCTGTCGACCTTGAAGATCATCTTCTGCAGGACCGCCGGGTCGAAGGGTTCCCGGCGCTCGAACTTGCGCATGAAAAAGCTGGAGGTGGTTTTAATCACCGAAAGAGGCTGATTCAGCTCATGGGCCACGCCGGTGGCCATCTCGCCGAGAGTGGCCATTTTGCTGGCCTGGATCAGCTGCTGTTCGGTTTCGAGGCGTTTGGTGATGTCGCTGGTGGTGATCAGCAGGACCTTGCGGCTCGAATACTCCGACGGCGAGATGCGGATGTTGACGAACAGCAGCCGGCCGCTGCGATGCACATGACGCACCTGGTTGAGTTCCCTTTCCTTCGGGATCATGGCGCGGTAATGCTCGCGCTCGCGGGGGACGAACAAGTCGATGAAGGAGCGGCTGATCAGTTCGGTTTGAGCGTAGCCGTAGACGTCGCTCACGCTGTTGTTGCAGTCCAGGACGCACAGGTTTTCGAGATCGAGGACGAAAACCGGGTTGGGGATGTTGCTGAAGATGGCATGGTACTTCTTCTCCGATTTTTCCAGCTCCATTTCGAGCTGGCGCCGTTCGGTGAGGTCGTGGGAGATCTCCATGGCGGCAACGATACGGCCCTCTTCGTCCCTGATGGGCGAGGTGCGCACGATCCAGTAGGACTGCGTTCCGTCCTTGTTGATTCCCGTTTCTTCGGCGTGGTAGGAGCCGCCGTCAGCGAACGTCTTCTCCACCGGACAGGGATCGCAGCGCCGGTCGCGGCCTTTGTAGGCATGATAGCAGAAGTCCCCGGGCAGCGGCCCGAAACGCGCGGCGAATTCGTGGTTGTAGCGCAGCAGGCGGTAATCGCGATCCTGCACCGTGATCAAGCAGGGCACGCTTTCGAACAGGTTCTGGTATTCGTCGCGCTGTTTGTTCAACTCGGCCTGATGCCTGCTGATATCGCCGGCCATCTGGTTGATGGCCCATGCCAGATGGCCCATTTCGTCTTTGCGCGGGAGATCCACCTTTGTGGCGTATTCTCCCCTGGCGATCAAGCGCGTCCCGTCGATCAGCTTGCGGATCGGACGGTTGACGAAGCGCATCAGGAAGAGGAGGATCACGGAAGAAGTGATCAGGAAGACGAAGCCGGTGAAGGCCACCATATTGCGTTCGGCGGACACAATCTCCCGGTCGGTGGATCTGAGCGACACCACCACGTCGAGTGCCCCCAGGATTTTTTTGCCTTCGGGATGGAAATGGCAGCTGCCGGTGCTGCAGCCCGGGTCATTGCCGATGGGCGTAATGATGCCCAGCAGCCGGTAGCCTTGCGGGGAGCGGAAGAAGCGGACGCGCCGATCCAGTTCCAGCGTTTCCAGGGGCGGGTCCGTGCGGTGGCATATGTAACAGGCTTCGGCCTCGATGTTGGTGACCCGGTCGACTTCGTCCTCGCGGTTGGAGAACTTGATCTGCCCCTGCTTGTTGTAGATCCGGATATTCTCGATGCCCCGCTGTTTGCCGATATTGGCGATGATCTGCGTGATGTCGTCGCGCGAGTTGAGCATCATCGCGTATTGCGTACCCAGGCGGATCGTATTGGTCAGGCGGTCGGTGCCGGCCAGGATGTTTTCGATCATGCGGTTTTGCTGGTAGCGGATATTGAAGTAGGCCCAGGAGGAGATGGACAACAGCAGGACCAGCCCCACCGTGAGGACCACCTTGAAGGCGATGCTGTTGCGCAGTTTGATGACCGGGAACGGCATTTGTCTTCTCCTCCGCCATCCGCTTTCTGTCGCCGGTTTCAGTCCGGCACCGCCGCGCCTGCCCGCGCCGCCGCCGGAACCCGGGCGAGCCTGTCCCTGAAGGCCGGCAGTACAGCCAGGTTGAGATCCAATCCGACCTGCTTTTCCGACAGACCGGCGGCCAGTCCCAGGAACTGGGGCAGGTAGAGGATGCTGATGGCCAGATTCCGGCCCCTGGGGCACGACCCCGAACAGGTTCCGCATTGGACGCAGGCTCGGAGCATGCGTCGTATTTTTTCCAATTGCCGGTCGACACCCGGGGCAGCGGCAAACTGGAGCGGCTCTTCCGCAACGTGGAAGCGGTGGAGCACGAATCGCCGAGCTGACGCAAGGGGGAAGCCATGCACTATTTATACTATCCTGGCTGTTCTCTGGAAGGTACGGCCCGTGAATACCATGCCGCTACACTGGCCTTGATGCAGGCCATAGGGCACCCGCTGCGGGAACTCGAAGATTGGACCTGCTGCGGCGCCAGCGCCGCGGAAGGCACCGGCACCCTGCTCTCCATGGCCCTTCCTGCCCGCAACCTGGCCATCGCCGAGCAGCAGGGCGGGGGCGATCTTCTGGTGCCGTGCAGCGCATGCTATCTCAACCTCAAGCGCGTCGCGGTGAAGATTCGCGAGCAGGATGGCTTGCTGCGGTGCCTGAACAGAATTCTGGGCGACGAAGGCCTGCAGATCAAGGGATCGCTCAAGGTGCGCCATCTTCTTTCGGTGCTTTCCAGGGATATCGGCGCCCAGGCTCTGGCCGCCAAGGTGTCGCGCCCACTGGAGGGTCTCACGATCGCACCCTATTACGGATGCCAGTGCCTGCGCCCGTATGCCGAGTTCGACGATCCGGAGCAGCCCTCCAGCATGGCGCCGCTGATCCGCGCCGCCGGTGCCAGGCCCCTGGAATGGTCGATGGCCGCGAAATGCTGCGGCGCCTCCCACATCAACACCAAACCCGAAGTGGGTCTCGAACTGTCCGCCGCCATTCTGGAAGCCCGCGCAGGGCGCCGATGCCATCGTCACGGTCTGCCCGATGTGCCAGATGAACCTGGAGGCCTACCAGGGGCGCATCTCTCGTCTCACAGGGCGCGGCGACCAGGTCGATTTGACGTGCATGGCATTCTCCCGGGTTAAAGGTTAATTGGGTAACAGGTTTTACAGGTTTAGCCGGTTGTGCGATCAACAGACCGATCCGGTATCCCATTCCCACTTGATCTTCATCCACCATCCCAGCGCATCAGCCGGTAAAGGCAGCCGAAGCTGTCGACCCACCAACCCATCAACCGGTCAAACAAACAAACCCTTTCGCTGCCGCATCGATCGTCGCCAGCATCTGCGGCTTGAACTGGCCGCCGACCACGGCGGCACCGTTCGGACAGGCCGCCGCGCAGGCGCCGCAGCCCTGACACGCGGCCGGATCGATGCGGATCCGGCTTTCTTCCGTGTCGATCCAGCGGGCGTTGAACGCACAGGCTTCGATGCAGCGTCCGCATACGGCGCACAGGCTTTCGCGCACGGAGGCCGAATGACGGCCGGCCGGCAGTTCCGGATGCACCAGCACACGCAGCGCGCGCTGCGCCGCGGCCTGGCCGCTGGCGACCGCCCCTTCCAGGTCGTGGGGCGCGAGCGCCAGGCCGCAGGCGAAGACGCCTTCCCTGAGGCTGTCCACCGGCCGCCACTTGGATTCGGCCTCCTGAAAAAAACCGTCCGCATCGCACGCCGCGCCATAAGCGCCGGCCAGCTCCGGCGCGAGGCGGGGCACCAGACCGGTCGCCAGCACCAGCAGGTCGGCGGCGATCGTAACGGCCCGACCCAGGACCGGATCGTGCGCCTGGACCGCCAGCCGATTTTCATTCTCGATTTTCACGCCGGGTTTGAATGCGGGGTCGTAAACAATGAAAATGACACCCGCCTGCCGGGCCCGGGTGAAGTCATGTTCACTGAAGCCGCAACTCATCATGTCCCGGTAGAGGATAAAGACATCAATCTGCGGATTATCGCGTTTGAGGCGCAGGGCGTGCTTCAAGCTGGTCGGACAGCAGACGCGGCTGCAGTAATTTCGCGGCGCCTCGCGCGATCCGACACACTGGATCATGACCACGCTGTCGAAGGCGCGCGCATCGAATGAAGGCTCCGCCATCTTTTCTTCCAGTGCTTTCTGGGTCACGATCCGCGCGTGCGTCCCGAAGCCGTACTGATCGGTCTGCGCCTCGACGCCGCCTGTGGCCAGAATCACCGCGCCATGCGCAATCGTGCGGGTTGCGCCGTCGCGGCCGCGCACGACGCTCAGGAAGCCGCCGACCCGGCCGCCGGCGTTCAGGACCTCGCTTTCGGTGTGGACCTGGATGTGCGCGTGTTTCTCGATACGGCGCATAAGGGCCTCCAAAAGCGGCGCCGTCGTGTCCTGGGCAAGTGTATGGCGAAGCCAGGAAAGGTTGCCGCCCAGGCGGGACGCCTTTTCGATCAGTTCCACATCGAACCCCATATCGGCGATGGTCAGGGCGGCCGTAAGGCCGGAAACGCCGCCACCGACCACAAGCGCACGTTGGGCCACCGCACGCCCGGCAAGGCGTTGCGGGTCGGCGTGCACCAGGCGCGCCAGGCCGGCGGACAGTTCGTAGGCGGCTTGATCGCCGCCGGGGTCCGGTCCGCACGGCACCTGATCCGGACGTGATCGAAGCGTCCCCAGATCGACGGCCTCCATCAGCTGTTCGGGCAGCCCATTGCGCCGGGCCACTGCCTTCAATTTGCGGATAAAGAGATACGGGTGACAGGCCCCGATCAATACCCTGTTGGCTTTGGAGCTTTCGACCTGTTCTTCGAAGGCGCTCCAGCCGGTTTGCGTGCAGAGCCGGTCCACGCTGACGACCTGCGCCACGCAAGGATCGATCCTGAGCCCGGACGCCAGGCGCTCCCTTGAAGCTGTCGAGAGCCGATCGCCGCAGGCGCACAATGCCGCCAGGATTCGCGGCGGATCGCGCAGCACATGCTCCGGCACCGGCCGCGGGGCGACAACCTGCGCCAGACTGCCTCCGGAAGCGTGGATCAGGCGGCCTGCTTCGGCCGCGGCGGCCGAGGCGGTCAGCACCGCCTCGCCGATATCCTTCTGACCTGCGGCGCTGCCGCTCAGGAAAACCCCCTCGCGGAGGGAGCCGGCCGGCGCAAAGGGTTGGGTCTGGAAAAAGCCCCGGGAGGTCAACGGCAGTTCCAGGGTCTGGGCCAGGTGCTGGGTATCCCGGGCCGGCCGTTGTCCCACGGCCAGGACCACCAGGTCGAACGGCTCTTCTCGAACGGAACCATCCAGCCGCACGGCGCGGATGACCGGGTCGCCGTTGTGCGGGTGCGGGCTGATGGAGTGGATGCGGGCGCGCTCGAAGCACACTCCGTAGTCTTCTGCCGCGCTGTCCCGGAACCGTTGAAAGCCTTTGCCGAAGGTGCGCAGGTCCATGTGGAAGACGACGGTTTCGGCGGCTCCGGAAGTGCGCTGCCTGACGAGCATGGCCTCTTTTACGGAAATCATGCAGCAGATCGACGAGCAGAAGTCGGCGCCGACCTGCAGATCCCGCGAGCCGACACACTGCAGCCAGGCGACTTTGCGGACCGGCTTGCCGTCGGCCGGCCGCAGCAGGGCACCGCCACCCGGTCCGCCGCGGCTGAGCATGCGTTCAAGTTCCAGGTGGGTGAGGACGTGCGGCAAATGGCCGTACCCATAGGTGTTGGTTCCCCGGGCGGGGTGGAAAAAATCCGTGCCGCAGGCCACGATGACGGCATGAACCTCGATTTCACGGTCGGCCGCCGCCTCCCGTTCTTCGTAGACACGGCCGATCAAAGGCAGCATGGCCGCCGGGTCGAACGGTTTCATGAAGTAATCGCGCGCCCCGATTTTCATCGCGGCCACGGCCGTCTCCACGGTGGCATAGGCCGTCATCATCAGGACACACAATTCCGGGTAAAGTTCCCGGGCCTTTTGGAGCAGTTCGACCCCGTCCATGCCCGGCATCTTGATATCGGTGAGCATCAGGTGGATCGGTTCGGCCGCCAGCAGCGCCAGCGCCTTTTCGCCCGATCCGGCCAGCGCCACGGACGGGAAGCCCTCGTTGAGCAGCCACTCGCGCAGCGAGTCGCGCACGGCCGGTTCGTCGTCCACGATCAGGATGTGAAAATCGGCCCGGCGGTCGGCGCCCAGTTCGACCGCCTGAGTCGGACAGATATCGACGCACGCCCCACAGCGCGTGCACGCGGTGTGATCGATGACATAAGGGTTGGGGATGGCATGCGGGACGGGCAAATGAATCGCCTTGCAGGTCGTCAGGCCCTGGTTGAAGGGGTCCGGGATGGAAACCGGACATACCGGGGCGCACAGGCCGCACCCCACACAGCGTTGCGGGTCGACCCAGGTGGGCATTCGGCGCAAGCGAACGCTGAAATGCCCGGGTTCGCCGGAAAGCGCCGACACTTCGGTGCCGGTGAGGATCTCGATGTTCTCGTGAAACAATCCTTTGCGCAGGCAGAATTGCGAGCTGCCATCACGGTCCAGCAGCGGAAGCATGCGGCACATGCCGCAATGGTTGCTGGGAAATTGGTAATCGAGTTGCGAAAGGAGGCCGCCGATATGGGCGCAGCGCTCGATCAAGGTCACCTGGACCCCCGTCTCCGCAAGATCCAGGGCCGATCGGATTCCGCCGATGCCGGCGCCGATCACCAGGGCTTTGCCGATTTTGCTTTGCATGGTTGCCGCTTCCTTTCCCAACCCGCTGCCTCCGATCATCCGGCTGCATGGCACGTGATGCCCACCGCCTCCTCGAACTCCTTTTCGCGGAATTCGCTCAACGGTGGTTTTTGTTCTACATCCGCGCCCGGAGCGTAGTTGAAGACGTTCTGGGTGCGCTGCGCGATGGTGCGGAACAGTTCCATGACCGGCACGTCGTTCGGGCAGGCGTTCGAACACTGCCCGCACCCCACGCAGGCCGTACTCATGTGGGCGAGGCGCGTGAGATGGTAGAACAGGGTGTCGGTGGGCATCTTGAGCGTGCCTTTGCGGCGCGCCCAGGCCAGGTACTGAGCCGGTTCGTGATCGAAGACATCGGTTACGAAGACGCATTCGCGGCAATAGCATACCGGACAGGCCACCCGGCAGTTGTAGCAATTGACGCACGCGGCGAGATAGGCGCTCAGTTTGGCCGGGCTTTCGACGGCCGTGCGGGTCTTCAGGAACATCTCGTCCCGGTAGAGCATGCGGCGTGCGGTCAATTCGGCGAGGGCGCCGCTGCGTTGCTCCGGAATTCCGGCGGCAGAGAGCCCGAGGCGGTCCAGCATCGCGGCGCCTTTCTCAGTTTGCCCCTGAATGATGATCCGCCGATCCACGGGCACGCCGAAAAGCAATACGGCGAGGTCGGCGCCATCGGGAACAGGCTGCTCGCAGGCCAGGCAGGCCGGTGCGAAAGTAAAATCCGCAGGGCCGCCTTTATCCGGTTGAAGGATGGATGGGTAGAAAATGCGTGTCGCGTCCGCTCCCGCCGCCCGGGCGAAGCGCATGTATTCTTTGTTCTGGAACGCCCCCAGGCAATCGCTGCCGATGATGAGGAGGTCATCCAGGCGGCCCTGGTTGAGCTTGACCAGTTCGATGAAGGCACGGATTTCGCACGGCCTCAGCATCACGGCCAGGCGGCCGCCGGAGGGTTTGCGGGTCAGACGCGAAACCATCCGGGCGGCATTCAGTGCAAAGGCCGGCGCGAGCGGGTCCATTTCCGTAAGACCGCCCGGATCGCTCACCAGTGCGGGCATGACCATGCTCTTCAGCGGCAGGCGCCGGGGCACCAGAATGGCGTCGATCCCCTCCTGCGCCAGCACCATGCGGGCCAGATCGCGCAGCGCGGCGGGCAGATCGTGATCGTGGACGTCGATTTGGGCCGTTTTCATCTCAACCGCCTCCTTCTTCATACGCGCGGCGGCAGGCATGCCGCCGGCTCATACCGCCATCTCCATTTTCACCGGATTCGGTCCCAGGGACTTCAGCTGCGTCACCAGGGTGCGCATCGTTTCGGCGAACTGGATGCCGTCGCTGGCCCCGATCCAGGTGAGGCGCAGCCGTTCGGGGTCGAAGCCGAAATTGGGCAGGATCTCCTGGAGCAGCTTGATGCGCCGCCGGGCCTTGAAATTGCCGTTGATATAATGGCAGTCGCCCGGGTGACAGCCGCTGACCAGAACCCCGTCGGCCCCTTCCAGCAGGGCCTTGATCACATACTGCGGATCCACCATGCCGGTGCACATCACCCGGATCAGGCGCACGTTGGGCGGATAACCGAGCCGCGACGTGCCGGCCAGATCGGCCGCCGTATAGGTGCACCAGTTGCAGACGAAGGCGACGATGTTGGGTTCGAAATCGGTCATGTTCCGCTCCATTCGTTTTTTGGGCTTCATAGGACGGCCGGCAGGGGCACGCCGCACCGTGCCCCTTCATTTCAGGCCTCCAATTGTTTAAGGGCATCGAAAATGCCGTCCATTTCCGCAAACACCTGCCGGCTCTTGAAGTGCCGGCTGCCGGCGGCGCCGCTGGGACAGAACGCCGAGCAGCTTCCACAGCCCTTGCATACCGCGGGGTTGATTTCCGACACGCCCTTGCGCGCATTGAAGCTGATCGCGCCGTAGGGGCACAGCCCGATGCACATTTGGCAGCCCACGCAGATATCGGGATCGATGGCCGAAATCGTCGGCGCCACCGCGACCTGGCCGCGCGTTGCCAGGGAAAGCGCTTTGGCCGCGGCACCCGACGCCTGGGCGACGGTGTCCGGAATATCCATCGGCTTTGCACAGCATCCGGCAAGAAATATGCCGTCCGTGGCGGTGTTGAGAGGGCCCAGCTTGGGGTGTTCTTCCAGGAAGAAGCCGTCCGCGCCCTGGTTCACTCCGAAGACGCGCCCCACCTGGGCGGCGTCCGCACGGGCCTCGATGGCCGTGCACAGCACCGCCATATCCACCGGCACGCGCACGCGCCGGCCCAGCAGCGTATCTTCGGCCACTGCGATCAAAAAACCTTCTTCTTCGGCAGTCAGCGCCTGGTCGGTGATTTCCGCAACCTTGCCGCGGATGAAAACTGTACCCTCCTCCTGGCAGCGCCGGTAGAACTCCTCGTAGCCCTTGCCGAAGCAGCGCATGTCGATGTAGAAGCTGTACACCGGCGTGTCGTGGCCGACCTTCTCCTTGATGAGGTGCGCATACTTGAGCGCATACATGCAGCAGACGCGCGAGCAGTATTCGTGATAGTTGACATCGCGGCTGCCGATGCAGTGCAGAAGGGCCACGCTGCGCGGCGGACGATTGAAAGCGCCGTTTTCGTCGCGCGTCAGGATGCGGCCGCCGGTGGGTCCGGTTGCGTTGCTCAGGCGTTCGAATTCCAGGGCCGTGAAGACGTTGCGCAGGCGGCCGTAGCCGAACGGTTTGAGGGGCGTGGGATCGAGGATGTCATAGCCGGTGGCTAGAATGACGCTGCCGACGTTGAGTTCGAGTTCCCCGGCGGCCATTGCGTGGTCGATCGCCTTGGCCTCGCACACCTTGACGCACTCCAGGCATTCGCAGCAATCGCCGCAGTTCAGGCAGCGGGACGCCTCGGCGTGCGCCTGTTCCGCGCTCAGGGAAGACTCCACTTCGTCAAAGCTTGTAATGCGCGTTCGGGGCGCGAGGTGACTTTGCCGCGCCCTCGGAGCGGGCGGCATTTTCCCGGGAATCGGCGCCCAGTCGGCCTGCGCCGGCGGCTGCACCTCCGGTTCTGGCGGCGCAAGATCCCGGCCGCTCAAAAAAGCCTCCATGGCGGCGACCGCCCGGTGGGCGGCGGCAACTGCTTCGATCACGGTCGCCGGACCGCTGACCAGGTCGCCGGCGGCGAAAACGTCCGGCAGGCGGGTCCGGCCGGTGTGGCGGTCGGCTTTGAGCGTGTTGCGTTCGGTCCACCCCATATCGGCGATTGCGGCGGGATCGCCCTGCTGCCCGATGGCCGGGATCACGGCATCGCATTCGATGGTGAACCCGGAGCCCTCGACGGGGATCGGCCGGCGACGGCCGCTGGCGTCGGGTGGTCCGAGCGCCGCACGCAGGCAGACCAGCCCGCAGACGCGCCCGCCGTCACCCAGGATACGCACCGGGATGGTCAGGTATTCGAAGCCGACGCCTTCTTCCCGCGCGCCTTCGATTTCATCGGCATAGGCCGGCATCTCCGTTGCCGTGCGGCGGTATACGATCGTGACCCGGTCGCTGCCCAGGCGTTTTGCGGCGCGCGCCGCATCGACGGCCACATTGCCGCCGCCGATGACGACCACGCGGTCGCCGGGTTTGGCCCGGGCCTGCAGGTTGACCTCCCGCAGAAAGGCGACCGCGTCGATGACCCCGTCCATTCCGGTTTCGCCCGGAATGTGCAGGGCCAGTCCGCGGTGGGCCCCGATGGCGACGAAAACCGCCTTGAAGCCCTGTTGCCGCAAGTCGTCCAGCGTAAAATCCCTGCCCAGCCGTTGCCCCGTGCGCACGGTGATGCCGTGGCGCAGGATATGGTCGATCTCCCGGTCCAGCACCTGCGGCGGCAGCCGGTAATCGGGAATGCCCACGCGCAGCATGCCGCCCAACCGGTCGAGTGCTTCGAACAGGGTGATCGGGTAGCCTTTGAGGGCCAGATAATAGGCCACGGTCAGCCCCGCCGGCCCCGAGCCGACGACCGCCACCTTCCCGGCGCGCGGTTCGATTTCCGGCGCGGGCAGATCGGCGAGATTTACCTGATCGGCGGCAAAACGCTTCAGCGCCCGAATGGCCACCGGTGCGTCGACCTCTGCGCGGCGGCACCCCGCCTCGCAGGGGTGCGGGCAGACCCGGCCCAGGGTGCCGGGCAGGGGCAGGCGCTCCATGATCAGCTGAAGCGCTTCGCGGTATTTGCCCTGGCCGATCAACTGGACATAGCCCTGGACGTTGATGCCCGCCGGACACGTCCCCACGCAGGGCGCACGGTCCTTTTTTTCGATGGTGTAGGTGATGGGAATGGCCTGCGGGAAGGTGCGGCCGATGGCCTTGCGCGTGCCCAGGGCCTGGTCCCAGGAATTGGGCAGTGAAACCGGACAAACCTTGGCGCACTCGCCGCAGCCGGTGCACACCCCCTCTTTGATGTACCTTGGCTTGCGGCGGACGGTGACCGTGTAGTTGCCCACGAATCCCGATATGGCGGTGACCTCGCTCAACGAAAAAAGCTGGATGTTGGCGTTCTGGGCCACTTCGACCATTTTGGGCGTGCCGATGCAGGCCGCGCAGTCCAGGGTCGGAAAGGTCTTGTCGAACTGCAGCATGTGGCCGCCGATGGTGCTGTCGCGCTCCACAAGGTAGACCTTGTGTCCGCCCTGGGCGATGTCCAGTGCGGCCTGCATGCCGGCGATGCCGCCGCCCACCACCAGCATATCCGGATTGACCGGCGCATACCGGGTCGTCAGGGATTGATGGAACCGCACGCGGTTGACCGCCGCGGCCGCCAGGCTTTTCGCCTTGGCGGTGGCCTGATCGGTGTCGGCGGTGACCCAGGAGACCTGTTCGCGCACCGACGCCATTTGGAAGAAATAAGGGTTGAGGCCCGCGCGCTCGCAGGCCGCCATGAAGGTCTTGCCGTGCAGGCGGGGCGAGCAGGATGCCACCACCACACGGTTGAGGTCCAGTTCCGCGATATCCTTCTCGATCATCGCCTGGCCCGGATCGGAGCACATGAACTTGTAATCGCGCGCCACGACCACGTCCCGAAGTCCCCCGCACGAACTCGGCCACCTCCTCGACACGCACGCGGTACGCGATATTGATGCCGCAATGGCAGATGTAGAATCCGACACGAATGCTCATGGGCCCCCTTTCGGCGGGATTTCGGCAGTCGGCGCCGCCAGGCGGTTGACCGCCGCGAGAAAATCCTCGGCTTCAGGCGGTTTGGAGAGAAAGGCATCCGGCTCGGGCAGTCGTTTTTTGCCCGAGCCGGTGGCGTAAAGGCGCGAACCATCCAGTGCACGGCGGGTGATGGAGGCCAGCAGAACGACCGGTATACGGCGCAGCAGGGGATCGGACTTCAGGGCCGTATAAATCGCCTGGGCCTGATCGTCCGGCAGCATTGCATCCAGCACGATCAACCCCGGCTGCTCCCGGCGTGCCGCGGCCAGACTCTGGTCGGCATTGCCGGCCGCAATCGGTTCATACCCATGACTGCGCAGCAGGTTGGCGATGTAGATCCGGACATCGGATTCATCCTCGATCACCAGGATTTTCGTCCCGACGGCAGGCACCTGCCACCTCCTTTTGTGAGATCTGCGACGTCGCCGGGTATATAGGGAGCACGGCCTGTGCCAGGACCTGAAAAATGGACAATACTCCGAAATTGCTCGCTATAGTGTAGGGGAGGGAATATCGCGGAATTGATGCACGTGTCGCATGCGCGGGGCGGGAGAAGAACTAATATTTAAATATTTCAGCTTGATGCAATATTGCATCAAATGCAACAAAGCCCGTCCCGGCACCAACCATTCAACCCGTCGAACCGATAAACCGGTTAACCCTGATACCGGCGCATTTTCCGCCACAGCGTGCTGCGGTCCATGCCCAGAGCTCTGGCCGCTTTGCCCCGGTGGCCGTTGAAGCGCGCCAACGCCTCTGAAATGGCCCGTGCCTCCGCATTCGAATCTGATGCCGGTGCATCCGAGAGCCGAAGCATCCGGTCGGGTCTTCTGGGAAGATGGACATATTCGGGAAGGTGCCGCGGCTGCAGGGGCCCCCGTGGCGACAGGATCAAGGCGTGTTCGAGTATATTTTCCATCTCGCGGACATTGCCGGGAAAAGGATAGTTGAGCAGGATCTGCATCGCTTCCGCGGCGATGAACGGAGGCGACAGCGCACGGGCGGCGCAGAGCCGGCGCAGGATGTGGCGGATCAGGAGCGGCAGGTCGTCGCGGCGTTCGCACAGGGGCGGCAGTTCCATGCGCACGACATTCAGGCGGTAGTAAAGGTCTTCCCGGAACTGCCGCCTGGCGACCAGTTGATCCAGTTGGCGGTTGGTGGCCGAGACGATGCGCACGTCGACCTTGAGCGTATGCCGGCCCCCCAGCGGATAGAATTCCTTGTCCTCCAGGACCCGCAGCAGCTTCGCCTGGAGTGAAAGAGGCAGATCCCCGATCTCGTCGAGGAAAATGGTACCACCGTCGGCCTCCTGAAAGCGCCCCGGTTTATCGCGCTCGGCGCCTGTGAAGGCGCCTTTGGCATATCCGAAAAATTCCGATTCGAGCAGGCTCTCCGGTATGGCGGCGCAATTGATCTTGACCCAGGGTTTGTCCGCCCGCGGGCTGTTTGCGTGGATTATCTTGGCCAGAAGGTCCTTGCCCGTGCCGGTGGGGCCTTCGATCAAAACGCTGGCGGAACTGGCCGCCACCACCGGGATCATTTCAAAAAGGCGCTGCATGCGCGGGCTTTTGCCGATCATGTCGGCGAAGGTATAACGCCGGTTGATGGCCTGGTTGAACTGCTGAACCAGCGTCATGTCCTGAAAGGTCGCCAGCCCCCCGAGGACGGCGTTTTTTTCATCGCGCAGGGCCATGTAGTTGGCGCGGATCGGAATTTCACCGCCATCCTTGTCGATCAGGCGCCCCCACTGGTAGCTTCGCGGCCGCCCCCTTCCGATGGCTTCCCTAAGAAGGCAGACATCGCGGGCGGTCTCGCTCTCGAAGATCATCGCGCAGGGCTTGCCCAGCACTTCGCTGCGGTCGTAGCCCGATACACTCTCGGCGGTGGTGTTGAAGAAGGTGATCAGGCCGCCCCGGTTGACGGTGAATACCCCTATGTCGAGGCTGTCGAGAATATTTTTCAGGCTGCGCTCTTCATAGCGCAGCCGGTTGATCAGATCGCTGATCGGGGAATGGTCCTGCAGGATGGTCAGACATCCCGCCACCCGCAGGTCTGCGGTGTAGACAGGCGTGGCGATGCGGGTGACCTGATAGGGGCTTTCCGATTCGTCGGCCGGCAGGGTGGCATGGTTCTGAACGGCGCCCTCGCCGCCGCTGACAATGCAGTTCACCATGCACGGAACACCGGTGAAGACTTCACGGCAGTCGCGCTGCAGCACCTCGCCGGCGCGCAGGCCGATCAGGGCCTGGGCGCAGTGGTTGATGGCCGTGATGCGATGATCCAGATTGACGGTGAACGCCCCCACATTGAGTTCATCCAGCACATCGAGCCATTGGCGGCAGGAAACGCTCAATGGATCTGTATCGTGTGGCGTCCGGCTCATGATCGAACCTCGAATGCTTCGGGCCGCCTGCTTAGAGCGCAGCCGGCAGCTTGATGGTGAAGGTGGCGCCCCGGCCGGGCGCGCTCTCGACCGCGATGGTGCCGTGATGGCGCTCGATGATGCCGTAAGTCGTGGAGAGCCCCAGTCCCGTGCCCTGTCCTTCCTGCTTGGTGGTGAAAAAGGGTTCGAAGATGTGCGGCCGGTGTTCTTCCGCAATTCCGACGCCGTTGTCCTGAACCGACAGCATCACGGTGCGGCTGTTCTCCCGCGCGGCCCGCAACACCAGTTTGCCGCCCTCGGGCATGGCGTCGATGGCGTTGAAGATCAAATTGATCAGGCATTGCTGCAACTGGTTGGCATCGCCGCTGATATGCGGCAGACCGGGGGCGATCTCCGTCGACAACGCGATATTTCCCAGCTCCAGCCGATGGCGGCTCAGGACGACGCAGCGGCCCAGCAGTTCGGCGATATCCACCGGCCCGAAAAGCGCCGGAGATTTGCGGGCGAACATCAAAAGGCTGCTCACGATCCGCGCGCAGCGGTCGACTTCTTTTTCAACCGTCGCCAGGTAGCGGCCGAATTTCTCCGTCTTTTCTTTGCCGGGGTCGCCGGTGGAGATGATCCGCGCCATCAGCCGGATGTAATTGAGCACCGCGGAGAGCGGATTGTTGATCTCATGGGCCACGCTGGCCGCGAGCCGGCCCAGCGACATCATCTTGTCCTGGTGCAGGATGCGCGCCTGATCGGACATCTGCCGCTCCAGGCGGCGGATCTGACGCAGATCGCGGATAAAGCAGACCAGGCCTTCGCAGCGCCCCTGCTCCATCAGCCGTGTGGCGCTCAATTGTACGGGGATGAACGCGCCGTTTCCCGTCCGCATACGGGTTTCGAAAAGGGCCAGTTGGTGGGGGCCGCCATACTCCGCGTCATTCAATGCGTTCTGAATGCGGTCCAGTTGATCGCTTTCGAACAGCTGGGCAAGGGTCATCCGATGCAGAACCTCTTTGCGCGGATACCCCAGCATACGTTCCAGGCTGCGGTTGAACGTGATGACGCGCTCCCGGTCATCGCAACCCAGGATCCCGTCCATGGAACTCTCGATCAATTTTTGCTGATAGTCGAAGGTGGCCAGCAATTCCCGGGTCGTCTCGTTCCAGCCTTCTTCGAGAAAACGGGTGTAATCCTGCAGCTTCCTGCGGTTGCTGGAGCGCTCCTTGGCACGTTCGAGGGCGATCATCAGAGCGCCATGATCGACCGGCTTGGTGATGAAATCCGAGGCGTCGAGCTGCAGCGATTTGATCGCCAGGGCCATTTCACCGAACGCGGTGGCCACGATGACTTCGATTTGAGGGTGATGCCGCTTGAGATGCTCGAGGACCTGAATGCCGTCCATGCGCGGCATGCGGATGTCGGTGAGCACGATGTGGGGATCGAATTTAGGGCAGCGTTCTATCCCGTCCCGGCCATCGACCGCAGTCTCGATGATGTATCCCGCGTCCTTCAAGGAAAGCCCGACGATTTCGCGGATGTCCGGTTCGTCGTCGATAATGAGAATACGCCAATCGGCGTTGGAGGGCATGGCGTGCCTCCTGATTCGAATGGATTGATTATAGAAAGCGCAAGACCGGGAGTCAATACAGGGCCTTGTCCGGAGGGCTCTGAGCTTCTGGTCCATGTTCGGCATGGAGACGCGAACCTGCCAAGTGGTGTTGCGTCTGGCGTTTTGCGATCGGCTGAACTATGGTGTGTGACGAGGATCCGCAGCGCAGGAATTTTTAGTCCGCTTTGGAATCGAACCGCCATGCGTTCTCAAGACGCCATCATCGAACAAATGTCCCGGCTGATGCCCGACAGCTGGTCGGTATCCGACCTGCGCATCCACAAGGACGCTACCGATTATTTCAACATCACCTATGGTGACGTCCTGCTGCTGGGCGACAACGCCTACCTGATCCGCAACAATGCCCGCGAGGGACGTTTCGGAATCGATGACGAAGTCAAACATTGGGTCAAGCGCGCCGTCGCTTTGGATTCCGGCGAGATGTGCATCGTCAAACTGGTTTTCTATGAAAAATTCATGACCCGCATCGGGGGCCTCACTTTTGAGTGCTTCCGCAGCCCGCGCAAGGAGGCGCGGATTCTGGCGCTGGTGCGCGACGACCCCCGGTTCATGCAGGGCGTCACACTGGCCGACGAAAAGGAAAATCCCATCCGGGTGCTTGAATTCATCAGCGGCAGGACACTGGCCCAGCACATCGACGGCATGGCGCTGGATCACGAACGCTATTTCAGCGAGAAGCTGCCCGGGATTCTCGAAAACTTCCTCCGCAGCGTCAAGGCCATCCGCTTTCTGCATGACCATGGAGAAAAACACGGCGACATCCGCAGGGATCACATTCTGATCGACAGCAAGACCGGAGCGTACCGCTGGATCGATTTCGACTACAACTACCGCCATCGTGAAAATATTTACGCCTACGATTTGTTCGGCCTGGGTAATATCCTGGCCTTCATCGTCGGCAAAGGGGATCTGCTGGTCAGCGATTTGCAGCAAAAAGCGCCGGAGGTTCTGGATCGCCTGAGCGAAGAAGATTTCAATATCGTTTTTCACAACAGGGTGGTCAATCTGAAAAAGATTTACCCCTATATACCGGCTGCGCTGAACGATATCCTGCTGCATTTCAGCAATGGCGCCAAATGGTTTTACGAGCATACCAGCCAGTTGATCAGCGATCTGGAAGGCGCGCTGCAGGAAATCTGATGTTCGGCGGGCGGCGTTGCGGATGCCGCGCGTATCCGTAAAAAGGGAAGGAGGAGCAAATGGAAGATGAAGCAGAGCGCACGTTCGATAAGAATATCCTGATCGCCGTGGACACATCGGAGAATTCCCGGCGCGCGGTGGCATATGTCGGCCGCATGCTGGGCGGCCTGGAGGGCTTCACGGCCACCTTGCTCCATGTGATCCCGGATCCGGAAGAAGATTATTTTCCATCCGAATCCGAACGGGAATCCTGGATCCAGAGCTATCGCGCAAGGACCGAGGCCGTTATGGATGAATACCGCGCCATGCTGATCTCGTCCGGATTCGCGGCGGACGCGGTCAGTTTGCACATGCCCCGCCGGTATTGCCCTTCCATGGCGGAGTGTATTCTCTCCGAACGCCGGAACCAGACATTTTCGACGATCGTGGTCGGACGGCACGGGCTTTCCCGTAAAGAGGAGTTCTTGTTCGGAAGCATTTCCAACAAAATCGTCCATCATGCCCAGAACTGCACCGTCTGGGTGGTCGCGTGATGTATGCCGCCTTGCTGCTGGCCCCCTATACGATATTCCGGCAGCCCGCATTACATGGATGCCTTCACCTCGGCCTTGGCCCTTTCCGTATTCCGACAGCAGCCTGGATTCGCCTTCGTTCCCGTCGCGGTCACGAACAGACCAGGATCTTCAGCGCATATAATTTGCTGCACAAAGCGCATTTAAAATATTGCGCCCGAACGCTCTGCGAAGGACCCGAGAACCGCGACGGGCTCGAAAAACAGCGTCTGTCCAAACGGCGGTGCGCCCGCCAGGCATCTCCACACGGGCGTCCGGCACCTCATGAGGCGGTTCACTGTCGATTGGGCGAAATGAATGGTATGGCTGGCAAGAAATTTGCGTAATAACTCAGCGGCATCTCATTTACCTCCATGCACCTTCCTCCAGACGAGCCTGAAAGGTCTCCTTTCAGGCTCGCTCTTTTCTCAGGGCGGTTGGCGCTCTCCCTGTCGGCTGATGAACTGTTCTTTCTTTCCTCCTGACTCCGTTCTGCTCCAGCGGAATAATCAAGGGGCGGCCCTCGTGCTGGAGGATCTCAACCGCAACCCCGTAGACCGCCTGAACCATTTCCGCCGTCACCTCCCCGGGCCTGCCGGTTGCGAAAACGGCGCCTTCCTTCAAAAAAATGAACTTGTCGGCCCAGCGCAGAGCTTTGTCAAGATCGTGCATGGTCATGACGGCGGCCACTGCATGCTGTTCGGCGACCTGCCGGATGATGGACAGGATATCGAGCTGATTTCGCAGATCCAGGCTGCTGGTTGGCTCGTCCATCAGCAGCAGCCGCGGTTCCTGCACGAGGGCGCGGGCAATGGCCACCTTCTGCAGTTCGCCGCCGCTCAACTGGTCGATGTGGCGCATGGTCAAGGCATCGAGATTAAGGCGCTGGATGGCGGCGGCGGTCAGGCGCAGATCATGATCCGATACCCCCCAACCCAGATGCGGCCGCCGGCCCAGCAGAACGGCATCGAACACAGTCAGACGCACCGTTTCGGTACGCTGGGCGATATAGCCGACCCGGCGCGCAACCTTGCTCGCATCCAGGCGCAACACATCGCAGCCGTCCACGAGGACGCTTCCGGCGGCCGGCCGCAGGTGGGCATTGATGCATTTGAGCAGGGTGGTCTTGCCGACTCCGTTGGGCCCCAGTATACAAAGCAGTTCGCCGGCCTGCAGTGTAAAGCGGACATCGCGCAGCACCGGTCGGCTGTTGTATCGAAATTCGAGGCCGATCACATCCAGAATCACCTCCGGTACCCCCTAAGGATGAGATAGATGAACACCGGAGCGCCGGTAAAGGCGGTCAGCACCGATACCGGTAGCACTTTGGGCGCCAGCAGCAGCCGGGCGATCGTATCCGAAGCCAGCAGCAGGAGGGCGCCTGTCAGCAGCACACCCGGAAGCAGAAAGCGATGATCCGCGCCGATCGTTCGACGCACGATATGCGGGCAGACCAGGCCCACGAACCCGATCACGCCCAGAAAGGCAACCGCCACGGCGGTAACCAGCGAGGCGGCCAGCATGGCCTGCAGGCGCACCCGCTCCACCTGGACGCCCAGCCCACGGGCGGTTTCATCCCCGCCGTCCACGGCGTTGAAGTCCCAACGCTTTAAGAAAAAGAAAACCGACGCCGCAGCCGTGACCAGGGCCAGGATGGCGATCTCGTTCCACGAGGCCCGCGCCGCGTCCCCGAAGGTCCAGAACACCATGGCCGCGAGCTGCACATCGTCGGCAAAGAATTGCAGGAACATGATGCCGGCAGAAAACAGCGCACTCAGGGCCACGCCGGTCAGCACCATCACTTCAGGCGTGGCCCCCCGGAAGCGCGCAATGCCGACGATGATCAGGGCTGTGAGGCCGCAGCACACAAATGCCGCCGTAGTGGTCAAACAAGGATTTGAGATCGTGACGGCGCCGATGACGGTGCTGCTCATCTGCCCCGTGCCGAGCAGCATGACGGACATGGCCGCTCCGAACGCGGCGGCGTGCGATATCCCCAATGTGAAGGGGGATCCAAGGGGATTGCGCAGCACAGACTGCATCACGGCTCCGGATACGGCCAGAGCCGCTCCGCCGATGACAGCCGCCAGGGCCTGAGGCAGCCGGATATGCCAGACAATGGCGTCGAGCTGCGGTGAAACCGCCGCACCCATCAGGGTGAGGGCCACATCCGACAGCGGCAGCGGAGCCGCGCCGACCGAAATCCCGACCAGCACCATGATCAGCAGCAGGAGTCCTGTGGCGGCGATGAATCCTGTCTTGCGGCCGATATAGCGCCGGTACGCCACGGGGATCTGTCCGGAGTGCAGATGCATGCCAGCCTGCCTCTACTTCAAGGGGATTTGTCGATAAACAAGGCCCTGAAAGGCCTGGTTCATGGTTTCGAACACGGGTTTGCCGACCAGGAAAGAATAGATCTCGTCAGCCTTGGCGGCCGGGTCCACGTCGCCGAAGCGTTCGGGATAGAGTATTTTACCGATAAAGTAGGCGTTCGCCAGGATCGAGCCGAAATTGTGGCTGTACCAACTATACGGCAGAAGCCCGTAAACCGCTCCCCGGCGCACGGCGCTCAAGACTTGGTAGGCCGGGTCCTCTTCGAGTTCGTGGCGCCCGCCCGCTTCTTCGCCCGTCTGCAGGGTGGATAAATCGAGAAAGAGTATGTCGGGATCCCAGGCCACGATTTTTTCCTTCGCGACGCTGACCGCCCCGGAAGGGCTGCCGGGCTGCCGGGCCACATTCAAGGCCTGGACAAACCCGAAGGGCGGGTACTCCGGTTCGGTGGACTGGAATCCATGCGGTCCCTTGAGCGCAATGCCGCCGACAAAACAGCGCTTGCGCCCGCCAGGCGGAATGTTCCCGGTGCGGGCCGCCAGATCGGCAATGGTCTCTTCCCAGAATCGAATGACCCGCTCGGCCCGTTGCTCCTTTCCAAGGACTTCGCCCATGGTCCGCAGGCTTTGATATAAGCTGGGCCGCCTGGACCCGAAGTCGCCGTAATCGAGAACGATCACCGGGATGCCGGTTTTCTGCTGCAGTTTGGCCGGATCGTGTCCCAGCCCGGGATAGGTTTTGAAGATCACCTCAGGGGCCGGGTTCAGGGCGAGGATCAACTCCGGATTGTCGTACCCCCTGAACTCCCCGAACATCGGCATGCTGCTCAATTGCGGATGGGCCAGGGCATAAGGGCGGGCATCGAACCGGGTACGCCTTTTTTCGATATCGTCGACCGCCACCACCCGATCCTGGGCCTGCAGGTAAATCAGCAGCCGCAGGCAGCCGGGACCGGAACAAACGACGTGCCGGACCTCAAAGGGCCGAGGCAACCGGTTGCCGGCAGCATCCGTGATTTCCGCCGCCCTGATTCCTCCGGCTGAAGTCAAAAATCCCAGTACAACCAGAATCCAAACCGATCTCATTCCCGCCTCGCTCCGAAAATGAAAAAGGCTGCGTTCGTCGCAAATTATATTGCGCGACGATTTCCGCAGCCTTCATGGCCGAAATAACGAATAGGATGTAAGGCGAAGATTGCCTTCGGGCAATCGCTTTTCTGCGAGGCTAAAACAACGCGGCAGTACTGTCAACAAATAATACAGCGAGACACAAACACTACCGGGCTGCAATCAGGCCGGAAAGGATCGATCTCTCTTTCAACACCCCAAGCACTTCTCCAGCAACCCGCAGTGCATCGACGCCTTCACCTCGGTCCTGTTTATGCCGCACCCCGACCTGAAGCAGTTCCCCAGCATGCCGGCCTGAAACAGCGGGGCACGATAGAAGTGATCCGAGACGGGCAATCAACGGTTCACGCCTGTCCAGTGATCGCGGTCGATCGGCGCAATCCCGGGAATCGAGGTGCTGCCGCTATTCTTCCTGGCCGCTGGACATTTCGCTTTCGCGGTAATCCGGATCGCTGCTGCGGGGGACCGCCTCAAGGGTAAACACATCCAGTCCATCCCGAGTGCGCTCCACGATGAAGCGTTTGCCGCAAGCCGCGCAATCCACATAACGCGGTGCATAATTCGGCAGCGAAATGGTTTTTTTCGCGTGACAGTACGGACAACCGACTTTTTTTTGAAGCCGTGTAGGTGCCGCAAGGGATTTGAGCGCTTGGATCATAAGGGTACCTCCCTTTCGTGCGCGGTTTAAAGCGGGCCGGCCGGTTCCGGCTGGCGCACAAAGAATACGCAATTACGATGCCACTAAGCAGGCGTTTCGGAAGCTTGGCAAGAAGTCACGGTTCGGTCCGCGCGGGCGGAGATTTCGCGATCAATCGGATCGGCGCGGCGCCCGGCGTAATGGCCGGCGGCGCATCGCCGAAGGAAAGGGCAACGCTTAAATGCGTGCGGCCGGCCAGAGGCGGATAAATGGCGCGCAGACGCGGGAAATCCACGGTGGTCAGGAGACGGGCGACGACGTCGATGGTGCGCTCGATATCGTTTTTCGCCGCCTCATCCGCTTTGAAATAGGCGGCGATGGAAGTATTGTAAAGATGTTTGAGTTCGGTTTCGATACAGTGGGCCGAGAGGTCGAGCCGGATGCGCACCGTTCGCCTCCTTCACGGAGATTTCTCCCGCTGCAGCGGAAGGCTCCATTTTTTCATATACTTCCATATTGCGGTGCGGCTCAGTCCGAGGCTGCGCGCCACTTCCGCCTTGTTCCAGTCGCAGGTTTCAAGAAGCGCCACGAGGCGCTCCCGGGTTAATTTTTTGCGCTTGCCGATGATCGGCCCGCGGGGCATCGGAAAGCAGGTCCTGTCCGGGTCGAGGATTTCCATCGGCAGGTCGGTCTGTTCGATCTGCTCCCGATTGCAGAGCACAAAGGCGTGTTCGATGGCGTTTTCGAGTTCACGGACATTGCCGGGCCAGTCATGGTTCATCAGAACATGCAGCGACTGTTGGGAAAGGCTCATGATCTGTTTGCCGGTTTTGGCATTCAGCATGCTGATGAAATGACTGATCAACAGGGGGATGTCGTCGCGGCGGTTCCTGAGCGCGGGCAGCCGGATGGGGAAGACTTTGAGACGATAATACAGATCTTCGCGGAATTGACCCTCACGGACTTTCTGGTAGAGGTCCTGATGTGTGGCGGCAATGATGCGGATATCGATTTTGCGCCGTCTTGATTCCCCGACGCGCTCCACCTCGCGCTCCTGAAGTACCCGCAGCAACTTGACCTGGACGGGCGGGTTGAGTTCGCCGATTTCATCCAGGAATACCGTGCCTCCGGCCGCCTCTTCGAAACGTCCCGCACGGTCGCGCACCGCACCGGTAAACGCTCCCCGCACGTGTCCGAAGAGCTCGCTTTCCAGCAGCGTTTCCGTGAGCGCGCTGCAGTTCACGGCGACCAGCGGACCCTGCCTGCGCTCGCTGTTGTAATGGATCGCGCCGGCCACCAGTTCCTTTCCAGTCCCGCTCTCGCCCTGGATGAGGACGGTGGCTTCGCTTTGCGCGGCGGCCTGAATTGCCGCGAACACGCGCCGCATGGACTTGCTCTTGCCGATGATGTTGTGCAGGCGGTGGAGATCACCCAGCCGCAACGCCGCTTCCTGCGCTTTCTGGCGCGCCTGGTTCAGTTCGGTCATGTCGGTGACGGTCTCGACCACCCCCAGAATGCGTCCATTTTCATCCTTCACTGCATTGGCGGTTTTGATCACCGGGACATCATGCCCCTGCTTGTGGCGGATGAGGCACTCTTTGGTTTCCGACCGTCCCTGTTCGATGATCCCGCACTGCTCTATGCCCGAGGGACATCCTCTGCCGAAACAGCGGCTGCATTGCAGGAGACGACAGGTCTTCCCCAGCGCCTCCCCGGCCGAGTAGCCGCTGATGCGCTCCATGGACCGGTTCCAGAATGAAATCCGGCCGTCGATGTCCATGGTGAAAACACCTTCGGCCATAGCGTCGATGATGGCGTTGGCGAATCGGATATTCCACAGGTTGTGGGTTTTCTCGGACATCGGAATTCCCTCGTGTCGCATTCGAGGCGTTACCGAAACGTTACTTGTGGTTACCTGAACATAAAGACCGGTTGCGTCCGCAGTCAAGGTCTTTTCCAGGGTCCAGGGGCGCCGGTTTTCGGGCCACGGAACGTTTACTTTCGGTTCAGTGCCGCCTTTCCAGCGGCCTGCGTGCCCGGGGCCTGCCGGCCCATGGCATGGATGTTGAAGAGTATTGCGCCGTATGCGGCTTCTTCGGCACGCGCCGTCGTACCACGGGAGATTGCTGCGGAGCGGTTCGCTTGAAGCAGCGAACGGATGCGTTGCGGCCGGGTGATGCGCCTCATCATCGTTCCGCTGCTGGGGATGGTGATCATGCAATGTTCAGGAAAGGAGAACCCGATGTCAGACCTGGTGTTTGAAATTACGGAAGACAACTTCAAAGACACCGTGCTCGACAGTCCGAGACCGGTGGTCGTGGATTTCTGGGCGCCGTGGTGCGGTCCCTGTCAGGCCATGGGTCCGGTACTGGCCGCCCTGGCGCTTCGGTTCAACGATCAGGTTTCGTTTGCGAAGTGCAATGTCGACAACCATCCGACCCTTGCCGGGCGCTACGGTATCAAATCGATTCCCACCCTGATCATCTTCAGCGGCGGCGAGCCTGTAGAGATGATGATCGGAGCGGTCGCGCAGAAAAAATTGGCGGACGGCATCGCCAGGGTAGTGGACGGCAAAGTGAGCACCCGCCCCTTCCTCATGGCCTGATCGGAACGGCAAGATAACGCGGAAGCGCCGGCACTCGTTTCCTGGAGCATTCGGCGTGACCCGCCAGGATTTCTAATTGCGGCAGCCCTCGACTTCGCAGTACACTTGTTGTTGTAAATCGAGCCGCAGGGCGCAGACCGCAATGCGGCCCCCGACGTTGAACCTCCACCCAAGGAGAGAGAAACGATGAATTTTGTAGTCATCGGCGGCGATGCCGCCGGCATGAGCGCGGCCAGCCGCGCCAAGCGCAAACGCCCGGAAATGCAGGTCATGGTGTTGGAACAATCGCAGGATGTCTCCTACAGCGCCTGAGGGATTCCCTACAACCTGGCGGCGCCGGGATAAGCGATCGAAGACTTGGTCGTGCGCGATATCGGCA
>JAEYRZ010000060.1 GCA_023435265.1 Pseudomonadota bacterium
AACCCCATCCGCCGGGTAGGCGCCGCCGCGGCCCACCCCGGCCTGCGCGAAAATCAGCTTGTTATTGTAAATCCAAGCATAATTCCCTAAGCTCATCACAAGTCCGCCCCGACGGTACGGTAGCCGCCGGGGCGGCCGTATCCTTCGTGAGAGGGGGATCGATGCAAGCCGAATTCCGTCAGTTCATCAACCGTATGCCCCATTTTTCATTTCTGCCTGCACAGGAACTCGATCTGTTGTCCAAAAAGGCCGCCGAATGCCACGCCGATCGCGGTGCCTTTCTGGCCGAGCAGGGGAAAACGCGCATCGAGCATATTTACATCGTCAAGAAGGGTCAGATTTCGATCTACGCCGAGAAGCAGGGCCGACGCGAATTGGGGGGCTACATTAAAACCGGGGAGGTTTTCGGCGGCATCAGCCTCTTGATGAACGGCGGAATTTCACTCCGCACGGTGCAGGTCGACAAACCCACCGACTTTTATCTGATTCCTCAAAACGTCTTCTTGGAGTTGTGCGCGCGCTACAAAGATTTCTATGACTATTTCGTAGAGAATTTCAGCAAGCACGTTTTCGATCCGGCTCTGGCCACCTTGATCGCATCGGGCCAGGCCAAGGTCTTTCTCTCGGGCGTAGCCCCCTTTTCCTTTCTTCCCGAAGAAGCGGTGGACGAAAGCGCCGCAACGCTGTCCTATGTGCGGCATCGCAAGGGTTCCGTGCTCTTCGTGCAAGGCCGCAGCCGGGTCGGATATCTCTATATCCTGCAGAAAGGGTTGGCCGAACGGTACTACGAGCGGGACGGGCGCAAAACGATGCACGACATTCTGGCCGAAGGGGATCTTTACGGCGGCATATCGATGCTGGTCAACGACGGCATCTCGGTGCGCACCCTGGAAGTGACCGAAGACGCCTATTTCTACCTGTTGCCCAAGAAGATCTTTCTGGAGTTATGCCGAAAGTATGAAGCCTTCAGCGAATTCTTCACCGATACCTTCGGCAAGCGTATGCTGGACCGTTCCTATGCCTCGATCGTGGCCCGCACGGCGGCCCCGCTGGAAGATGAGCTGCAGTTGTTCAACCAGCCGGTCCGCCAGCTGGTCAATTCGGCTCCGGTATTCGGTCATCCCGGAATTACGATTCAACAGGCCGCCCAGGTCATGCGCCGGGAAAACAGTTCCTATCTGGTCATCCCGGCCGCTCCCACCCATGCCGCGGGCATTCTCACCGACAGCGATTTGGCCCGCAAAGTGATCGCCAGCGGCTACGATCACGACCGCGCCGCAACTGAAATCATGTCCACCCCGCTGCGCACGATCGGCGAACAGGACGCGATCCTCGAAGCCATGATGACCATGATGCAGTATGACATCAAGCATCTGCCGGTCACCGGGGAAGACGACCGCATCATCGGCATGCTGACCAACCGGGAACTCCTCTCGGCCCAGGGCCAGTCGCCGCTGTTCATTCTGCGCCAGATTCTGCGCGCCGAGTCGATCGAGGAGATCATCCATCAACACGGGCGACTGCCCGGACTGGTCAAAGGGTTGATCAGCGGGGGCGCCAAGGCGAGGGCCGTCAACCGGCTGATCACCACCGTCTCGGACGCCATCTTGAAAAAGATCATGGCGTTCGTATTGCGCGATATCGCGCCGCCTCCGGTTCCATTTGTTTTCATGATCATGGGCAGCGAGGGGCGCGGCGAACAGACGCTGAAAACCGACCAGGACAACGCCATCATCTTCGATGACATCGGCGAAGAAGAGGCGGCCGCGGTCCAGGCCTATTTCCTCGACCTGGGCGACCGGGTCTGCACCATGCTGGACAAGGCGGGATATACGTTTTGCCGCGGCCAGGTCATGGCGCGCAACCCCAGGTGGTGCCAACCCCTGCGGACCTGGAAGCATTACTTCATGCGCTGGGTGAATGCCGCCGAGCCGGAGGATCTCCTGCAGGCCAGCATTTTTTTCGATTTTCGCGGCGGCTACGGCGATGTGCGGCTGATCGACGATCTGCGCCAACTCCTGTTCGGCACCATCGGAAACTGGTCCGGTTTTTTGCGCTATATGACCGAGAATGCGCTGCATTTCAAACCGCCGCTGGGATTTTTCGGAAATTTCGTGGTTGAAGGCAAGGGCGATCATCGGGATGCCTTCGACATTAAAAGCGCCATGCTGCCCATCGTGGATTTCGCGCGTATTTATGCGCTCAAGAACGGCGTCGAAGCCACCAATACGCTGGACCGCCTTCAGCATCTGTACCTCAAAAAAGCGTTGACCCAGGCGGAGTACGAGGAGCTGGAGAAGGCCTACAGCTTTCTGATGCAGCTGCGCCTGGTGCGCCAGGTGACCGCCGCCATCGACCATAAAAGCGCTCCCGACAATTTTATCAATCCCAAGCGGCTGACGCGTATCGAACAGACGATGCTGAAGGAAATTTTCAAACGCATCGAGAAATTTCAGGCCAAGATGAATTTCGATTTTGTGGGCCTCGCCTGATCGCGGGGCTGCTTTCGAACCCTCGCAGGGGCGTGGGAGGAAGTTTCCATTTATGGGTCTCGCAGCAACAGTGGACAGGGCGGCCAGGATCGTGGACAGCTTCGGTGGTCAGCACCGGCAAAGACTGAGCGTGCTGTGCGACGGCATTCAGGCGGCCCAGCGCGACCTGGTCCGCCACGCGCGGTCTCTCTTCGACGAGTGTACGGGCCGCTGCCAGGGCATGTGCTGCAGAAATATTCAGATCGACGAGATCATCACGCGCCTTGATTTTCTCTACATTCTGACCGCCGACCCGCAAGTGCGCGCCCCGGTGGCGATGTTATCCCGGCAGCAGAATCTTTTTTCGGCCGATTGCATCTTCCTGCGCAACGGCAGCGGGCCCTGTCTTTTCAAGTCCGACATCAAACCTGAAATGTGCATCGCCACATTTTGCGGAGACGTGCAGCCGATTCGGATGCACCTCAAGAGGCTGCGCGCCGAATTCGGCCGCTTGCACCGCTTCGTCATGCGCCAGCGCCCCTTGATGTGGTTCGGATAGCAGGCGCCGGGCGCGCTTCTGCTTCAGGTCGGTTTCGGCCGGCCTCACAGCAGTACTTTTTCAAGCCGCTCGTACATGAAATCCAGCTCCACGTCGTCGATGACCAGCGGCGGCGAGATGCGGATCGTATGCCCGTGGCTGTCATTGGCCAGTACACCCAGCCGCAGCAGTTCGCGGCAGAACAGCATGGCCTCGCCCCTTTGGACTTCGACGCCGATGAACAGCCCTCTGCCCCGAACTTCCTTGATGTGCCGCGAACGGACGGCCAGTTGCTGCAGGCGCGCCATAAGCCTGGCGCCCTGACTGGCGGCGCGTTCATCCAGTTTTTCGGCTTCGAAGACATCCAGGGCGGCCAGGCCGGCCACGCACGCCAGGGGATAACCGCCGTAGGTCGACCCATCCGAGCCACGCTGAAAAACCAGATCCATGATGGCGGTGTTGGTGATGAAGATCGACAGGGGTACGAGTCCCCCCGAAAGCGCCTTGCCGAGAATCAGGCCGTCGGGGACCACATTCTCATGCTCGAAACAGAACCGTTTGCCCGTGCGTCCCAGGCCGACCTGGATTTCATCGAACAGCAGCAGGAGGTCGTGGCGGTCGGCGATCGCCCGCAGGCCCTTTAAAAAGCCTTGCGGGGGGATATTCATGCCGCCCTCGCCCTGCAGCGGTTCCACCAGGATGCCGCAGGTGTGGGCGGTAACCGCCTGCTCGACCGCGGCGAGATCGCCGAACGGGACGGAGACGAACCCCGGGGTCAGCGGACCGAACCCCTCGCGATAGCGCGGCTTGCTGGCGAAGGAGACGGTGGTGATCATGCGGCCGTGAAAGTTGTTGTCGAAGACGATGAGCTCCTGTTTCCCATCGGGGATGCCCTTGACCTTCCATCCATAGAAGCGGGCGGTCTTGATGGCGGTCTCCACCGATTCCACACCGCCGTTTTTGGGCAGTACTTTGTTGCCGTTGGTTCCGAAACGCGGGCCGAGCTGAGGCGCGAAACGGGCCGCCCGCTCCAGGAACAGGCCCAGCGGATCGGTATAGACGACATTGGAGATGACCGACCCGTAGGCGCCGTTCAGCGCGCGGACAAGGGCCTCGACGATCTGCGGGTGATTGTGGCCCGGATTGGCGGCCGAATACGCCGCCAGACAATCCAGGAATTTGTTGCCGTGGATGTCGGTCAGCCAGCAGCCTTTTGCCTGGCGGATCACGACCGGCAGACGTTCGTAATGATGGGCCCCATGCGACTCTTCCAATTTCAGTATCGTGCTGTCAGGCGTCTGCGAATATCCCGTGTGGACTTGTCGAACTGCGCTTTGCAGCATGGTGCACCTCCTCGGCTGGATCAGTTATCCCCTTTGATGAAGGCGTAAATCCGCTCTTCGGATTCGCTCAGCGGCTCGCCGCGGTCATGTATCTTCTCAAGAAAATAGTGATAGAAATCGTGGCGCAGGCTGTCGCGGTTGGCGATCACGAACCAGCGGTTGCGCGTCCAGTTGATCGGTGATGCATCCTCCTGTCCGATTTCGAAAATTCCCACCAAGGCCTCGGCTTTATCCGCGATAACGTCGAAGGAGCGTCCGCCGATGGTGGCCAGCAGCCCGGGACTGTCCGGGTGCGTCACCTGGATGTCGAAGGCCACGGGCGAAGGGCCCATGGAAATATAGCGGATCTCCACGCCCCTCTGCCGGGCGGCCGTAAGGTCCGGCCCCAGGAGGCGGCCCGATTCGGGAAAGAGTCGCACGTAGAGCTCGTTTCGGGCGGCGGCGATCATTTCCCGGGCCTTGGCGATGACGTTCGTGTAGCCGCGCAGCACCCAGATATATTCATAGGCGGCCCGGGGGGAGGTGCCTTCCAAGTGCTGTTTGAAGGCCTCCAGGTTTTGGTCGAATTCCGAGCGCAGCCGCTTGTAAAGCTCCTCGGGCGGCAAGGGCACGAAGTTCCCGTCGCCGACGTCCAGCACAAACCCCTTGCGTACGAGATTGCGCAGCACATCGTAAACCCGCGAACGCGCGACCCCGGATATCCGGCTCAACTGAGAGCCGTTGATCGGATGGTGCTCCGCCAGGGCCAGGTAGCAGCTGATCTCGTACTGCGAGAACCCCAGGTTTTTAAGCCGCTCGTGATCGGTCATGCATTCACCTTCGTTGCCCGCCGGCAATCGGTATCGGCACTTTGTTGCTACCACGTAAGCAACACTATTCTACGCCCGAAAAAAACCGGCGTCAAGCACCGCGTGCGCAACTTGCGACCGCATTCCCGATCGAATTGGTTTCGTAAGAATCGTTGGCGGTGCCGTAAAAAGTTCAAGATCAAGGCCACGCGAATCCCGTGTCCCGAGGCGTACTGTCAGTGCGCCTCGGGGGGCAACGGGATGAAGCGCAACGCAGATGTTGGACTTGTTACGGTGCCGTCAATCGTTGACGCGCAACAAAAAAACCCCGGCGGCTTATTGAAAGCCCCGGGGTGGTGGTGATTCTTTGCTGCCGGACAGGCGCTACGCTTCGGCTCGTTTGCGAAGCAGGTCGAAGAGCCTGCGCGCCATGGGGCCGGGCTGCCCGCTGCCGATGGGACGGCCGTCCACCTGAATGATCGGCATGACCTCGGTCACGGTGCCGGTCGAAAAGACCTCTTCGGCCGCCAAAAGACGTTGCATGTCAAAATAGACTTCGTGTACGGCGATGCCTTCGGCGTGGCAGATGGCGATGACCTCGTCGCGCGTAATGCCCGGAAGAATCCGGGGGCTTTTGGGGTGGGTCAGCAGACAGCCCTTGTCCAGGATGAAAACATTGAAGGTCGTTCCCTCTCGGACGATCCCCTCCGGGCTGACGAAGATGGCATCATCGGCTCCGCTTTCAAGCGCCTGTTGCTTGGCCATGGTGTTGGGCAGCAGTTGCACCGTTTTGATGTCGCAGCGGCCCCAGCGGTTGTCGGTCACCGTGATGACGCGGGCTCCGGTCTGGCGCAGCTTATCGGGGCCTGGGGGGATTTCGCGCACTGTGACAACGATCTGGGGCGTCAGCTTGCCGCCGTAAGCGTGGTTGCGCGGCGCAACGCCGCGCGAGATCTGGAGGTAAACACCGGCGCGCGCCATGCCGGACTGGGTGAACGTCTGGACGATGGCCTCGCGCACGAGGCGGCGCTCCACGGGAGGGTAGTTCAGGCCGCGCAGGGAATTTTCCAGCCGGTCAAGGTGCGGCTCCAGGGCAAAGAGCTTTCCTTTGTGGCTGGCCACGAATTCATATACGGCGTCGCCGAATTGATAGCCGCGGTCCTCGATCGGCACTACCGCCGCTTCGATGGGCATGATCGTACCATTGAGATAAGCGAGTTCGGGCATGCTGTCCTCCGTTTATTGCGGTTGAATGAGCGTCCGGATTTTCTATGCGCCATCGGCGAAGAAAAAGCAAGCCGCTGAAAACTCCGCGTCGCGCTTATTGCCCGCAAATCCCCCTTACGGTTTGACTTTTCGTCAGTCATTCCGTAAACGAGAGGCGGCGTTCGACTTTTATGCGGCGTACTGCCGTTGGATGGGACTATGAAACCGATCGTGGCCATTATCGGCCGGCCCAATGTGGGCAAATCGACTTTGTTCAACCGCATCACCCGGCGTCGAGACGCACTGGTGGACGATCTTCCGGGCGTCACCCGAGACCGGCATTACGGCGATGCTTCCTGGAACGACAAGAACTTCGTGCTGGTGGATACCGGCGGATTCATCTCCGGTGATGACGATGCTTTTGCCGCCCACATCCGCCAGCAGGTCCAGCACGCCGTCGACGAAGCCGATGCCGTGATCCTCGTACTGGACGGCCGGCAGGGCCTTTCTCCCTTCGACCGCGACCTGATCGACGTTTTGCGGCCGTGCCGCCGGCCCGTCTTCCATGTAGTCAACAAGGTCGACGGCGCCGACCAGGAACATCGGGTAACCGACTTCTACGCCCTGGGCCTGGACCGCCTGGTCACCCTTTCGGCCGAGCATGGTTACGGCGTGTCCGATTTCCTCGACGAACTGGCCGCCGTATTGCCCGAAAGCGTCGACAGCCGCGATTCCGAACGCATTTCGGTGGCTTTGATCGGCCGGCCCAATGTGGGCAAGTCGTCTCTGATCAACCGCCTGACCGGCGAAGAACGCCTGGTGGTCAGCGAACTGCCCGGCACCACGCGCGATGCGGTCGACACCTTGTTCGAGTACGGCGGCCGCGGCTATCGTTTAATCGACACCGCCGGCATCCGTCGCAAATCCAGGGTCGACCTCAAGCTGGAAAAACTTTCGATTCTCAAGGCCTTGAAAAGCCTGGAGCGCTGTGATGTGGCCCTGATCGTCCTGGATGCGGCCGAAGGACTCACGGAGCAGGATATCAAGGTGGCGGGGTATGCCCACGAGCACGGTTGCGGAAGCATCTGGGTGCTCAATAAATGGGATTTGCTCAAGCGGGAAGACGCCCATCCGCGCAGATTCGAACGTCATCTGCACGAAACCGCCAAATATCTGGCGTTTGCACCGGTGCTGAGCGTTTCGGCCTTGTCCGGGTTGCGGGTCAAGCGATTGTTCACGCTGATCAATACGGTGTACGATCAATATGTAAGCCGCATTACCACCGGAAAGCTGAACCGTATCATGAACGAGGCCACAGCGCGCGTCGAACCGCCGTTGCACAAGGGCCGGCGATTGAAGTTCTACTACACCACCCAGATTTCCTCCCGGCCGCCCACCTTTGTCAGTTTCGTCAATTATCCCGACGCGGTCCACTTTTCATACCAGCGGTATCTGCTCAACCAGATCCGGAGCGCCACGGGGCTCGATCAAGTCCCGTTGCGGTTGTTCTTCCGGCAGCGCAGCGGCAAATTGAGTATGAAGAAGAGTTGAGCACGCGGCACTTTCGGGTGTCAGACAGCACGCATTCGTCAATTGTGGCCTGCTTTTTGCTCTATGACTCGGCGTTGGCCTGCGTCGAGTCCCGGGGGCTTTCGTCATCCTTGCCGATGGGATCATCGAACAAGCGCTGCTTTTTTATTTGACTGCCGATTGGAGGAGTTCATGGGGTGGTATTACAAGGAAGAAGGCCGCGAAATCGGTCCGGTGGGCAAGGAAACGCTGCAGCAGCTGATCATCGATAAAAAGATCAATGCGCGCACATTGGTGCGCAGCACTGCAATGGACGAGTGGCGCCCGTTGGCCGAAATGGTCCGGGCGAAATCGACCCGGCACAACGCGCCGCCTCAACCGCCTGCAGCGGAGCCCGTCGAAGAGGAACACGCAGCGGCATCCGCGCAGCCCTGCCCGGCCGCTCCGGAATCGTCGATCGCCGAAGCAGCACCGCCTCAACCGGAACCGGGACCCCCACCGGCCCTGACGGCGAGCGACAAAAAGAATTTTCATTTCAGCGGCAGCGGGGGCGAGTACTTCAAGATCTGGATCGTCAACATCATTCTCAGCATCGTCACGCTGGGGATCTACTCCGCCTGGGCCAAAGTCCGGCGCAAGCGCTATTTCTACGGAAATACAAAAATCGGCGGATCGTCATTTCAGTATGTGGCCAACCCGATGATGATCCTCAAGGGAAGAATCATCGCTTTTTCGTTCTTCCTTGCTTTTTCCCTGACCTCCAGCTTCCTTCCGGTGGTCAATCTGATCCTGACGCCCGTGCTGTTCATCGCGCTCCCCTGGATGGTCGTCCGCTCGCTCGCATTCAACGCCCACAACAGTGTGTTGCGGAACATCCGCTTCAGATTCAGCGGCACCTATAAAGAGGCCCTGAAAGTATACACGCTCTGGCCGCTTCTGGTGCCTCTGACCCTGGGCATACTGGCGCCTTATGTTTTTTTTCGGCAGCAGAAGTTCCTGGTGCAAAACATGGCCTACGGCAATGAACCCTTCAAGTTTACTGCGAATGCGAAAAGCTACTATCGCTTTTTTCTGCTCTTTCTGTTGCATTTGGGCGCAGCCGCCCTGGCGGCCGCTTTGCTTTTTTTCATCGCCGCCCCCCTGCTGCCCGTCGCCATCGTCTTGATCTATCTCTATGCGTTTGCCTTTTTCACGGTAAAAACCACCAACCTGCTCTATAATTCGACCACTTTGCTGGGCAATCGATTCGAGTCCTCGATGGCCTTGAAAACCTATACCATGATTACGTTCATGAACACCCTGGGCATCATCCTGACCGCCGGCCTGTTCCACCCGGTCGCCCAAATCCGGGCGTACCGGTATAAGATCAGCCAGCTGGCGATTTCGGCCGTGGGCAATCTGGAGAACTTTACGGCCATGCAGCAGAAGCAGGTCAGTGCGGTGGGAGGAGAGCTTTCGGACTTCATGGATTTCGATTTCGGTTTTTAGCCGTAAGGGCGCCTGTGCAGCATGATCCGAGTGAACGGCAGATGGTATGACGGACGGACTTCGCAAAGCGTCGAAGCCGTCCTCGAGGTATCGGGCGACGATGCGGTTCTATTGACGCGGGCCGACGACGATGCATGCCTCTATCGCCAGGAAAAGTTGCGCGCGGAGATCTCCGATCGATTGGCCGACACACCCCGCTTTATCAATTTCGAGTCCGGCGGGACGTTCGAGACCGGGGACAACGCGGGCGTCGACCGGATTCTGCGGCAGATCCGGGAGGGCCGCTGGTCGCTGCGGGTCCACGCCCTGGAAACCCGAAAGCGGTATATCCTGGTCACGGTTCTGCTGGCGGTCCTTCTGGGCACCCTTGCCGTAAAATACGCCATTCCCGTCTCAGCCGGGTTCATCGCGCCCCTGTTGCCCTATTCGGCATACTCGATCGCTGAATCGCAAACCCTTCAGATCCTCGATAAAATGGTGTTCAAGCCTTCCGAATTGGAAGCGGAAACGCGCCGCCGTGTACTGGAACATCTGGCCCCCGTGCTCGAACACCATGCGGGTCTCAGGTTGAAACTTGAATTCCGCAAGGGCGCAGCCATCGGCCCCAATGCCTTCGCGCTGCCGGCCGGAACGGTCGTATTCACCGATGAACTGGTCAAGATTTCGGAACATGACGACGAACTGCTGGCGATTTTCGTCCACGAGGCGGGTCATATCAGCGAACGTCATGCGATGCGGCGCGTCATCCAGGGTTCTTTGCTCTCTTTTGCGCTGCTGGCCTTGACCGGCGATTCATCCGGCGTGTCGGAGCTTTTCCTGGGCCTCCCGGTGATGCTGACCGAATATGCCTATTCGCGCGAGTTCGAGAACGATGCCGACCGGTACGCTCTGAACTACATGTTGCGGCACGACATCGCAGCGCATCATTTCGCGGATATTCTAACGCGCATCGAAACAGGCGATGCGAAGAGAAGACAACCGTCAGGCGGCAGGATATCGAGCTACATCTCCACCCATCCGCCGACCGAAGAGCGCATCAAACCGTTTATGCGAACCGTATCGGAATGATCGGGCCGGCACGCCGGGCTCAGCGGACCGAGCCGGCCAACTCTTTCAGATCGATTTCACCCTTGGCGTCGAAGGGGATTTTACCCAGCAGCCCCGTTCCCATCCGCAGGCTGCCCTCCACGGCGTAACTCCATTTTTCATTCGGTGCCTGATCCCTGGCCGCCGCAATGAGCTTGTTGGCCAGCCCCACCATTTCCAGCAGCGAGGCGTAGATCTTCACAGTCACCGTGTCGCTGCCGTAGGCCGGAATTTCTTTGCGCGGATCGGCCACGCCCTGGGCGAAATGCCGGCCGTTCAAGGTCAGTCCGCAATCGACGCCCTGAATCATGAGCGGCTCGGTGTTGCGGTTGAATACCCGTAGATCGACTTCGAAAGCCATTTCAAAGGCGCTGATATCGATCAGCCGCAGGCCGGCGAGATTGACGCGCGGCGGCTCCAGGCGTTTCCCCAAAGCAGCGCAGCCTGCGACGGCCGTCAGCACCAGCATCGCCAGCGCGATGCGCAACGCATGCGTTCGTTTCATCGAAAACCTCCCGGCGCCCCAGACATAAAGCCGTCTGCCTCTGCCGCGCGACACGAAGCGGCGGAGAAGCGATTATGGTTTCGGTTGCTGCTGCGGGCTGCCGAAGGGCAGTCCCTTGAACAGTTCCTGGGCTTTCTTCTGCACGTTTTCGCGCAATTCTTCTTTTTTGGATTCGATTTGCTTTTGAGCTTCCTGTTTTTTCTGTTCCAGGTCTCCGGGCAGCTCCTGCTGCAGTGCGGCTTTTAGATCGGGTCGGAATTTCGGGTCGCTCAGGCTGCCCTGGACCATCACCGGCACCATGACGCCGGAACGCTGCTGCGTATCGGACTGCCCCACCAGGGTGGCCACGAACTTGGGCGAAACGCGCAGATCGAGCGTCTCCTCGACCAGATTGGCCGTTCCATTGGTGGTCACGCGCAGCAGCGGTGAATTGAGTTGGGCGTCATTGATGCGGGTCAGGCCGTCGCTGACCGCAAACGGCAGCAGCAGTTCGCTGAAATCGGTGCGCGGCTTTTCGGTCGGCCTTTCGGCCAGGCCGAAGGCGGCCTGGGCATTGCGCACCATGTTCGCCAGATCGATGCCCACGATGGCGCCGTCTTTGAACGTGAGCAGACCTTCCCCGTTGAGCGTGCGGCGGATGGTCTGCGCTTCGATGCCGGAGAATGTAAGGTTCAGATCGGAAGTGAGGGTGCCGGCGATGATCTCTTTTTCGAGGAGATCCTTGACCAGCGGCTCGGCTTGAACCCCGCTGAGTTTCAGGCTGGCGCTGCTGCGCGGTTCATCCTGCTGGACATTGAGCACGCTGGTGCCCGCGAGCCGGCCGCTGTAGAGCTCGGTCTGCGGATCGATCCGGATGATGCCGTTTCTGGCGGTCGCCTTGAGGGCCACATTCTGCAGGCGGGCGTTTTTCGCTTTCAGTTTGCCGATTTTGATCTCCGCATCCAACAGCAGTTTGCGCAGCGGTGTGAAGTCGGGCTTGGCCGCGGGCGTTGCCGGCGGCCGACCGGTTTCTGCAGGCCCTTCCGCAGGCGGCGCGGGCGGCGGAAGATAACGGTCCACATCGATGGCATCCAGATCGGCCTTCAGCTTCAGGTCGGGTTTCGAGAAATCCTGAGCGCGTGCGCTGAAGGTCATCCGCGAATCGTCAAGCTGGAGGGCTCCCTCGGAGAGGGTCACGTTTTCCGGCGTTCCCTCGATCTTCATGGAGAGCGCCATTTTTTGAAGCACCGCATCGTCCGCCGGTTTGAAGGGCAGGGGCTGCTTGAGTTCGTCGAGCAGGCGGCGCGGGGAAAAAGGCTCCATCGAAAAGTTCAGCGCCATCCGCGGACTGCTGCCCGAAGCATCGATCTGACCCTTGAGCCGCGCATCGATCATTTCAAGCAGCGCCAGATGCAGATCGAGGGGCAGGGGCTGCTTGCCCGGTTCGGAACCCAGTGGCCCGATTTTACCGTCGAGGGCGATGGGTCTGCCGTCGGCCACGGCGTTCATCCGGATATCGAACGGCCGCTCCAGGGTGAAGTCATTCACCGACAGATTGAAATCCCGGATTTCCTGGCGGGTGCCGGCGGCCTGATCGATATAGACCACACGTCCGTCATTGATCGAAAATTCGCCTACCTGAAGTGTCTTGATGGGTAAACCGGCCCCTCCGGGCGGCTCGGGTTTGGCGTCCGGCCGGGGAGCGGTTTTTTCACCCGAACCCAGCCCTTCCCAGTTGGTCCTGCCGTTTTTTTGCTTTTCAAGAATGATTTCGGGCGACTTGACCACCAGCCGCTGTACTTCGACTTCCCGCGACAGGAGCGGCAGCAGCTTGACGCGCACCTCGAAACTGTTTACGGAGACAAAGTCCTGGTTTTCAAAGCCGGACGGGTTGCCGATGTGCACATCCGAGATTGCGACGCCGACCCAGGGAAAGATCGACGGCTCGAGTTTGCCGCCCAACCGCACCGGCCTTCCCAGGGCCTTGGCCGCCTGGTTTTCGATCTGAGGCTTGTACCGATCCAGATCGATCACCTTGGGCGCAATGAGGACGGCCAGAATGATTAGGATGATCAGGCCGGCGACAATGCCGAGAATCCATTTAAGCGCTTTAGGCATATGGCCTCCGTGGGTTGATGGCTTGAAGCGGTTTAATGCATATCCTGCTTCATAGGCCGAATTACAGGGGCTCAGTCCGGCGGCGAATGGCACGGGTTGACCGCCGGGGGCATTCTAAGCCGCATTCGAGTTAAAGTAAAGACGGTCGCCGCTTTCTTAAGGCACGGGATATCAATCGATGGACATGTTTGAAAAAATCGCCGATGAACGTACGGCCGCGACCCGTCCGCTCGCCGAAAGGATGCGGCCAGCGAGACTGGATGAATTCATCGGACAGGCGCAGGTCGTCGGCCCGGGGACCTTGCTGCACGAGGCCATCCGTCATGACCGCCTTTTTTCGATGGTTTTGTGGGGGCCTCCGGGCAGCGGCAAAACGACCCTGGCACGCATTGTGGCGGGTGTCACGAAATCGCATTTCGTTCATTTCTCGGCGGTTTTGTCGGGCGTCAAGGATATTCGCGCGGTGATCGAAGAGGCCCGCACCCAGCTTTCCATGCACCACCGGAGAACCATCCTCTTCGTGGATGAGATCCACCGCTTCAACAAATCGCAGCAGGACGCCTTCCTGCATCATGTCGAAAGCGGCCTGCTGACGCTTATCGGGGCTACCACCGAAAACCCCTCTTTCGAGATTATCGCGCCGCTGCTTTCGCGCTGCCGCGTGCTGGTTCTCAAACCGCTCGATGCGCCCGATTTGAAGGCCATCGTACGGCGCGCGCTGGCGGATGGCGTTCGCGGGCTGGGAACCCATCGGCTCGGGGTTGCGGAGGATGCCCTCGAACACCTGATCCGCGTTTCGGACGGCGATGCCCGAATGGTGCTCAACAATCTCGAAATGGCCGCTTTCCTGGCCCTTGCGCGCCAGGACGCGCAGCGGACGATCTCCGTGCACGACATCGAGGAAGCCCTGCAGCAGAAAGCCCTGCGTTACGACAAATCGGGCGAGGAACATTACAACCTGATTTCGGCGCTGCATAAGAGTATGCGCGGCAGCGACCCCGATGCGGCGGTCTACTGGCTGGCCCGCATGCTGGCGGCCGGTGAGGATCCGATGTACGTAGCGCGCCGGATGGTGCGCTTCGCTACCGAGGACATCGGCAATGCCGATCCGTATGCACTTGGGATCAGCATCTCGGCCATGGAGGCGTATCGTTTTCTGGGGCCGCCCGAAGGCGAGTTGGCGCTGGCCCAGGCCGCCGTTTATCTTGCCACCGCGCCCAAGAGCAACGCCGTTTACACAGCCTACGGGCGCATCCAGGAGGTCATCCGCAGAACCGGCGCCCTGCCGGTCCCGCTGCACATCCGCAACGCGCCGACGAGGCTCATGAAGGAGGTCGGTTACGGGCGCGATTACAAGTACGCCCACGACTACCGAGATGCATTCGTCGCCCAGCATTATCTGCCCGAAAAACTGCAGGGAAGCTTTTTCTACGCTCCGCCCGAGCGGGGCTACGAAAAGCAGATCAAACAACGGCTCGACCGCTGGCGCCGTCAGCGCCCCCCATCGAAATCGGGCGACGCCCCCGTCGACCCGGACCCGCAGCCCTGAACCCTTGCCTGCCGCTGCCGCCGCGGCACGCCTTCCGGAAACTGGCAACTCCGCGAATCGGATATACTATTATTCCACCGACACGGCTGGGTAAACACCGGGCCGTGTCGTTGAGTCAACTCCTTGAAATGCCGCCGGCCGCGGCTTTCAATCGCAGGAGGGAACATGTCCCAGTTAATCGCATGCAAGAGCAAGGACGGGATTGTCCTGGCCGCCGACGGCAAGGCTGTCGACGTGGATGAGAACGGCAACCTGATCGAATTGAAGGTCGATCGCCTGCATGAACTTTCCGAGTACAGCGCCATTCTCAACGGAGGCGCCGCCTCCGGGGAATCGATGTGTCTATCGCTGCGGCGTTTCGTTCATCAGGAGAACCTGGTCGCCGTGGATGATATCTATCAGGCGGCGCTGCCGTTCCTGGCAACGGAATACGAACGCTTTATGCGCAAGAATTGCGAAATTCGGCCGATCGATCCGATCCATCAGGTAGCCTTCATTCTCGGAGGCTACACGCAAAAAGATCCACTGAGCCCGTTTCATTTGTACCTCGTGTGGAATAAACGCAAGCTGCCGCTGCTGGACAGCGACGAGATCGGACACGCATTTGCCGTGCCGCGCATGATCAAACTCGAACACCGGCTGCACCGGCTGGCCACCCAGGGCGCCGATCTGGATGCCGTGATGACCGAGGTGCGGCGTGCACTCGAACGGCAGGCCGAGATCGATGAAGAGATTTCCGAGCCGCTCTCCTTCGCCTACATAACCCGTAAAGGATTTCACCGGCTGTAACGCACCGGGCCGCCCAATGCTGCCGATCTGCCCGCCGGACCGGCAGCCTTCCACCGGGAAACCGATTTTGCTGTTCAGTCCCTTCGGATTGTATTAAGGGTAAGCCGCTTGGGTGACCCGGCACGAATCGGCACGCGGCATTTCGAACGGTCAAGTTCTATGGCCGCCGGCCGATCATACGCATAACCTCCGCCGGCAGGATCCCCTCCAGGCCGGCCGTGGCTTGTTAAAAGCGCCGGACAAAATCGTCGGGAATCACGGGATCAACAAATGGAGCGAACCACCCGGAGGGTCGACCGCAACATCCTGCGTTCGATTCAGCATGCAATCAAGAGGTTCATTCAGCGCACAGGCGGGCGGCGCGGCGGACTCGGCTTGCCGGTTCACCCGCTTACATTGCACTTCGCAGGTGAAGCGGAGGAGCTGGAGCAAGCCTACAAGGCGCACTGGCATGCGCGTTATCTGCCCCTGATCCGCATCTGCCACTGGGTCGGACTCATTTACTACGCCGGCTTCAGCCTTCTGGACGTTTATCTGTTTCCAGACAAGGCAGCGGTTTTCCTGATTATCCGCCTGGCGATCATATGCCCTGTTTTTCTGGTCGGCTGGGTGTTGACGTATCAATCCTGGTATTCGCGCATCAGTGCCCCGGTCCTGATGTTCTTCGTCATTCTGACCGGCGGCGGTTACTCTGTGATGAGCGCGATGGTGCCGCCGGAGCATACCTTCGGGTACGACATCGGCCTGCTGGCCTGCCTCATTTTCGGCTATACGTTCATCCGCCTGCCGGTCGTATATGCCACGTTGGGCGGATGGTCGGTGCTTTTGATCCACTGGCGGTTCGGCATGCCGGACTATCTGCTTTCGAGCGCCGTCGTCAATCAAATCGCCTATCTGGTCGGCTTCAACGTATTATTGATGGTCATCTGCTACTCGGTTGAACGGGCCGACCGGTACAATTTCTACCTGGCCCGCCTGCTGGACGCCGAAAAGACCAAGGTCAGCCGGATCAACGCCGGACTCGAGGAGATAGTGGCCAGCCGCACCGAAGATTTGCAGACGGCCAATGAGAAGCTTTCCCGGGAGATCCAGGCCCATAAAGCGTCCCAATTCGCCAAAGAACAGTTGACCCGCCAGCTGCGCCAGGCCCAGAAAATGGAAGCGATCGGAACGATGGCCGGGGGCATCGCGCACGACTTCAACAATATTTTGGGCTCTTTGATGGGCTTCACGGAGTTGGCTCTGGATGACGCCGTGCCCGGGAGCCCGCAGCAGAGCAATCTGCACGAGGTGCTCACCGCCGGCAAGCGTGCGCGCGACCTGGTCAAGCAGATCCTGGCCTTCAGCCGGCGCGGCGAACAATGCAAGGACCCGGTTTCATTGAGCGAGGTCATCCAGGAGGGGCACAAGCTGCTGCGGGCGACACTGCCGACCAGCATCGAAATCGAACTGGTGATGAAGGCGCAGCCCAAGGTGCTCGCCGATGCCACCCAGATCAACCAGGTCTTGATGAACCTGGCGATCAATGCGGCGCACGCCATGGATGAAGGCACGGGCAAGATCGTGGTCCACCTCGAAGAGACCGTTCTGGATCAGGCTTTTTGCATCCAGCAACCGGGTACCGCTCCCGGCCCGCATGCCATGCTTTCGGTTAGCGACAACGGGGCGGGCATCGAACCCGCAATCCTGGAGCGGATCTTCGATCCCTTTTTCACGACCAAACCCCAGGGGCAGGGCACCGGTCTGGGGCTTTCGGTTGTCCACGGAATCGTCAAGAGCCATGGCGGCGCGGTTACCGTCCACAGCCGGGCCGGGCAGGGGACCACCTTCGTGATCTATCTGCCCGTCATTACAGGCCCGCAGCCCGCGGATATCGTGGAACCCGTCGATCTGCCGGGAGGGCGGGAACGCATTCTGTATGTGGATGACGAGCAGGGCTTGCTCAACTACGCCCGACAGATGCTGACCCGACTCGGCTATCATGTCGTAACCCGCGACAGCGCCCTGGAAGCGCTTGAATATTTCCGAAACCACCATCCGCAAATCGATCTGGTGATCACGGATCTCACCATGCCGCATATGACCGGCGACATCCTGGCGGTCGAAATTAAACGTATCCGGGCCGCCATGCCCATCATCCTGTGCAGCGGACTGGATAACCGGATCAGCTCCCAGAAAGCCGAGAAAATAGGCATATCGGCGGTGATCGGCAAACCGGTGCTCAAGGCCGACCTGGCGTTCACGATCCGGCGGGTACTGGCCGAAAGCGGAACGACCGTCGATTCCGCCCGATGCTGAGCCGACTTCCGGGATCGACAACCACAGAGCGCACAGAGGTCACAGAGGGTCTTTTTGGCCTGTGTTCCTCTTTGCCCTCTGTGGTGAAAACCCATGTCACTGTATTTGCGCCGGTGTGTACTGAGCTTGTCCTGAGACCGCAATAGCTGAGGCGCCGCTTGGCCCGAAGCGGATCAGGTGATATCCATGACCTCGACTTCCACCGTGCGAACCGCCTCCCCGCGCCGAACTTTGAGTGAAATCGTGGCCCCGATCTCGAAGTCCTGCAATATTTCGGCGAAATCGGCGATATTCTTGACTTCACGTCCATCCGCGGCAACGATGACATCCCCCAGCGTGCGGTTTTCGTAGTCGATCCCGATCAGCTCGGCCCGTTCCGCGCTTGAACCCGGCAGAACGCGGCCGATGATCACGCCGGCGACATCCAGGCTGGCCGCGGTGGCTTCGTCAACGGTAATGATCCCGATGCCCGGCCGCGGCATGTGGCCCTTGGAAATCAATTGCGGCACCACTTTGTTGACGATATCGACCGGCACGGCAAAGCCGATTCCGGCCGAAGTGCCGGTCTCGGAGATAATCGCCGTGTTCACGCCGATCAGCCGGCCCGCCGAGTCGAGCAACGGACCGCCCGAATTGCCCGGATTGATGGCCGCGTCGGTTTGAATCACGCCCACGATCTCTCTTCCGGCGGCGGTCGGCAGGGTCCTGTCGAGTGCGCTGATGATCCCCGTGGTCAGCGTACGCGAGAGCCCGAATGGATTTCCGATGGCAAAAACCGACTGCCCCACCTGCAGGTGTTCGGACGTTCCCATGGGAATGGGGGCGATGGCGTCGGCGGCGGAGCGCAGCCGCACCACCGCGAGATCATAATCGGGCGTGCCGCCCACGAAGGCGGCTTCCAGCGATTCGCCCGAATCCATGCGCACCTGTATCCGTCGGGCGCCCTGGATGACGTGGAAGTTGGTGACCACATGCCCCTTCTGGTCCCAGAAGAATCCGGATCCGGCGCCCTGGCGCACTTCCTGGACACCGAAGAAGGTCGGTACCGCATTCTCCGTGAAGATATAGACCACCGACGGTGCCGCCGTATTGAAAATCTGGATGGTGGCGTTTTCGAATTCGGCCAGATCGCCGCGCGGCTGGATTTCCCTCGGTTTGCTGTCGATGCGCCGTCCGGGCGGTGTGCGGTCGAGATAGGCCAGGGCGGTCATGATCACGATGCCCAGAATGGCCCAGAAGAGGATTTTTCGGGAACTCATGACGTTTTCCCTTCTCAGAATGAAGGAAGTTTTCGTTGTCCGGGAGGCGTACGCTCCCGTACTCTCTTTCCCCTCTGTCCTTTCGGCGGCAGACGACTTTACGTCACATCTTCAGCGGATAAAAACCTACCGCGGTCTTTATTCCAAATCCTTGATCGCCTCGTGCAGCAGATAGCTCCTGAATCCGCCGCTGATGTTTTTTACATTGAAGCCATGCTGGGATAATGCGCGCGCGGCGTAGTAGGATCGTTGCCCGACGAAGCAGTAGGTCCAGATCTCACGGTCGCGGGGCAATTCCGGAATCCGGTCGCGAATCTCGTCCAGCGGCAGATTGAGCGCCCCCTCCAGGTGATCGCGCTGATACTCCGCCGGGTCGCGGACATCTATGATGAGGGCGGAAGATTCTTCGATGGATTCCCAATGCGCCAGGTGCGCGTCGCCGCGCAGGACGTTGGCGGCGATCATACCCTGTCTCATATACACAACTGACGCTGCCGACGA
>JAEYRZ010000152.1 GCA_023435265.1 Pseudomonadota bacterium
AATCTGATCCACTGAATTCAGAGCGTCTGCCGCCGGCGGCAGACGCGAGAGCCGGGATACGGTCCAGCACGCTCCTGACCGTGTGGGCCAGATCATCGATGGTCAGCGGTTTCAGCAGAACGGCAGCGACACCCAAGCGGGCGGCACGCCCGCTTTCTATTTGGTGGGTATAGCCGGTGCAAAGAATCATCGGCGATCCGGGCGGATCGCACGCACCTCCCGGATCAGTGCTTCTCCTGTCATGTGGGGCATGGTCATGTCCGTTATCAACAAATCGCAGTATTCAGGGTGCGTGCGGATGACCTGCAGCGCTTCCACCGAGCTGGTGCTGCAGACGGTCCGATACCCCAGGCGCCCAAGCATTTGACGGCCCAGGTCGGCCAGGAAAGGCTCGTCGTCGACAAACAGGATGGATTCGGTGCCGCGGGGCAGGGCGATGCTGCGGGTCGTCGGCACCTGGATCACGCTTTCGGTCGCCGGAACCCGTACCGTGAAGCACGAACCCTCACCCGCCCTGCTTTGCACCTCGACGGCGCCCCCATGGCTTTTGATGATGCTGTTCACTACCGCAAGGCCCATCCCGGTCCCTTTACCAGGTGCTTTGGTCGTAAAATAGGGTTCGAAAAGGCGCTTCTCGAGCCCTGCGCCGATACCTTCCCCGGTGTCCCGAACGCTCAGCTCGAGGAAGGGCCCCCCCGTTTTGGAATGCTCGTCGGTCGAGGTCCCCACGCGGACTTTATTCAAACAAACGGTCAGCTCCCCGCCGTTGGGTTCCATAGCCTGTGCGGCATTGGTGCACAAGTTCATGATCACCTGGTGCATTTGAGTGGCATCGGCCAGGACCAGGGCGCCGTCCGGGTTGAACTCGGAACGGATGGTGATCGTTGAGGGAAGAGAGGCGCGCAGCAGTTTCAATGCTTCCTTGATCAGCGGCACCAGGTCCAACGGTTTTCGATCGTGTTCGTGCCTGCGGCTGAAGGTCAGAATCTGACGAACCAGATCCTTGGCCCGCTGTGCGGCGTTCATAACCTGTTCCAGCTGCAGCTGGACTTTTTCATTGTGCAGCGAATCCAGGCGTGCCAGTTCCACGTAGCCGAAAATTGCGCCCAGAATATTGTTGAAGTCGTGGGTGATGCCGCTGGCGAGGGTGCCGATTGCTTCCATTTTCTGAGCCTGGATCAATTGCTGCTCCAGTTCGGCGCGTTCTTCCTCGGCTTGCGATTTCGCGGTGACGTCGAATGTGATGCTTGCGAGCAGAGGGACGCGCCCGGAGACCGCGACCGCGAATTTGGTGACCTCCAAACAGCGGTGTTCCCCGTCCAGCGTGATCTTTTCAACCGAACTCAAGGCCGCCCGGTCTTCGGTCACCCGGTGATCGTTCCGGGCAAGCGTTTCGGCGACTGCCGCCGGAAAGAGCTCCGCGTCGGTGCGGCCGATCATCTCCGCGGGCGACTTATGCAGAAGCTTCCGGCATCCTGGGTTGGCATACAGATAGCGGCCCGCCTGATCCTTCAAAACGACCATTGCCGGCAGGTGGGCCATGAAGGTGGCGAAGAGGTCGGCGCAGGGGGATGATCCCTCTTCGGGCGAGGAGAGGATATGGCAGCGGTCGGGGTACGAATCGACGGTCTCCTGCCCCAGATGCGGATCATGCGGGTGTTCCCGCGGCGCCGCGCCTGCCGCCGGAAAGGGTGCCGCCGTTGCAGTGGCTTGAATTTCGGCGGCCGCGCTGGTGCTCCTGTGGACTGCGCGCATCATGCACCATGCGCCGCCGGCAGTGCACAGCACGCTGCTCAGTATGAGGAGGGAAAGGGCGACGGCACAGCCGGGGGACGCTCCGGACGCGAGCACCAGAATCTTCCCGCAGGAAAAGACCACCGCGGCGCAGGCCGTCGCATAAACCGTCAGCAGTCGAGCGGAAGTGCGCAAGGGGCTCGTTCCCATATTCGTGCTTTGATGACCGGTGGCAGAGAATCTCCCGCCGGTGTTGAAGCGGATGCGTGAATGTTATCGGCGGTATGCAGCGGGACTTGAACGCCGCACGGAACTATTGAGGCGCTGCATGGCCCCGGCGTGCCCCAGGCGATGGGGATCAAGGGGTTTTGGATGCGCTTAAGCGCCGCCGGCACGCCTGGAGATAGGGCGTGACTTCGGGTGCATGCTGAAAGGGAATTAAATGCCCCATCGCCTCGCGGTAGTCGCCTTCCTGCATCAGCCCGACCGCCAGGCGCAGGTGCAGCAGCATGTGCTCGGGGTGGTGGCGCAGTCCGTTCTCCAAGAGGGTTGCGGCCCGCCGCCAGGCACCCTCCTCCTGATCGAGCAGGGCCAGCCCCCAAAAGGCGCGCGGATCGGGGTGCAGGCCAAGAGCGCGTTCGAAGAGCCGCCGGGCGGTCTCACGGGCGCGGGGCGGCTGGACGATGGGGGCGTAATCGCCGTGGCTGAAGGTGAGGGCCAGTCGGGAGAGGAAGTCGGCCTGTTCGGCGCGCAAACCAGGATCATCGGCCAGTTCGATTCCGGCGGCGAATTCGGGCAGCCAGCCGTGATAGGTCGTGCGCAGGCGGCTTCCGAAGGCCAGTATTTGTTCGCGGCTCAAGGCCGGGTCGGTTTCGAAGTAGAGGAGATCCTCGATGCGTTTGAGCCAGATGTCGTCCGTGATGCCGCTGCGCTCGCAGTATTCGTCGTAGAGGCCGGTGCCCGGGAACAGCGTCATCACATAGAAGATGGCCGCAAGCGGCCGGATGCGCCGGATCAGATCCAGGGTTTCCGCGATGGTGGCGTCTTTTTCACCGGGCGCGCCGTAGATGAAATACGCCCGGGCCAGGATGCCGTGCCGGACGGTCAAATTGAACGCGTTCAGGATTTGTTCTTCGGTGATATCCTTGCAAAGCCGGCGGCGGATGGCGGGCGAGCCGCTTTCCACACCGTAGCTGATTTGAACGCAGCCTGCTTTGCGCATCCAGCGCAGCATCTCCGCATGCACCGGATTGACCCTTGCGATGGCCTGCCAGGAAATGCGCAAACCGCGTTCGAGGATGCCGCGACACAGTTCGATCACCCGGCGCGGCTGCAGCGTGAACGTATCGTCGGAGAGGTAGAAATGGGTGGTGCCCCGCGCCGACAATCGCGCGAGTTGATCGAGCATGTAATCGGTCGAATGCGCGCGCACGCGGCGGCCCCAAAAGCGCGGCGAACCGCAGAAGGTGCAACGCCCCGGGCAGCCGCGGGTCACGGCCAGGTGCTGATAATCGAAGTGCTGCGCCGGGGACGGTAGGGCATCCAGATCCTGAACCGGCGCTGCCGGTGCATTTTCCTGGAGCCCCTGCGGACCGCGCCAGATCAGGTTGGGAACCGCGCTCAGGTCGGTTTCGCCCGCAGTCAGCGCGCGCACCAGGGCGAGCATCGCCATTTCACCTTCTCCCTGGATGACGAAATCGATTTCATCGAAATGCGTCAGCAGGTGGCGCCACAGGAACGATGCCCCGATCCCGCCGAAAACTATTTTCGCCCCGGGGATGAGCGCCCTGGCGACGCGGGCGATGTCGATCGCCCCCCAGCGGTTGGCGTGTACGATGGAAAAGCCGATCACATCCGGCCTGAGTTGCCTGAGGGTGTCGCGGATCGTTTCGGGGCGGCGGTTGGCATCGTGCCAGTTGAGGACGGTGGTTTCATATCCATGGGCCCTGAGGGTCGCGGCCACATAGAAAAGTCCCAGAGGAACGGCCGCGATCTCTTCGGCAAGAATGCGCTCCTCCAGAAAGTATGGATAGATCAAGGCGATTCGTGCCGTGCCGGTCGTTCTTTGGAGGGTGTTCGTCTGCATTGCTGCGTTTGTAGAGCTTGCGGCCGGGCAGGTCAAGGCCTTCGCACGGCCGGGATGACATCTCGGACACGGCGCTTATCCTATGTGGCAGTCCGCGAAGGCGGACGCGAGGCGCAGGACGACGCAATGGCCGAAACCCACAAACATTCATTGCCCGGCGGTGAAGCGGTCCCGCGCCGGGCCGATTGGCGGATCCGGTGGCATACCCGCATGGCCGACATTCCGGAGGATCAATGGAATCGTCTGGCCCTGCCGCTGGCGACGCCCCTGCTTGAATGGCAGTGGCTGCATGACCTCGAGGCTTCCGGAAGCATTGCGCCCTCCCAGGGATGGCATCCCCTGCATCTGACGCTCTGGGCGGACGAACGCCTGGCGGCGGCGGCGCCGCTTTACCTCAAAACCCACAGCGCCGGCGAATTCGTGTTCGATCATTGGTGGGCGCAGCTGGCCGACGACCTGCAGATTCCGTATTACCCCAAACTGGTCGGCATGAGTCCGGTCACCCCGGCGGTCGGTTACCGGTTCCTGCTGGATCCGGAAATAGATCCTGCGGCGGGGGCGCGATTCCTGACTGCCGCCATCGACCAGCTGTGCACTGCCCGCAAGATCGCTTCGTGCCAGTTCAACTTTGTGGATCCGCACTGGGTCGCACCGCTGACCTCCTGCGGGTTCACCGCCTGGGAGCACCAGAACTTCATCTGGCGCAATCCGGGGTATTCCGATTTCGACGGCTACTCGGCGGCATTCAAATCCAATCAGCGCCGCAATATCAACCGCGAGCGGCGCCGACTGCAAGCCGAAGGGATCGTTATCCGGGCCCTTGCCGGAGAGGCCATCGATCCCCGCCTGGCCGGCCCGATGTATCGCTTCTATTTAAGAACCAACGCGCAGTACGGTCCCTGGGCCGCACGCTATCTGAACGCCGATTTCTTTGAACGTCTTTTCAAAAATTATCGCAGGCGCCTGCTGGTGATGGCCGCCTTCCGCGGTGCCGCGGAGGTGCCGCTGGCGCTTTCACTGCTGCTGCACAAGGAAGATCATCTGATCGGCCGCTACTGGGGATGCGCCGAGCAGGTCAAGGATCTGCATTTCAACCTCTGTTTCTACGGCCCGATCGAATGGGCCATCGCGCATCGCGTGCGGACGTTCGACCCCGGAGCCGGCTCGCCGCATAAAATATTCCGCGGCTTCGAGGCGACCGCCTGCGTCAGCCTGCACCGCTTCTACAACCCGCGCCTGAACGGTCTTTTCAAGCATTTCATCAGCGACATCAATGCAGCCGAAAGGGCCCATATCGACGAATTGAACCGGCAGCTTCCCTATGCCCGGCGGCCGGTTCAATGATCCGGCTCCATTGAAAGCTGAAGCGGGAAGCCGTTTTCACGTGCCAGGGTCCTGGCCGTGGCCACCTTGGTTTCGGCCACCTCGCGGGGATAAACGCCGGCCACGCCGCGTCCCTGGCGGTGCACCTGCCACATCAGTTCCGTCGCCTCAGCCGCACCCTTGTGGAAAATGAGGACCAGCACTTCAACCACAAAGGCTTTGGTCGTGAAGTCGTCGTTGTAGAGCACCACCTTGAACATGGGCGGCTCTTCGAGCTTTTTCTCCGTATCTTCCTTGATCTGCTCGGTGATTTCGGGCTGCTGCTCGGTCATGGCGCCATACCTCTGAAAGACAAAATGCCGGTTTCTCCTATAGGGCATTCTAGAACCGAACCCCGGGATATCAACCCACCAGGCGCTGCTCCAAGGGCCTGAATGCCTCCTGCGGTGCGGCCCTAAAAATGAATCCGGCCGCGCTTCAAAGCTGCTTTTCGATCAATTCGCGATGCAGTCGGGTGAGCGCCTGCAGCAGCGCTTCACGTGGACCGCGGGCGTGCGGATTGTAGCGATGCATTTCTTCGAAGAGCTGATAGGTGTCGTTCGTCGCCATCTGCTGAACCTGTTGCAGCCGCTGATAAGCCAGGGTATCGATCGCCAGTGCCGTCGCGGGTACGCGTTCGAGCCCGCGGCCGATGAAGTGCGTCAATCCCAGACTCAGGGCGATCTGGCGGTCATGCTCGTCCGGCGAGGTCTCGATGAGGATCAACTCGCTGCGCGCGAGCCATCGGCGGATGCGCCGGTACAGCACGGGCCGGACACGCACCGGGCACAAGGCGATCTTATGGCCGGACAACGACTGTTCTGCGCTGTCCGGTCCGAACATGGGGTGCGTCGCCAGGATATCGATTCCGGACGGCAGAAGCTCCTGCATCCACTGCACGGGGTAGATTTTCACGGAGCAGGCGTCTGCGACCAGAGTGCCGGGGCGCAGCAAGGGCGCGATGCGGGTCAAGGTGGCCGGCATGGCCGATATGGGCACGCACAGCAGCACGATCTTGCGCGCACAGACGTCCGCAAGGTCCGCCGGCCGTGCGCCCATCGAGGTTATGGCGGCGTCACGGTCCGGATCGCGGCGGTACACCGCGACCGGCAGGTCGCGTGCCAGATATCGTGCGGCCAGCCGGCCGAAGCGGCCGAATCCGATGACGCCGATCATCGCGGGGCACCTGTTCCCGAGGGCACCAGGTTGCGGTTGCAGCGCGCGGCCTGCCGAAGGGCGGCATCCGCCAGCACCAGGGCCGCCATGGACTCCACGATCGGCACGGCGCGCGGCAGCACGCAGGGATCGTGGCGGCCTTTGGCCGCAAGCAGCACCTCCTTCCCGTCGAATCCGGTCGTGATCTGGGGCAGGCCGATCGTCGCGGGGGGCTTGAACGCCACGCGCATCACGATCGTTTCTCCGTTGCTGATGCCGCCCTGCACGCCGCCGCTGTGATTGGTGCGGGTTCCCAGATGCGATCCCTTGCGGATGAACCGGTCGTTGTGCTGCGAGCCGCGCATGCGTGTTCCGGCGAAACCCGATCCGATTTCGAAGCCTTTCACGGCGGGAATCGACAGCATGGCTTGAGCGAAAGACGCCGACAGCTTGTCGAAGACCGGTTCGCCCAGTCCGGGCGGGACATGGCGGCACAGGCAGCCGATCACGCCGCCCAGGGAGTCCTGGGCGGCTTTGGCCGCTTCGATGGCGGCACGCATGCGCTCGGCCGTTTCCGGGTCGGCGCAGCGAACCGGGTGCCGGTCGACCTGGCCGCGTGAAAGCGTGTTCAAATCGACCGGCGGGGACTCGATCGCCGCCACGGCGGCGACCCAGGCCACGATTTCAATGCCCCAGGCGGCCTGCAGCAGTTTTTCCGCGACGGCACCGGCCGCGACGCGCCCGATGGTTTCGCGCGCGCTGGCCCGTCCGCCGCCGCTGGCTGAACGCAGGCCGTATTTCATCTGATAGGTGAAGTCGGCATGCGAGGGGCGGGGCACTTTGTGCAGATCGCTGTAATCGGCGGGCCGCTGATCCTGATTGGGTACCAGAACGGCGATGGGAGTGCCCAAGGTCAGCCCCTGCTCCACGCCCGAAAGAATGCTGACCCGATCCGCTTCGCTGCGCCCGGTGGTCAAGGCGCTTTGGCCCGGCCGCCGGCGATCGAGCTGTTTCTGGATATCGGCCTCATCGAGCGGCATGCCGGGCGGGCAGCCGTCCACCACCGCACCGACGCCCCGGCCGTGGGACTCGCCGAAGGTGGTGACCCGGAACAGAGTACCGAAACTGCTGGACATCGGCTCTCCTTTCAAGAGACCGCACACGCCGGGGTGTCGCCGGCATAACGGTGCGCTGAGATATCCGTAAATTCGAATCCGAAAAGCCTGTTTAGCACGGACGGTCGCGCCGGGACCGAGAATTTGCGCGCTTCTGATTCGGCTTCCCCATTACTTCGGGTCGGTTCGAAAACCGATCGAACCCTGGAGATCGAAGCCGATCCGGTCGAGCTCCTGGATGATCCGTTCACATAGTTCCGCCACCGATCGATCGTCCGTATCCACGGCCAGGTGCATGGCCGATTGGTAGAGCGGCGCGCGCGCGGCGAGCAGGGCGTCGATTTCGTCGGCCGCGCCGCCTGCGGTCAATGACGGTCGGAAGGCGGCGCTGCGCGGATCGCGGGCCAGCCGGTGCTTGATCGTATCGCCGCCGGCCCTCAGCCAGACGACCGTGCCGCTCGAGCGCAGAGCGGCGACGTTCTCGGGCAAAAGAATCACGCCGCCGCCCGTGCCGACCACCTGGCGCCGGCCCGCGGCGAGGCGCCGCAGCAGTCGGCGCTCCTGCTCGCGGAAATACGCCCAACCATGGTCACGGACCATATCGGCGATCGAATGGCCCGCCTCGGCGGCAAGGATGTCATCCATGTCCACAAAGGACCAATTCAGGTGCCGTGAAAGGGCGCGGCCAACGCTGGTTTTGCCTGTTCCGCGGAATCCGATCAGGAACAGGTTCACCGGCCCAGTTCCTCCAGCACCTCCCAGAAATTCGGAAAGCTCTTGGAAACGCACTGCGGATCGGCGATTTTCATCCCGGGCGTCACCAGGCCGGCAACGGCAAAACTCATGGCGATGCGGTGATCGTCATAGGTGTCGATCTCTGCGGCGCATGGGCGCCCGCCGGTGACGCGCAGTTCATCGTCACCGCTTTCGGCCGCGATGCCCATTTTGTTCAATTCGCGGGTGACCGCCGCCAGGCGGTCGCTTTCCTTGGCGCGCAGATGGGCGACATGCGTCAAAACGGTCTGGCCTTCGGCGAACGCCGCCGCCACCGCAAGGGTCGGCACCATGTCGGGCATGTGGCCCATGTCGACCGTAACCGCCTTGAGCGGGCCGCCGGTTACGGCAATGCCGTCCGATTCGTAGTCCACCCGGCAGCCCATGCGGCCGAAGACGTGCGCAAGGCCGACATCCCCCTGGCGCGAGGCGCGCGTGACCCCGATCACTTTTACGGTGGTCCCGCTCACCGCCGCGGCGGCCCAGAAGTACCCCGCCTGGGAAGCATCCGGCTCCACGGCGATGTTCCTCGCGCGGTATGTCTGACCGCCGGGGACTTTGAAGAATAGATCGCCCCGCCGTTCGGCCTGGATGCCGAATGCCTGCATGATGTCCAGGGTCATATCGATGTACGGCCGCGACACCGGTCCCTTGATCACCTCGATTTCGATGCCCCTGGGCAGGCAGGGGCCGATCAGCAGCAATGCCGAGAGGAACTGGCTGCTGACGCTGCAGTCGATCCGCGTTCGGCCGCCGTCGCAATGGCCGCCCCGAACGACTACCGGAGGGCATCCGTTTCCGTTCTGCGCCCGAACCGCAACGCCCAGTTCCGACAAGCTGTCCAGCAGCGGCTGGATCGGCCGTTCACACATGCGCGGCGTGCCGGTCAGCAGATATTCGTCTTCGCCCAGGACCGCAACGCCGGCCAGGAGGCGCATGGCCGTGCCTGCATTTCCCAGGAAGAGCGGCTCGGCGCACGGGGCCAGCCGCCCACCGCGGCCCTCGATGTGAATAACCTGCCGATGCTCCTGGGCCGCGATGCCCAGGCGCCGCAGGCAATTCAGGGTGATCAGGGTGTCTTCACTGCGCAGCGGGTTGATGATATGGCAGCGTCCGTCCGCCAGAGCCGCCGCGATCAGGGCCCGGTGGGTGTAGCTCTTGGATCCGGGGACCTGTACGCTGGCATACGGTTTCAGGGAACGCGTCGGGATCGAGCGCATCGGCATTCCTTTATCCATCGGCGGCGGCTCCCGGCTGGAGGATTTGCAGCGCCGCCTGGCGCATGGTGGCCAGCGGAGCACGGCGGCCGGTCCAGATTTCGAGCTGCCGCGCCCCCTGGCGCACGAACATCTCCAAGCCGTCCACGGTTGCGCAGCCCTTTCGCCGCGCCGCGGACAGGAGGCGGGTTTCCAGCGGGTTGTAGACGATGTCCATTACCAGAAGACCCGGATGCAGGCTGTCGGGTGCGACCGGCAGGGCTTCGGTCAGGGGCGCCATGCCGGCCGCGGTTGCATTCACCAATATGTCGAAGCGGCTTCCGTCGAACGTGTCAAGTGGGGCATAGGCAACGCCCAGCGCCGCCGCCAGGCGCTCGCCCCGTTCACGGTCCCGGTTGAAGATCGAAACGATAGCCCCGGCCCGCAGCAGGCCGAAGGCCACGGCCCGGGCCGCCCCGCCGGCGCCCAGTACGGCGGCCCGCCGGCCAGCAGGCGGCAGCCGTTCGGAGAGCGCCGCGACGGCGCCCTGACA
>JAEYRZ010000156.1 GCA_023435265.1 Pseudomonadota bacterium
CCTTGGAGAAGAGCGGCCGGACGGCCTCGACGGTGACATCGCTGGCCGTGATCCCCGTACCGCCGGTGACGATCACGGCATCGGGGCCGCAATCGGCCAGGACGGCGTCCAGGGCGCCGCGCACCGCATCCTCGGCGTCGGTGACCACGCGGTGATCGACCACCGTATGGCCCTTGCGGCGGGCCTCGCCCGCGATCCAGTGCCCGCTCGCATCCTCGGCCAGCGTGCGCGTCGAGGAAACGCTCACCACCGCCACCCGCACGGCGGGAGGGGCCGCGGCATGATGGTCTTCATGGCCCATGCGTCACTCCAGGACGACCCGGTCCGCGCCGTCGCTCTCGGCGAGCATGACGTTGACCATCTGGCTGCGCCGGGTGTCGACGGTGTGGCCGGTATAATTGCTCTGGATCGGCAGTTCGCGATGCCCGCGGTCGATCAGCACGGCCAGTTCGATGCGCGCCGGCCGACCGAAATCCATGAGCGCGTCCATGGCCGCACGGATGGTGCGGCCGGTGAACAGCACATCGTCCACGAGCACGATCTGTTTGCCTTCCACGGAAAAAGGAATATCGGTGGTCTTGACCACCGGCTGGGCGGTCAACTGGGTCCAGTCGTCACGGTACAGCGTGATGTCGATTTCGCCGGTGGGCACATCCGCCCCTTCGAAGGTCTTGATGTGCTGACGCAGCCGCCGCGCCAGGAACACTCCGCGCGTATGAATGCCGATCAAGGCCAGGTTGCGGGTTTCCTTGTGGACCTCCAGGATCTCGCATGCCATCCGCTTGAGGATGCGCTCGATCTCGACGGCATCCAACAACTGCTGCTGCGTGCTGCCCATATCGCCACCCCGTCCGGTGTAAAGTCGCAGAAGAAAATTATCCTTTATAACAGGCCTTCAGCCCTGGCAAGCCCTTATGTGCACGCCGGTCGGGTCCGCTTCGATCCGGACCGGCAGGATGCCGGTCGCGTGCAGACGATACCGGCACACTGCTGCCGGGCATCGCCGCGGTTCCGGGGTTCGGGTATCGTCTGAAGGTCGGCGGCGACATGCAAGGGAAGACGGATGATCGCGGCATTCGACGTCCACTACCTGCCCGATGGAAACGCTTCGGCGGCGGCCGTGCTCTTTGAGCGCTATACCGATGCGCATCCCGCGCGGGAGCTCACGGCGGTCACCGCCGAAGCGTTCCGCTACATCCCGGGGCAGTTCTACAAGCGCGAACTTCCCTGCATCCTCGGCCTCATCGCCCGGTTCGAAGCGCCGCCGCGCGAGCTGATCGTCGACGGTTACGTCCGTCTGGGCGCGCGTCCGGGGCTCGGGCTGCACCTTTACGAATTCTTTCAGGAAAAGATGCCCGTCATCGGCGTGGCCAAATCGCGCTACCGCAGTGCTTCCGGGTTCGAATTGCTTCGCGGGAAAAGCCAACGCCCGCTTTTCGTGACCGCTGCCGGCATCGATCTCCTCGACGCGGCGGCGCGCATCGCCTCGATGCACGGCAGCCACCGCATTCCCGACCTGCTCAAACGGGCCGATCTTCTGGCCAGAAGCCCAAGCTCCCCGCCGGCCACAAAGATCAAATCTTGAAGCCGATCCGAACGGGCCGGCCCCGGTGAAGGGTCAGGTCGATCGCATGTCGTTTGACAGCATAAAACGGGGTCGATGTCGGGTCGCAATCGCCGTCGATATTGATTCCGGCCCCGGATACAAGGCCCTATGCGATTGCCCCGCCGTAGGAGCCAAAGAACCTTTACATCCGCGCGCCGAGCGGCTATGGTTCCCGAATTTCACTCGGCCGCCCGCGGCCGCCGGAGCATCGGGGATGATGGAGCCTTTGCTAACCGAAAAACACGAGGTGCTGCGCCGCAGCGCGCGCGCTTTTTGCGACGAATACCTGCGGCCGATCGCCGCCGAAATCGACCGCGAGGCGCAGTTCCCCTGGGAGGCGATCGAGAAAATGGCCCAGCTCGGCTATCTGGGCATCCAGGCGCCGCCTGAATTGGGCGGAGCCGGGCTCGACACGCTCAGCTACGCCGTAACCATCGAAGAGGTGTCGCGCGTCAGCGCTGCGGTCGGCCTTTGCTTGAGCGTGCACAACAGCGTGGCGCTCTTTCCGATCCTGGCCTTCGGCACGCCGGAACAGCACCGGCGCTGGGGCGAACCGCTGGCCCGCGGCAAAAAAATCGGCGCCTTCTGCCTCAGCGAACCCAATGCCGGCTCGGATGCCGGCGCCATTTCGGCGACCGCCCGCCCCGAGGAGGACCACTGGCTCCTGAACGCCAACAAGGTGTTTGTGACCAACGGCGGCGTGGCCGACATCTGCCTGATCTTCGCCCGCACCGATCCCGCCGCCGGCCGCAAGGGCATCAGCGTGGTGGTGGCCGAACGCGGCACGCCCGGCTTCGTGGTGGGCGACCTGGAGGACCTGTGCGGTATGCGCGCCAACCCGGTGGCGTCCATCCGGCTTTACGACTGCCGCGTGCCGCGAGCCAATCTGCTGGGAAAACCAGGCCAGGGATTGAGCATCGGCCTGGCTGCGCTGGACAACGGGCGCATCGGGATCGCCGCCCAGTCGGTGGGCATCGCCCAGGCGGCGCTGGAGGAGGCGGTTCAGTATTCCCGCCAGCGGCAGCAGTTCGGGGTGCCGATCGCGCGCCATCAGGCCGTCCAGATGATGCTGGCCGACATGGCCACCCAGGTGGACGCAGCCCGCATGTTGGTCTACCGGGCGGCCTGGCTCAAAGACCGGGGCGCACCGCTGACCAAAGCGGCCGCGCAGGCCAAGCTGTTCGCCTCGGAAGCCGCCTGCACCGTCACCGACCTGGCGGTGCAGATCCACGGCGGCTACGGGTATTCCAAAGCCTATGCCGTCGAGCGCTACTATCGGGATGCCCGCGTGACACGCATCTATGAAGGCACCTCGGAGGTGCACCGAATGGTGATCGCGCGGGAGGTGCTGGGTTAGCGGCCGCGCGGGCTGCAGGCTTTGAATTTCAACCCAATGAAAGTGCCATGCATTTTATTGTCTGCATCAAATCGGTGATACGTTCGGCCCCCGGCGGCATCGCCCGCCGCAGCGCGGACAACAGCGAACTCAACCCCTTCGATCGACCGGCGCTCGAAGCGGCACTGCAGCTGAAGCAGTCGCACGGCGGCTCGATCACGCTGTTGAGCATGGGACCTCCGGCCGCTTCCGCGGCGCTTGCCGAGGGCCTGGCCATGGGGGCGGACCGCGCGGTCCTGATCTCCGACCGCGCCCTGGCGGGCTCCGACACCCTGATCACCGCGGACGTGCTGGCCGCGGCGGTCCAGCGCCTGGGCGCCTTCGACTTCCTCTTCTTCGGCGTGCGCAGCATGGACAGCGACACCGGTCAGGTCGGCCCGCAAACCGCCGCCAGCCTGAACCTTCCGTTCGTCAGCGGCGTCAAGGCCATGGAACGCCGGCAAACGGAATGGCGGTTGCAACGGGTCATGGACGATTGGGAGGAGACCTGGCACGTGCAGCCGCCGGCGGCAGCCAGCATTCATATGCGCGCCTTCCATCCGCGCCCTGTAAGCCTCACCGGAATCGGATGCACGTATGACCGCCTGCGGCTCGAAACCTGGCCGCTGGCGGAATTGGGGCTGCAAGAGGCCGAAGTCGGCCTGGAGGGGTCGCCCACCCGCGTTGCCGACTTGAAAACAGTGGACCGCAAAAGGCGCTGCCGCATGCTTTCCGGCGAGCCCGGCGAACAGGTCGAAGCCCTGCTGGTCCATCTAAATGAACGGGGGTTGCTGGAATGACGGTCGGGGGCGAAATCTGGGTATTGGGAGATCTGCGCAGCGCGCGTCTCTTCCGCGACAGTCTGAACGTGCTGGACAAGGCGCTGCCGCTGGCCGGGGCGGCCGGCGTCGAGGCGGCCGCGCTGCTGATCGGCGCCGTCGGCAATGCGCCTCCGGCCGGGGGATGTGCGCCCCTGGATATGGCCGAAGCCGGCCGTGAGGCCCTCGATCAGGGCGCGGCGAAGGTCTATCTCCTGAACCATCCCGATCTGGCGCTACCGCGGACCGATCTCTTCTCCGGCGTGCTGGCCGACTTCGCGCTGCAGCGCAAGCCCTGGCTGGTGCTGATGGCCCTCAACGATTTCAACCGCGAAGCGGCCGCATTCTGCGCGCAGCGCTGCCGGGCGGGCATGATCGCGGACTGCGCCGAGCTGGCCCTGTCCGAAGGCCGCATCATCGGACGCTGCCCGGCCTGGGGCGGCCAGATCATGGCCGATATCACCCTGGCCGAGGGCTGGCCCATGGCCTTCGTCACCGTACAGCCGCACGGCGCCGCCGCAAAACCGGCATCCGCCTCCTCCGGCCGCGTCGAAGTCATCGATCTGGAGAAGATCAACCTGCCTCAAAACCCGAGACTGGTCGAACGCAGCCTGGCGCCGGCCGATCTGCGCCGCCTGGAGGAGGCCGCGCGGGTGGTGGTGGGCGGCGCCGGACTGGGCGACATACAGGGATTCGGCCTGGCGCGCGAGCTGGCGGGCGCTTTGGGAGCCGAAGTGGCCGCCACCCGGCCGCCGGTGCTGCTGCATTGGATCGAGGAGGATCGTCTGATCGGGCAGACCGGAATGCAGGTCCGGCCCGAACTGCTGATCAGCGTGGGAACTTCGGGCGCCGTGCAGTATACGGCGGGCATCATGGAATCGGGAACCATCGTGGCCGTTGACCGCGATCCCCAGGCCCCCATCTTTCAAACGGCCGATCTGGGAATCGCAGCGGACGCCAAAACATTCCTGCCGCTTTTGACCCGGCGCGTGCAGCAGATCACCATGCGCCGGCTGGCCGATGCGGCCTGCGCTCTGGAAGGCGGTCCGGTGCAGGCCCCGGGAGGATTCGGCGCCCTGATCCGGCAGCTGCGCACGGCCCGCGGCTGGAACGTGGAAGCGCTGGCCCAGCACACCGGCCAGACGCCCGATTTCATCCGCCAGGTGGAAGAAGAGCAGTTTTCGCCTCCGGTGGCGTTCATTCTGCGCATGGCGCAGTCGATGCAGGTGGACCCCGGCACCTTTCTGCGCCGTGAAGAGCAGAGCGCCCTTCGCGATCGCCGTGCTCAGGCGTATTACCGCCGCACCCAGGAATACAGCTACACCACCCTGACCCCCGAAGCCCAGAGCAGTCATCTGCGGGCCTTCATGGTGACCATCGAACCGCACCACGCCCATAAGCCCGTGGCGTACAAGCATGAAGGGGAAGAATTCATCTATGTGCTGGAGGGCAGTCTTGAATTCACGCTGGATGCCCGCAGCCAGGTGCTCAAGCCGGGTGAATCGATCCACTTCAACTCCGACGTGCCGCATAAATTGAAGAGCCTGTCCAACACGCCGACACGCTGCCTGGTTGTACTTTATACCATTTGAGGCTGCGGGCGGAGAAAAGTGCAATGCCGATGAATGGGAATAGCGCCCTTTTGAGCGCCGTCATCATAGATCGTCAGGCCGTCGATGAACCGGGGGCCGACGCCTGGCCTTCGCGGCCCGAGGGACGGCGCGTCCTGGACCGCCTTTACGCCCTGGTTGAACACTACACGGACGACCGGGTGCTGGTGACGCGGGATCCATTGGCCGCGTTCGGCTGGAACGGCCTGATCGCGGCGCCCGAAGGCGCTGCGTCCTCGCTGCTTGCGGCGCTGGATACGGGGTTGAAGATGATCCGTCATCCCGGAGCGATCGTGCTCGCCCTCGATGCGCCGTGGGTGCAGGAGGGGGTGATCGCGCTCCTGCATTCGTCCCTGCAGCCGCGCTGGGATGCCGTTTTGCCGGAGGTCGGCGGCCGGTTGATGCCTTTTCCGGCCATCTACACGCGGGGCTGCCTGCATCGCATCGCGCTGCACCTCGGACGCGGCGTGACGGAACTGCATGCGCTGCTGCCCAAACTGCGCTACCGGCCGATCAGCGAAAAGAAGCTGCGCCTGGCCGACCCGGAACTGAAATCGTTCGCGGGCCTGAAGGCGGATGAAACCTAAGCGGAGCCGGGGCGGCATCATTCTCTGTGCCCCCTGGGCTCTTTGTGGTAAAGTGATGAAAAACAACCGAACGACTCGTGCAAACCGAGGAGACTGCTTACATGATCACCATCGATGAACTGACGCGCCGCCTCAAAAACCATCCGCGCTATGCCGAAGCGGGCATGATCCTGTGTCACAACGGCGTGGTGCGCGGCACTTCGCGGGAAGGCCGGCGCGTCAGCGGCCTGCGTGTCGCCGTGGATCAGGACACTTTGGATCGCCTGCTGGCCCGGGAGCGGCAGCGGCCCGGCATCATCGACATCCAGGTGGAAATCAACGCCGACCGCGACCTGAAGGTGGGAGACGATGTGATGCTGCTGGCGGTAGCCGGCGACATCCGTGAAAATGTGATCGCCGCGCTGAGCGATACGCTCAACGCGATCAAGTCCACGGTGACAACCAAAACCGAATTCTTCGAGCAATGATCGAGCGCAAAATAAGAAGCTGAACTGGTAGAGGTGAAAGCGGACGACCCGTAAAGTATTTTCAAACCACAGAGATCAAAACCACGGAAAGCACAGGACACAGAGGAAACAAGATAACTTAACAACTTACCTCTGTGTACGCTTGAACCACAGGGTCGATCTGCCTTTTTACGAGTCCATCAAAGCTGAACGGCGAAAGCAAGGATCGTATCGATTACACCCAGATCGCATTCCTCCCTTTCATCTTTGAGCGTTCAGCTTTTTTTCAGCGCTCATCTTCTTCGGCGCGATGGAACACGCCGATGCGTGAGGTTACGATATGTCCGAATTCACCCATCTCGACGATCAGGGCCGCGTGCGCATGGTGGACGTCACCGCCAAACGCGCCACCGACCGCCTGGCGCGCGCGCAGGCCGTGGTCCGCATGCAGGCCGAAACGCTTGCGCTGATTCAGTCCCAGGGGGTTAAAAAAGGAAACGTGCTGGAGACGGCGCGTATCGCGGGCGTTATGGCCGCCAAGCAGACCGGGCACCTGATTCCCATGTGCCACCCGCTCAACCTGACGCACGTGCAGATCGATTTTTTTCCGGACACCAATGCATCGGCCATCCGCATCGAGGCGCTGGCGCGCATCGTCGCCAACACCGGCGTAGAGATGGAGGCCCTGACGGCGGCCGGGGTGGCTGCGCTGACGATCTATGACATGTGCAAGTCGTACGACCGCGGCATGCGCATCACGGACATCCAGCTTTTGGAAAAACGCGGCGGCAAGAGCGGCACATGGCAACGTTGACGGCTCCAGTCCGGATCCGGTGCAAGGCGTTGCGGCCCGGGGCTGCCGGTATGCTTTGCGCAGCAGTCCTTTTGATCGTGTTCGGCTGCAAGGCCCGCTTCGAACCGGCGCCGGCGCCGCAACCGCTTGTGCGGTTGTCCGTTGCGGATTACCCCGCGTTCGATGACGACCTCGATTTCGTCCGCCTCGGCGAAGCGGTTTCCAGAAGCATCGCCTATTACCGCCGGCTGCCGGCCGAGCGCATGATCCCGTTCGGACCGGACGCCTATCCCGTCCATCATCTGATCCGATCGCTGACCTCCTTTTCCGAGCTTATTGCCGGCCACCCCGACCGCGAAACACTGAATCGCACCATCCGGGAGGCGTACCGCGTTTACCGCGCCGCGGGCCGTGGTGCCGACGGGCGGGTTCTCTACACGGGCTATTACGAGCCGGAGCTCCCCGGCAGCGCACAGGCGCGCCCGGACTACCCGATTCCGGTCCTTTCCCGCCCCTCCGACCTGGTGGAGATCGATCTCTCCCCGTTTGCGCCCGACCTGAAGGGGCGGCGGATCGTCGGGCGCTATGCAGATGGAACCGTCGTGCCCTATCCCGACCGCAGCCAGATCCGCCGCGAGAGCGATCGACTGATTGCGGTCGCATCGCCGGTGGCCTGGCTGCGGGATGAAATCGATCTACTGATCCTGCAGATCCAGGGGTCGGGACGCATCACCCTGGACGACGGCCGGATGCTGTGCGTGCGCTACAACGGCTCCAACGGGCGCCCCTACCAGAGCATCGGCCGCCTGCTGATCGAACAGGGGCACTTGACCCCCGATACCGCCAGCATGCAGCGCATCCGGGATTTTCTGCGCCGCAATCCGGAACGACGCGAAGCGATTCTCGACGGCAACCCGCGCTACATTTTTTTCCGCGTCGCCGAGGGCGGACCATTCGGGGCTTTGAACGAACCGCTGACGCCCCTGCGCTCGATCGCCGTCGATCCCAAGTGCTTTCCGGCCGGAGCGCTGGCCTTCGCCCAGTTGCCGACACCCCGCGTGGATGACGCCGGCGGGATCGCATCCTGGCGAACCCACAACGGATTCGTTCTGGCGCAGGACAGCGGCAGCGCCATCCAGGGGACCGGGCGGGCCGACTTTTTCTGGGGGAGCGGGCTTGCGGCCGAAACCGCCGCCGGCCACCTCAAGCATCCCGGCGAACTCTTTTTTATCGTTCTGCAGGACGATACACGCCAGTGACGGATGGTGTCCGAAGCGCATAACCCCTTTTGATACCAAGACTTTCCTTGACATAAGCAATGAGAAGCCATAAATAACAGGCTGTTTTTCGGCTTTTGCCGCCGCGCATCGGCGGCGTATGCAGCGAAGAACAATCCCTTTCAGGAGAATATAGATGTTTGGAATCGGAATGCCGGAAATGATCCTGATTCTGGCCGTGGCATTGATCGTGTTCGGCCCCAAAAAGCTTCCCGAGTTGGGCAAGTCGCTGGGCCGCGCGCTCGGCGAATTCAAGCGCGCTACCAATGATATCAAGGAAAGCATTCAAATCGATACGGGACTCAACGACGTCCGCGACAAGTTCAAGGATATGGGCAAGGACCTCAAGCGCGCCATGGATGAGACGCCGGCCGGAACCGGCGACAAAGCGCAGGAAACATCCGCCAAAGATCCCTTGAACGATGTTCAGCGCGCCTTCTCGCAAATGAATGCGGAGCAGCCGCAGGCCGGGACCGGGGAGCCGGAACAGACTCCGGACGACCCGAATAAACCGGTCCGTCCCCAGGACAAAAACACCCCATGAGCGAAGAGGAACGGCTACCCTTTACCGCCCATCTGGAAGAACTTCGCCAGCGGCTGATCAAGAGCGCCATCGCCGTCGCGGTGGGTTTTGGGGCCGCCTACTTCTTCAAGGAGCAGCTGTTTTACATCCTGGTGCTGCCGCTCAAGCAGGTCATGCAGAGCGGCGACACCCTGATCTACACCAGCCTGCCCGAAGCGTTCTTCACGTTTTTGAAAACCGCCTTCATCGCGGGGCTCATGCTGGCTTCTCCCGTGCTGCTCTACCAGTTCTGGATGTTCGTCGCCCCCGGGCTTTACGATCGCGAGAGACGCCTGCTGCTGCCCATCGTCGTCCTCTCGACATTCTTCTTCGTGGGCGGCGCGCTGTTCGGTTATTTTTTCGTATTCCCGCTCGGATTCCAATTCTTCCTCAGTTTCGCGACCGAGACCATCCGGCCCCTGCCGTCGATGAAGGAATATTTGAGCCTCGCCTCCAAGATGCTGCTGGCCTTCGGCCTTGCCTTCGAGCTGCCGTTGGTCCTGACCTTTCTGGCCCGGCTGGGCATCGTCACGGTCGACTTCCTGAAGCGCCAGCGCAAGTATGCCATTCTGCTGATATTTATTTTTGCCGCGATCCTGACGCCGCCGGATGTGGTGAGCCAGGTGTTGATGGCCGCGCCGATGATGGTGCTGTACGAAATCAGTATTCTCGGCGCCAGGATTTTCGGGCGCGCGAAAGCGACCGAAGCTGAGGAACCACCGTCGGAAGACACCCCTCCAGATCGCTTGTAGACCATGATTCATCCCCGAGCGTCTACATGCTTCGGATCGAACCGGAAGATGCGGAAGATCTGCTTGCGTATTGACAGGCGGGGGGTGGCTTGATAGTTAATTTTGCCATTTATCGGGGATCATCAACCAAGAAGGAGGTGGAGAAAATGAAACGATCGATCGGGATGGCCGTCTTCATCGCCGTGCTGAGCCTTTTCTTCGCGGCCGCGATTTACGCCGCGGCAAAGGCACCGGACGTCATCGACATGAAGGCGCCGTATGAACACACCAAGAGCAGCGTCAAATTCACCCATCAGAAGCATGCGACCGATTACAAGCTGGGCTGCGGGGAGTGCCATCATGACGACAAGGGCAAGCCGCTCACCAACCTTAAGGAAGGCGATGCGGTGAAAAGCTGCTTTGAATGCCACAACAAGCCGGGCGAATTGAAGGGCAAGAAAGCCGAAGGGCTCTCCAAGGCCGACAAGCTGGCCTACCATGCCAACGCCCTGCACGACAACTGTATCGGCTGCCACAAAACTTTCAACAAGGAAAACAAGACCACTGCGGCGCCGACCAAATGCACCGACTGCCATCCGAAAGAAAAATAGACTGAACGAACGAATTCGAGAAAGCCGTTCGCCGCACCCGGCGAACGGCTTTTTTATTTATCTTAGCACACGTTTTCAAATTCGATAGCGTATCGCCACCCGGCCGGCAGATCATTTTCGCGCAGAGGCGCCGAAAACGTAAAGATGTTCTCATCATCCATAACGTACTGCCTGAAAAATCCGTTTGGGTGCATATCGACCGGTCTCGGGGTCGGGATCAGTATCGGAATCGGGTATCGATATCCAATTTCGATTGCGATTGCGATCCCGACCCCGATGATATGCTACGATGCTTAAAATATATGTATTCAGTTACAATTTTCCCGACCGGAAGATGGAGATGACCAGCCACAGCCCGAGCAACGTGGCGATGATGTAGCCGGCGATTCCGAGGATGTCGGTGATCGCCAGCGCCTGCAGCCCCCAGCGTTCCAGGGAAAACAGCATGATGCTTTTCGCCGAATTGAGAATCAGGGCGGCGGCGATCAGGGATGCCGCGATCACCAGTCCGACCGTCAGGCGGTTCAGGCCCGATTCCAGTTTGCGGGCGGCCTGGTCCAGACCGGCATGATCCAGGGCCAGACGGTGATCGCCGCGCGCCAGACGCCGGATGAATTCATGCGTCAGCCGGGGCATGCCGCGCAGCAGGCTGCCCGCGGCTTTGGCGTCGCGGCCCATGTTTTTGAGGATTTTGCGCGCCTCGTAGCCGCGTTCCAGCAGGCGCCGGGCATACGGCCGGGTCACTTCCAGCAGGCTGGCCTCGGAATCGAGGATTTTGCCCAGGGCCTCGGTCTGGATGAAGGTCTTGAGCAGCAGCAGAAGGTTGCGCGGCAGCCGGATCTGATACTTGAACACCAGCCGCATCACCTGCTCGTATACATCCTTGACCGATATCGTCTTCAGTGAGCGGCCGTAGAACGGTTCGCTGACATCTTTGAGGTCGCTGCGGAACTGGGTGAGGTTCATGTGCTGGCCGTCGATCAACCCGGCGGCTTCGAAAGCGTCCAGCACCATGTCATAGTCGTGCTCGGCAAAGCCCAGGAAGACGTTGGCGATCTGCAGCATGGTCTCTTCATCCAGATAGCCCACGATGCCGAAATCGACCAGGCTGACCCGGCCGTCGCGCATCACCAGGGTATTGCCCGGATGCGGATCGGCGTGGAACACGCCGACCTCCATGAGCTGGCGCGAAAAGGAACGCAGGCCGATAAGGGCAACCTCCTGCGGATCGATGCCGTGGCTGCGGATCTCGGCAACATGATCCATCTTGATGCCTTCGATGTGCTCCATGACCAGCACCGACTTGGTGGTGGCGGCCCAGAATACCTTGGGGATATAGATTTCCTCGCTCTGCTCGAAGCTGCGCGCGAAGCGTTCGATATGCCCGGCTTCGATGAGCATATCCAGCTCGCGGAAAATGGTGCGCTCGAACTCCTTGACCAGATTGGCGAGACCCAGCACGCGGCTCAAATCGGAGCTTTTTTCCAGGCGGGCGGCGAAATAGTACATGAGCTGGAGATCGGCGCGGATGCGCTTTTCGATTCCGGGCCGGATCACCTTTACGGCGACGCGCTCGCCGCTTTTCAGCCGGGCGCTGTGCACCTGCGCCACCGAGGCCGCCGCCATGGCGGTCTCGTCGATCGATTCGAATAGGGTCTCCAGCGGCCGCCCCAATTCGCTTTCGATGACGGCGCGAATGCCGGCAAACGGCACCGGCGGCACGCTGTCCTGCAGCTTGCTCAATTCCTCGATATAGTCGGGTGGAAAGATATCGGCCCGCGTGCTCATCAGCTGTCCCAGTTTGATGAAGCTGGGGCCCAGTTCTTCCAGCGCCCGGCGGACTCGCGCCGGATCTGGGAGCCCGCTCTTCACGCGGTTGTGGCGCCGGCCCACGGCGCGATCGACGATTTCGCCCAGGCCGTGTTTGATCAGTACGCGGGAGATGGTGCCGAAATGGCGGATGCCGCGCAAACGTCGACCCGTGAAGGGAATTGACATGTCACTCCTTTGAGGCGCTCGGCCCGGTATTCATCCGCTTCACCCGGCAGCTCCGACGCGGGTCCAGCGGCGGCCGATTTCTTCCAGTTTCTGCGGATCGGCCACATAGCGCTCCACGAGTCCGCAATCGAGGCAGACGTAGTTGTCCAGCGCCGCCAGCGAGGTGAGGCTTACCGGAATGGAATTGCTGCCGAAAGGTCCGCTTTTCAAGGGCAGCTCCCCGGCCGTGTAAATCCGGGTCGACTGGCATTTGGGGCAGACTCCTTTTTTCATATCGGGCTCCTCGTTCAGATCGTTCACGCATGTGTCGGTTGCGGCAAGTTATGGCGTAGCCGGCGCGGAATGTCAATGTGGACGGCCTTCGGTCAGAAAGCACCGGGCGGCGGGCTCCTTTATCCGCCGGCGCTGCTTCGTTCAGCGTTTGCGATAGAGCCAGGGACATTCGAGATCCCGCACAAGACGGTCATCCACGCCCGGGGGGGGTTGCTCATGCGAGCCCACGGCCAGCCATCCACCGGTTGCCAGGGCCGCTTCGATCCTCGTAAAAGCCTCCAGCAGCAGCTTTCCCTGGTAATAGGTCAGCAGGCTGTTGCGCAGCAGGATCAAATGGAACGGATCCGCATCCGGAGGCCCGGTCAGGAAATCGTGCCGCCGCCAGCGGATGTCAGCCTGCAGGACCGGCCGGACACGATACCGGCGCCCGCCATGCAGCGCAACGAAGAAGCGTTCGCGCCACTCGGGCGGCAATTCCTTCAGGCTGCCGCGGTCATACACCCCCTGTTCGGCGCGCATGAGGCAGTCCGCCCGGAGATCGGTGGCCAGAATCGTAAGCGGCGGCGGGTCCAGCGTCAGTAGGATCAGGGCGACGGTATAAGCTTCCTCACCGTTGGCGCATCCCGCCGACCAGGCCCGCAGGCCGCCGGGAAAGCGCAGGGCGAGTTCCGGCAGGCAGCGTTCCCGGAGACAGCGCCACATCCCACGGTCGCGCATGAACCGGCTGATGGTCACCGAAAGATGCTGCCGGCAGGTTTCGCGAACGGCCGGCTGCCGCTCGATCAGAATCAGGTACTCCGCAAAGCTGCCGCAGCCCAGTTCCTCCATGTGGCGCCGGATGCGCTTTTTGACCCCGCGGCGCACCTTGCGGTAACCGGCCCAGGGGCGGTCGAAACGGTCGAGCAGTCGCTTGAATTCGGTGTCGTCGAGCATTCCGCGGCCTCACAAAGCCGCCGCCAGGCGCACCCCCTGATCGATGGCCCGCTTGGCATCCAGTTCGAGCGCCTGATCGGCCCCGCCGATGACGTGCACGGGAACGCCGCGCTGCTGGAGCGCGTCAGCCAGGCCGCGCAGGGGTTCCTGGCCGGCGCAAAGAATCACGTTGTCGACCCGCAGCAGCATCGCTTCATCCCGGCGCCGGATATGCAGGCCGTGGTCATCGATCTTTTCGTACGCGACCGCGTTGAGCATGGTCACGTTTCGCCGGGCGAGCTGCAGTCGATGGATCCAGCCGGTGGTCTTGCTCAGTCCGGCGCCCACTTTCTTGTTCTTGCGCTGCAGCAGGTAGACCCGACGGCCGGAAACGGCGGGGCGGCGCTCCTGAGGGGGCAGCAGGCCGCCGCGATGCGATAAAGTGGTGTCGATTCCCCAGGTTTGCATGAAGGCCATCTGGTCCAGTCCCTCGTCCGGGCTTTCGCAGGTGAGATAGAGGGCGACGTCGAAACCGATGCCGCCGGCGCCGATGATCGCCACGCAGGGTCCGGCCGTCCGCCGGCGGGTCAAAAGATCGAGATAACTCATGACGCAAGGGTGGTCCACGCCGGGTATCCGCGGGAGGCGCGGGACGATCCCGGTGGCGACGATCACCGCTTCGAACCCGCCGTCGCCGAGCTGTTCGGCGGTGGCGCAGGTGTTCAGGCGGACGGCGACCCCCAGGCGTTCGATTTGCCGCTGGTAGTAGCGCAGGGTTTCAAGGAACTCCTGCTTGCCCGGAATCTGCACGGCCAGATTGAGCTGGCCGCCGATGCGGTCGGCCTGCTCGTAAAGAACCACTTGGTGACCGCGCTGGGCGGCGGTTACCGCGAAAGCGAGACCGGCCGGCCCGGCGCCCACCACCGCGATCCGGCGCGGGTGAACCGCTGCGGAGAGGTTCAATTCGGTTTCGTGGCATGCGCGCGGATTGACCAGGCACGAAGCGATGCGGCCGGTAAAGATATGATCCAGGCACGCCTGGTTGCAGGCGATGCAGGTGTTGATCAAGTGGGATCGCCCGGTTTCGGCTTTACTGATGAAATCAGGGTCGGCCAGCAGCGGACGCGCCATGGAGACCAGGTCCGCCGCGCCGGAGGCCAGGACGGCTTCGGCGGTTTCGGGCGTATTGATGCGATTGCTGGTGATCAAAGGCACCGTGACCGACGGCTTGAGGCGGGCGGTGGCCCAGGTGAAGGCCGCGCGCGGCACACTGGCGGCGATGGTCGGGATCCGTGCCTCGTGCCAGCCGATGCCGGAGTTGATCAGGGTCACGCCCGCCCGTTCCAGTAAACGGGCGAGAAGGACGACCTCCTCCCAACTGCTGCCCTCCTCGATCAAATCGAGAAGAGAAAGGCGGTACATCAGAATGAACTCGGGGCCGACCGCCTTTCGGGTGCGTTCGATGATTTCCAGCGGAAAGCGGATGCGGTTTTCGTAGCTGCCGCCCCACTCATCATCGCGCCGGTTGGTGTGGCGGACGATGAATTGATTGATCAGGTAGCCTTCCGATCCCATGATTTCGACCCCGTCGTACCCGGCTTCCCCGGCCAGCACGGCGCAGCGCACGAAATCGTCGATCTGCCGCCGCACCTGTCCGGTGCCGAGTTCGGCGGGCGTGTAGATATTGATGGGGGCCTGGACCGGCGAGGGCGCGACCAGCTTTTTGTGAAAGGCATAGCGCCCGGTATGCAGGATCTGCATGCAGATTTTCGATCCTTCGGCATGCACGGCCTCGGTGATCACCCGATGGCGTTTCACCTCGGTTGCTTCGGTCAGCTTGGCACCATGTTCGGTCAGGCGGCCTTCCTCGTTCGGAGCGATTCCGCCGGTCACGATCAGGGCGACGCGCCCCCGCGCCCGTTCGGCATAAAAGGCCGCCAGGCGTTGCTCCCCTCCGGGAAGATCCTCCAGTCCGGTGTGCATGGAGCCCATCACCATGCGGTTCGACAGTCGGGTGAACCCCAGGTCCAGGGGGGCGAGCAAGTGGGGATAGAGCGGATGGTCCATCGATGCCTCCTCGAAAGTTTGTTGCACCATGATAAACCCGCACCGGCCTGAGGATCAACCGCAACCCGGATGCGTGCCCGGATTCCGGTTGAGCGGTTGGGGCCTTTACGTGATGCGCCCCGCTCCAGGGCGAACGCGTGTAGATTCGACATACCCAAAACAGGGCCGGGGTCGGTACGGGTCGCAATCGCCATCGCAAAGCGTCGCCAAATACACTCAACCTGGAACGGACCATGCCGGCCTTGTCGATACCGATCCCGATACCGACCTCGACCCCGATGCTAAACTGCATGCTACTGCCCTGCGCGACCATCCGCATGCCCCCTTGTGGCCCGCGGCGCCCCGGTGTATAAGGCGCGCTGTAAAGGAGCACGTCATGCCGATTTATTATGTAGATGGTACATTCGTGCCTGCCGATCAGGCGGTCATCCCGGTGGACGACCTGGCCGTCCTTCGCGGCATCGGCGTTTTCGATATGGTGCGCACCTACGGCGGCCGAATTCTATTTCTCAAGGAGCATATCCAGCGGTTGTTCCATTCCGCCCGGCAGATCAACCTGGCCATACCCTGGTCCGAAGCCGACATCCGTAGCGTGGTGCTCGACACCCTGGCGCGCAACACCATGGCGGAAGCCAATATCCGCATCATCGTCACCGGCGGCTCCAGCCCGGACTTCCTGACCCCGGCCGGCCGGCCCCGGCTGATCGTGTTGGTTACGCCGCTCCCCAGGCTGCCCGATGCATGGTATCGCGAGGGCGTAAAAGTCATCCTTTCGCGCGCCCAGCGTCCCAATCCGGGAGCCAAGACCATCGATTACGCCTCGGCGGCCGCATCCTTGCAGGAGGCCCGGGCGCAGAACGCGATCGAAGTCATTTACCTGGATCGTGACGACAATGCCCTGGAGGGCGCCACCAGCAATTTGTTCGCGGTAATCGGGCCGAACCTGGTGAGTCCCGACCGCGGAGTCCTTGCCGGCATCACCCGTAAGGCGGTCCTCGAAATCGCCGCCGGTCTCTACCCCATCCAGCTGCGGGACATTCCGCTGTCCGAACTGCTCGCAGCCAACGAGGTCTTCATTACCGGCACCAATAAGGGGCTGGTTCCCGTCGTGCGGGTCGGCGACGCCGTGATCGGCGATGGAAAACCCGGACCGGTGTCGTTTCGTATCATGGAAGCGCTTCGACGTTATACCGAGCAGGCCCTGCAGTAGCCGCGTGGGAACGATCCCGCAAGCGAACCGGAACCATCGCGCACACCGGAAACGACGTGTCCTTAACGGGATCCGCCTTCCAGCCCGGCCACGCCGTATTGCTTCCCGAAAAGCCCGACTGTTCCGTATCGATGTCCGCGCTGATTTTTAAACCGCGGCAGGAAGGCCGATCATTCGGTCGATCGCGGCGAGGTCGAGGTGGCGGCGCACATGTGCCGCCAGCAGGTCATACGCCCGGTCGCGCGCCGCTGTGCCGTGCAGGCCGTTCACATTCAGCGCGGCGAGCCCGATGCGCGCCAGCCAGCGGCGGGTGATCTCGGGGGTATCGAACATACCATGGATGTAGGTGCCCAGTACGCGTCCGTCGGCCGAGCAACAGCCGTCGGCGTCCGTACAGCCCGCCTGGTTGCGTGCGGTGATCGCAAACAGCGCAGCGGCGTCGCTGCGATCGGTCCGCCCCATGTGGATTTCGTATCCCAGGCCGCAATCCCCTTCCCAGCAGAATACCGTACGGGTCGTCCTCTTGGGGTGTTTGAGCGTGGTGGTCACCGGCAGCAAACCCAGACCTGCGCTCGACCCGGCCGGTCCCTCGATGCCGTCCGGGTCGTGCACCCACAGCCCCAGCAGCTGATATCCGCCGCAAATGCCGAGCAGGTTCCCCCCTTGCCGGAAATAGGATTTCAACCGCTCGGTCCAGCCGGTGATATCCAGCCAATGCAGATCGCCGCGGGTGTTCTTGGTGCCCGGCAGAATCACCGCCCGAAACGGTGTCAGGTCGCAGGGGCGCTCCAGGAAAAGCAGGTTCAGCCCTTCGATGTGCGCCAGAGGATCGAATTCGTCGAAATTGGAGAGATGCGGCAGGCGGATCACGCCGATCGAAGGCCGGTTGCGGTGAACGGGCGGGCGGGCTTCCGGACGTTCGATGGGCACGGCATCCTCGTCCGCGATCTGAAAATGATCGAACCAGGGCAGTACGCCCAGAACCGGCAGCCCCGTCCGGCGGGCGATCCATTCGCTGCCTTCGGCGAAAAGATCGGCGTCGCCGCGGAAGCGGTTGATGATGATGCCCCGAATCGGCTGCCGCTGCACCTCGTCGAGGCAGGCCAGCGTGCCGACGACCTGCGCGAAAACACCGCCGCGGTGAATGTCGGCCACCAGCAGGATGGGCGCCCCGGCATATTCGGCCATCGGCAGGTTGACGATGTCCCGCTTCAACAGGTTGACTTCCGCACACGACCCGGCGCCCTCCAGAATCACCAGGTCGCTGGTGGCGCGCAAGCGGTCGAGCGCGGCGCAGGCCTGCGCAAAAAGAAACGGTTTGCGTGAATCGTACGCCTTGGCCGAGGCATCGGTCCAGGATTTGCCCATGACCACCACCTGGGCCCCGATGTCGCTGACCGGCTTGAGCAGCACGGGATTCATATCCACGTGCGGAACGATGCGGGCCGCCTCGGCCTGCACGATCTGCGCGCGCCCCATCTCCAGGCCCTCGGGCGTTACGCCGGAGTTGTTGGACATGTTCTGGGCCTTGAACGGCGCCACGCGCAGCCCGCGGTCGGCATAAATCCGGCACAGGGCGGCCGTGACGACACTCTTGCCCACATCCGAGGCAGTACCGAACACGGCCAGGCAGGGCGCCTTCAGCTTTCGATTCCCTTGCGGGCGGTGATGCCGCGCTGAAAATAATGCTTGAGGGGCACCATCTCGCTGACCAGGTCGGCGGCCGCCTTGACCGCGTCGGTAGCGCCGCGGCCGGTCAGCACCAATTCCACTTGCGGCGGGCGCGCCTGGATGAGACGCAGCAGGTCCTCTTCCGCGAGCAGCCCGCAGGCGACCGCCACATTGGCTTCGTCGGCGATCACGACGTCATATTCCTCCGAAACCAGGGCGGCGCTCAAGGCGGCAAGGCCGGCGCGGGCCGCGGCCACGTCCTCGGGCCGCGGAGCGCCGATCACGTAACAGCCCGAACCGTACTGCACGATTGTCACCCGGTCGCCCAAGCGCCTGAGGCCGACGATTTCGGAGTAGTCGTATTTTTTCATGAACTGCCCGAAATAGACCCGCAGCCCGGCGCCCACCGAACGCACGGTCAATCCGAGGGCGGCCGTGGTCTTGCCCTTTCCGTCGCCCGTATAGACCTGAACGTAACCTTGCATGCTATTCGTTTTCCTCGATGTTGACCTTGTCGGCGGTGATGGTGTCCGGTTCAGCTGGGTTGCTTTCGCCTTCCACCCGTACGCTGATCCCGCCGGTGAGGCTGTCGAACGTCGCCGATGAACCATCGGCGTTTTCGAAGGTGGTTCCCGGATGGGTATGGACCCGCAACCCCACTGCCCGAAAATCGGGTTGATTGATTTGGGATGCCTGCGCGGTCAGGATGACCCGGTTCAAATCGGCAGGCTGCGGATCGATCCGGATCTTGGTGGCCACCAGTATGCCATTCTCGATCCAGCCCATGATCCAGAGCTGTTCATCGCCTTCCAGGGTGTCGATGATCGACGGAAAAACCGGTTTGTCATTCGACCGGCGATCCTGGAATGTGGTCCGGGTATCGGCCTGTACCGGCAGGCCCGGCAGGTTGGTGAGGGCAATGCGGCCGGTTCCCGGATCGGCATCGGCGAGCGTCGCCTCCACCTTGACCTTGCGGGCGAACGTGATCGTCTCGGCGACCAATGTATCGCCGTTCAGGATTCCCCGGGCCTGGAGGCGGGCATCGGTGGCGAGGTCGGCATCGGTTCCGCCGATGTACTCCGTCAGCGCATTCAACTGGAGTCCGACCGGACCGAGCGGCGAAATCAGCACCCGGGCATCGGCCAGATACCCTTCGAGGTCGACGTCTTGAGAATCCGTCGCCGAAACGGTCAGCCTGCGCACCGATTCGGCAGAGAGGCGGATTCCGTCGAACCGGCCGGAGGCCGCGGCAAAATCGCCCTCCTGCGGCCCGGCCGCGCCGAAACCGTCCAGGTCTTGCGCATCGTAGCGGATGGTCAATGCGCCGATCTGGAATTCATTGGTTCTGGGATTACGAACGCTGCCGGTGACCTTGAAATTGACCGGCGGGCTTTCGAGCACATCGACCCTGCTGGCGGCGACCAGTCCGTTCGCACGGACAAGACCGCTGACTTCAACCGCATCGCCGGCCGTGAGCCCTCCGGAGCGCCCGGCCGTTTCGGTATCCTCGTCGAGCAGCACCTCCTGGCCGAGAACGGCGATGCGCCGATCTTCAACACTTTCGATCAGACCGCGCAGCGTCACCAGCACTTCAACCCGATCGGCGGTCCCGATCCGTTCTCCGGCATCGGCGCCGGCATAAACATCTACCAGCATGCCCTCGGTCAACCGGCTTGGCGGCAAGGGCGTTCCCTCCCTGGTTACGTCTGCATCGGCGGTCTCATACCGGACCCCGTTGACATAGATGCTGCCGAGGGCCGTCACCACCCCCGCTGCCCTCACCCCGCTGCCGCCGATACCGCCGCCCGCCGTGGAGCCGCCGCTTCCTCCGCCGCTGCAGGCCAGCCACATGAGTGATCCGGTTAAAATCAACGCCGGAATGATCCATCTGCGCTGCTTCATCGATCTTCTCCGTCGGTTCCCGGCTGATCGTCAGGAACCTCGGCTTCAAAATAGTAGATCCCGACGCCGGCCTGCATACGGCCGCTGCCATTGCTTTTCGGATTCACGTCGCGGTCGTACTGGGCGATCATGCGGTCCAGTTGCTCGAGCAGGTGCTGCCCGGCGCGGGCGCTGTAGACCCGAATCACCTCCAGCGCCTCGCCGGGAATGTTGTCATAGGCCACCTTGCGCTGCAGCCAGGGCTGTTCGGCCGCACTGCTCGTATTGTGATCGATGGCGGCGATCAGAAGGGCGACATCCGTTCCCAGGATGCTGTACATTTTTTCGGTGTCTCCCTTGGGCAGATAGGCTTCGACCTGCAAGTGGACGCCGTTCTTGCCATCGATTTGAACCGCCCCGATCTGGACCAGCTCGTCCAGAACCGCCCGCGGCGGAACATCACCGCTGTAGCGCCGGACCAGCTCACTGAAGCTGGCCCGGCCGCCTTCAAACGGCAACGTGCGCACCGCGCCGTCGGGCATCAAGAATTCAGGGTCACGCCGCCATCCCGCGATCACGCGGGCGGCGCGGTTGTATTTCTTGACGGCCGACGCATCGGTGGGGGGCGCCAGCTGACGCAGCCGATGGACTTCTTTGCGCGAAAGGCCTGTAATGATGGCCACCCGGGAGTCGGACGGCTTGCGGCCGGCGATTCCGAAATCCCGGTGGGCGACATCCACATAGACCCATCGCGCCAGGTCGGCGAAGGCGCCGAAGGGCAGGCCGTTGCGCAGGAAAATGCGGATTAGAGGCCGCAGCAGCTTGATTACCGCGGCAAACAGGGCATTCTGGACTGCAGTCGACATGGCCTCTTTTTAAATCGTTTCACAGCGTAATACAAGAAGCGTCGCAGCGTACCGTATTGAAGCTTAAAAATCCATAACGCGCTGCACCTGTTCGGAAAGCTGGGGTGCGGAGGTCAGCGGCTGTTCGGCAAGGGTCCGTTCGACCTGCTGAAATGCCTGACGCTGAATGCGTCCCCCGCCTGCGCTCAGGCGGATCAAAACCTGCAGCAGGAAAAAAAGCAGCATCATCACGATCACGATCGTCAATAGGGCGTGCAGGAAGAAATCAGCGGATAAGTACCGGGATTCAAAAAACCCCGCCAGCGTGAGCCAACCCACGTAAGCCATGAGGACCACCACAGGCAGATTGAACAGCAGTTGCAGGCCGACGCGGCTCAAGCCGGCTGCGCGGCGTTCGATTTCTGCATCCAGGCGGTCGATCCAAATGGTTTCCAGTTCGGAGGCCATGCGTTCGTTCTCGGCGAGCGGCGCTTTACGCACCTCCGGGTCGAAGCGGGCGCGGATCAATGCCTCGGCGATATCGGGCCAATGAACCAGCAGGCTCTTGCGGAATACCGAAAGGGCTGTATCCACCCGGGTCCGGTCGCCCAGCGCCTCCAGGGCCGAACGGCTCCTGCGGTAACGCTGCCAGGTCGAGACCGCTCCCCATATCTGAGCGACAGGGTTGCCGAGCCGCAACAGCGCCGCCAGTCCGCTGCCGAACACGGTCAGCCGGGCCCAGATCGCCACCAGCCATCCCACCGGCCCGAGCCAACGCTGGGCCAGCGCCTGATAAAAACGCACCTGAACACCCAGGACCTGACGCCGGTCGTCCGTCTGCAGGACGGCCATGGCCGATTGCAGCGCAGCCTGTTCGGCCGATTTCATTTTCTGGGCAGCCGCCGCGAGCATCTCTCGATCCTGGCGGGCGGCCGCGCGGGTTTTTTCCAGAAGGTAGTCCCGGATGCGCCGGGCGTTGGCGATACGGCGGTCCTGCACGAACCCGGGCCTTTTGAACGCGGCGAAAACCATCTCGCGCAGCCGCTCGAATTGATCCAGGCCGTGCAGCGGAACGGCCTGGGAATCCCACCCGGGCTGCTGGAGATGGCGGCGCGCCGAAATCAGCAGCACTTCCGAGGGCTGCGGTTGCCAGGCGTTCCGCAGGTACTCTTCAAAATCCGGGAGGATCGTTGCCGTCAGTTCATCGGCATCGATCCGGTCGCACTTGTTCAATACGGCAACCAGCGAGGCGCCGTGGAAACGCCGCACCAGCGGTGCCATGAAATCGGCGTGGTCGCGCCGTTTGGGGTTTTGCGCGTCGAACATGCAGATCAGAACATCGGAAAGATCGATCGCGCGCAGCAGAATCTGAAGGTGTGCTTCGCGTGCGGTGCTGTCCGTATCGGGCGTGTCCACGAGAACGAGGTGCTCCAGGTTGCGGGCGGCGGCGCTGACACGCACCTGCAATCCCTGATCGACGAGCGGTCCCAGCACCTCGCGAACCGATTCGGGATCGTTGGAGAGCGCAATGGGGCTGCGCGTGGTCGGGCGTTCGTGGCCCGTGGCCGACAGATCGTCCACTCCGGCCAGCGCATTGAGCAGCGTTGATTTGCCCGCTCCCGAAGGCCCGACAATGGTGACCACCAGACGCTTGTCGGGGCGGGATTGCATATCGGCGATCAGGCGCCGCGCCTCGGCGGCCTGCTTGAGCAAAACCGCGGCCGGGCGCCAGAGCGGCACCTCCGCGAGCCGCCGTTCCAAGGCGGCGACATCGTTCAAAACCGCTTCGATTTCACCCACCGCATCCAGGGCGGCCAGTTCGCCGCGCATCATCATCGATTCTCCTTGAAGGTTTTCAGTGCGGCCGCCGCTTCGGCCGCCGGCCGTTCGGAAGCCTGCAGCGTCGACTCGGCCGCCTGCAGCAGTCCGCCGGTGATCTTCTCTTCGAAGAGCGTTTCCACGGTCTGCAGTTTGTGCGCCAGCCAGGTCCGGGCAAGCGGGCCGAGCATCAGTTCCAGCTGGCGCCGATCGGCATTGGTCATCCCGGCCGTGGCAGGAATGGCGATCAGGGCATAGAGATCCTTCAAACCGAAAATGCCGGTCAGCTTCACTTTGATTCCCGCCGCCCCCACCGGGTCGCCGGTGCTCAGAATGTAGGTGATGGCCGCCGTGGCCGGCAGAACCGTAAGTACGGCGGCGAAGGTTTGGCGCACCTGATCGATCAGACGCATGCGCCGGCGCAGGTCGTCGGCCAGCGCGTACAGCTCGCCCTCGAGCTGTTCGGACCAGCTCAAGATCATCGTTTTGTGGTCCGCGATGCCATTCAGGATCGCTTTCCAGTCGCGCGCGCGCAGCATCTCACGGGCCGGCTGCACGGCGGACGGCGCCGGAATCATCCGGCCGTCCGCTTCAATCCCTTCGCCCAGCGCCGCCTGGTATAGATTGTTGGCCGCCGTAAGCAGATCGATTTCCAGCAGTTTACCGGGCGATTCCGAATCGGCTTTTTCACGCTCCGCATCTTTGCGCGGTACGCCGAAATACGAAACGGTCTTCAGGATCTGCCGGTAGGGCCACTCGACGATCCTGCCGGTGGACCGCATGAATTTGATATGGGTGGGATCCGTCTCCATCCAGATCTCGGCGAATCGCCCCAGCACACGGTCGGTCGGAAAATGCGACAAAGCTTGTTGCACGCAGCGGCGTTGCGCCGCCCGCAAGGCTGCGGCGTACCCCGCCAATTCGCGCCGGCCGGTTTCGATCTGCGCTGCGTACCGCTCCGCCTGCCGCACACCATCGGCGAGTGTCGAGCCCAGGATGCGTTGGCGCAAAACGGGTGGGTCGAGCCGTGAAAGGCACAGCGCCAGATCCGCCCCGGGGTCGCCGAGCAGGTGCACCCGCATGGGTCGCCGCCCGGCGGCCACTTCATTGTCCTCGTCCGCCCGCAACACGCCCAGCAGGTGATCGGCCATCGCCCCGCCGTAAATGTTCCGGGCCACGGTCCGGGCATGCTCCCCTACTTCGCCGTCCGTAAAGCTCGGGTAAACCCGGTACACCAGGAAACAAGGCCGTATGCCGATCGTGGTGAGCAGCCGGGCGATAAAATCGGTATTGTCCTTGTTGTTGTATGTCGCATTGGTGAACACGTAGATGAAGAGATCGGCGGCCTCCAGCGCCCTGCGGGCGAGGTCCCGATTGGCATACCGGCCGTGAGCGCCGGTATCGATATCGGGCGTATCCAGCAGGACCACCTTGGACGGTGCATCGGAATCGCTGGTGTAAAGCGGCTCACCGGGATTCAATAATTCGCGCGGGTCGCTTAGCGGCAAGGGTTTGCCGTCAAAGGTCCGGGTCAGCAAATCCATAAAATCAGGGAGCAGCAGGTGTTCCGGCCTTACCGCCACGAGCACCCGCCGGTTCAGTCCGGCGCGGCCGCCGGTCGGCGAAACCGCCCGGCCGACCAGGCTGTTGAACAGCGTCGATTTGCCGGCTGAACCGCCCCCGCAGACGGCCGCCACCAATGGAAACGCCGGGTTCAGTCGCGGAAGCAGCTTCTGATCCAGCGCTTTTTGCCATTCGCGAAAGGTTTCTCCGCCATCCTCGCCCAGGAGCGCCAATGCTTCGGGAAGATTCCGGCGCAAAACGGCAAGAGCCGACAGGCGGTCACGATCAAGAGACATGCTGCACCAGTTTAATGTTGATTGAATGCGGCCCGACCGATCGGGTCGACAATGAATGCCTGGAAAGACATCGGTTACGGAAAATGAAAATCCATTCAATTACCTCTGTGTTCTCCCGGCCGTCGTGGCAAGAACCCGCCAAGTCCATGACCCGCTTCCGTGCTTCCAGCGAGAAGATAGGCGCGGTCGGTCCAGATTTGACAACCTCACATTGCGGCCTACGTTTGACCCGGTAGCGAAATGGCATGGCAGACACTGAAAACGATTGAGGGCCGCTGTTATATTCCCGATCGGGCGGACCGGAACGCGAAGCACCCCTGCAGGGCGTGTTTCGCGTGTCAGCACTGTTGCGACGAACGGTGTCAGGTCTGTCGCGCCACCTGTGACTCAAACGGCGGCCTGCCCCTCTCGGGCGCCGCGGACCAGGAGGAACACCATGCGCAAGAATGACTGCCTGTTCGAGCGGGCTTCCCATGTGGCGATCGGTTTGATATTGCTTCTGTTCGCCGCGGGGTTAAGCCTGATCGGCATTACGGTACTGCCCGTCCTGGGCGTGATCGCCGCCCTGCCCGTCGTTTTCCTGGCGGCTCTATTCTTCAACGCACCACGCAGCCGCGAGTGTACTTTATCCTAAACCGAAAAAACAATCTAACGCGAATTCGCACCGGAACCCGGCCCAAAGCCGGGTTCCTTTTTTAGGCGTTCGGATCAGGAGAGACTGTCCCAGAAGGAGCGGCCTTGTTCCATACGCTGGTCCCGCGTGTGTGCCGGCGGGGCCGAAGGGCTCTGGGGCCGGATGCCGCGCAAACGGGCGATGCGCTCTTCGATGGGGGGATGGGTCGAAAACAGGTTCATCATGCTCCGCCCTGAGAGCGGGTTAACGATAAACATGTGCGCCGTGGTCGGATTGGCCTCCATGGGCAAGCGCTTGGCATAGGCATCCAGTTTTTCCAGGGCGTCGGCCAGCCCTGCGGGACTCCCTGCTATGCGGGCGCCCTCGGCATCGGCCTCATATTCTCTGGCGCGCGACACCGCCATCTGGACGATCATCGCCGCCACGGGGGCCACCAGGGACATGACGAGCAGCCCGATAGCGCCCATTCCGCCGCGCTCGTCATTGCCCCGGCCTCCGCCCAGTATCGCCGACCAACGGGCCATGCTGGCCAGCAGCATGATCGCGCCCGCCATGGTCGCCGCAACGGAACCGATCAGGATGTCGCGGCCCTTGACATGGGCCATCTCATGGGCCAGCACGCCCTTGATCTCCTGCGTGTTCATACTGGCGAGCAGCCCCTGGGTTACGGCCACCACCGCATTTTGAGGATTGCGGCCGGTGGCGAAGGCGTTGGGCGTCTGCTTCGGAATGATGTACACCCGCGGCATGGGAAGGTTCGCCCGTTGCGCCAAATCGGCCACCATACGATAGAGGTCGGGCGCTTGTTGCGCCGTCACTTCCTGCGCGCGGTACATGCGCAGGACGATCTTGTCCGAATACCAGTAGCTGAAGAAGTTCATGCCCGCGGCCAGCACGAAGGCGATCAGCATGCCCTGCCGGCCGCCGAGCAACTGCCCGAGCAAGATGACCAGGATGGTCATCAGACCCAGTAGAAATGCCGTGCGAAATTGATTTCCCATTGATTTCCCGCTCCACTGCAAAGCTATAAGCGTCCCCTGAGGGCCGCGGTCCGAATTGCCTGATAAAATAGGGGCGATCGACACAAAAGCAACCGCCGCCCGGAGCGCCGATTTTGCTTTAATACTTGCAAATCTTAAAAAATTTTGATGAAGTTGGCAGCGTTCGGCGTTCGCCCACCGCCATTCAGGATACCACCCGGTGCACTGCGCCTGTCGGTATCGCCGCCGGCCGATGAAGTTTTCGCGGAAGGGACTTTTTTAACTTTCAGGGAATCAGGGTATGGATAACGACCAAATCAACGGGAATTCAGAAGAAAACGAAGACAAAGAAGAGAGTTTCGCCGAGATGTTCGAGGCCTATGCGGCCGGAATGAACGACGATCTGCGTGTCGGCGACAAGATCCGGGGGCGCATCATCGCGGTGGGTGAAGAGTCCGTGTTCGTGGACACCGGCACCAAGGCCGACGGCGTGGTCGATGTTTCCGAACTCCGCGACGAAACCGGGCAACTGCCCTACAAGAAGGGCGATGAGCTGGACTTATACGTGGTCTCGGTGGACGAAAACGAGATCCGGCTGTCGCGCGCCATCGCGGGCGTCGGCGGCCTGAATATGCTCAAGGAGGCGCAGGCCGGCGCCATTCCGGTGGAAGGCAAGGTGACCGGGACCGTCAAGGGCGGATTCCAAATCGAGGTGCTCAAGCGCCGCGCTTTCTGCCCGATCAGCCAGATCGATACCGCCTATGTCGACCAGCCGGAGCAGTATGTGGGCCAGACGTTCCAGTTCCTGATCAAGAAGCTGACCGAGGGCGGCCGCAACATCGTCGTTTCGCGCCGCGAACTCCTGGAAGCCGAGCAGGAGCAGGCCCGCAAGATTTTCATGCAGACCCTGGAGATCGATTCCGTTTTTACCGGCCGGGTGACCCGCCTGATGCCCTACGGCGCCTTCGTGGAACTGGCGCCCGGCGTCGAGGGCATGGTGCACATCTCCGAATTGAGCTGGTCGCGTCTTGAAAAGCCCGAGGAAGTGGTCAAACCCGGGGATAAGATCCAGGTCAAGGTGCTGCGCATCGAACCGGGGAAAAAACAGAAAAAAATCGCTTTGTCGGTCAAACAGGTGCAGGGAGACCCCTGGACCCTGATCGACCGCGAATATCAGCCTGGCCAGAAAATCACCGGCAAAGTCACCCGCTGCGCTGCTTTCGGGGCGTTCGTGGAACTCAAGCCCGGTATCGAGGGCCTGGTGCACATCAGTGAAATGAGCTACACCCGCCGCGTTACCAAGCCGGACGATATCGTGCAGCCGGGTCAGGCGATAACCGTCATGGTCAAGGAAATCGACCGCGGGCGACGGCGCATCAGCCTGAGCATTCGCGATGCCGAAGGCGATCCCTGGGCATCGATCAAGGAGAAGTACCATCAGGGGCAGGTGGTGCAGGGACGCGTGGAAAACCGTGAAAGCTTCGGGCTCTTCGTCAGCCTCGAACCCGGCGTCACAGGCCTGCTGCCCAAATCGGAAATCAACCGCGCCGCGGGCCAGATCGACAAACTCAAGCCGGGCGACACGATCGTGGTCAGCGTGGATGCGATCCAGCAAAACGAACGCAAAATCTCTCTTAAAGCCCATGATGCGGCCCATGAGGACAACTGGCGCGAATTCTCCGACGCCCGCAGCGAGGGCGACAAGGTCGGAGACCTGGGTGAAAAACTCTCCAAGGCCTTGAAAAAGAAGCCTGAATAAGAAAAACCCAATTACGCGGGGCCGTCCACGGGCGGCCCCGTCGTTTTTTACGCGATCCGGATGCGAAACGCACTTTTCCGGTTGCTTCCTTGAATTGAATGCTGACCGTTGATGAATTCGTAAAAAGCAGGAGGCCGAGCACGAAATTCTATCGCGGCAATCGGATGTGTTCTCATTTGCGACAAAACCCGCTCCAGCGGCCTCATCGCTACGATAGGGTGAAGCGCGGTCTCGACAAGGAGTCGACATGACTGAATCCGTACTCCATGACCTGGTTATCGTCGGCGGCGGCGCCGGCGGTCTCTCGGCCGGAATTTATGCCATGCGGGCCGCCTTGAATACGGTTCTGATCGAAAAGTCGGTGCCGGGCGGCCAGATCAATCTCTCCGATCAGGTCGAAAACTATCCCGGCTTCATCAATATCAACGGCGGCGCCCTTTCGATGAAGTTCAGCGAACATGCCCAGGCATATCAGCTGCCCATGGTCACCGACGATGTCACGGTCATCGAGCCGGGCCTCGATTTTCATACCGTGCGCACAGCCGAAGGCCGCACGTTCCATGCGCACGCCGTGATCCTCGCCACGGGCGGGACGCCGCGCAAGCTGGGCATACCGAACGAGAATGAACTCTACGGCAAAGGGGTTTCCTACTGCGCGGTGTGCGACGGCTTTTTCTTTCGGAACAAACGTGTGATCGTCGTGGGCGGCGGAGACAGCGCCTGCGAAGAAGGCCTTTACCTGGCCAAGCTGGCCGAGCGGGTCTACCTGGTCCACCGCCGTGACGCCCTGCGCGCCAGCCGGATTCTGCAGCAGCGGGTGGCGGCCGAATGCAAGATGGAAGTGCTCTGGAACAGCGCCGTCGCCGAAATCGAGAACGATGCCGGCGGGGTCAGAGGAGTCCGGCTGCGGGATACCCGGAATGGGTCGCTGCGCCGGATGTCCATTGATGGCGTTTTCATCTTCATCGGCTTCACGCCGAACAACGCCCTGGTGCCGACCGGCATCCGTATGAGCACGGATGGATTCGTGATCACCGACGAGCGCTGCGCCACCAGTATTCCCGGCATCTATGCGATCGGCGATCTGCGCGAAAAATATGCCCGCCAGATCGTGCTTTCCGCCGCCGACGGTTGCCTGGCGGCGCTTTCCGCGGCGCACTATGTGGAAGGCCGCAAGGCGCTTGCGACCGACAGCTGCGAGCTGCCGCCCGTCAACTGATTCACTGCCGAGGGCAGCTGATGAGCGCCCGGCGCCGCAGCCGGTTCATGCGCCGGGGGCTGGGGCATCGCCCCGTGGGCAGCGGCCGACGGTCCAGCGTGCGACCTTGGCTGCCAGCTCGATCGGATCGACCGGTTTGGCGATATAATCGTTCATGCCTGCGGACAGGCAGCGCACCTCATCGCCTTTCATGGCGCACGCCGTCATCGCCACGATGGGAATGTGCGGATTCAGAACGGCCGAACCACCCGCGCGTATGCTGCGCGTCGCCTCGAAACCATCCATCACCGGCATCTGCATGTCCATCAGCACCATGTCGTACGGCAGCACCCCCAACGCTTCCAGCGCCTCCCGCCCGTTGGCGGCTGCATCGACCTGATAGCCGTTTTTTTTCAGGATGTGAATCGCGATCTTCTGGTTGGTGATGTTGTCTTCGACCAGCAGGATGCGCTTGCGGCCGTCTTCGGCCGGGTCCTTGCGGATTTCCGCTGCGGAGATGCTGCAATCGATCGGGGGCTGCGTCTCCACTCCGCCGGCGTGCGCCAGAGCCGCAAACAAGTGCCGGGTTCTGACCGGCTTGGTCAGGCAGCCGAAAAAGTCCGACTGATTATGGTTGCAGTCGGCCGAACGGTCGCCCACAGAGGTCAACGCGATCATGGCGACGGCCGCGAGCGCCGGATCGGACTTGATCCGCCGCCCCAGTTCGATCCCATCCATCCCCGGCATGTGCATGTCGATCAGGACGAACTCGAAGGGCTCCTGCCGCCGGACCGCCTCATGCAGGCTGGCGAGCGCAACCGCGCCGGATGCAGCCGATTCTACGCGGCTGCCGTGGTGCGCAAGGTATGTGGTCAACACGCGCAGCTGGGCGGCGTTGTCATCCACGACCAGAATGCGCCGGCGGCGGAGAAAATCGGTCTGGAGCGTTCCGGCATACGGCGTGTCCGGTGTATCGCAGGTTTCGAGGGGGATGGAGAACCAGAATGTGGTTCCCTGTAGCAACCTGCTGCGGACACCGATGGCGCCGCCCATCAATTCGATCAACCGCTTGGAGATCGCCAGCCCCAGGCCGGTGCCCCCGTATCTGCGGGTGGTGGACGCATCGACCTGTGAAAACGATTGAAACAGCCTGGTTTGCCCCTCCTCGGCGATGCCGATGCCGGTGTCTCTGACATCCACGCGGACGCTCGTTCGGCCGTTTTCCATCCTTTCGGCCCGCACGCGCACCAGCACTTCTCCCTGCTCGGTGAATTTGATCGCATTGCCCACGAGATTGATGAGCACCTGCCGCAGGCGGCCGCGATCGCCGCGCAGCCCGGGCGGCAGGCCGGGATCGATCCAGGTGATCAATTCCAGACCCTTGCGGGAAGCGTCGACTGCCAACAGTTCGGCCACATCCTCGACCACCGTGGGCAGATGGAACGGAAGGACCTCCAGTTCGAGCTTGCCGGCCTCGATTTTCGAGTAGTCGAGAATATCGTTGATCACGGTCAGCAGGGATTCGGCGCTGGACCGCACGGTGGCGGCATAATCGCGCTGTTCGGGTGTCAGCGCGCTCTCCAGCAGCAACCCGCTCATCCCCATGATTCCGTTCATGGGCGTGCGGATTTCATGGCTCACATGCGCCAGGAAGGCGCTCTTGGCCCGGCTGGCCTCCTCCGCGGCATCCCGCGCTTCGCGGTAGCGCCGCACACTCTCCTTAAGCGCCTCCTCGTTGCGTTTGCGCTCGATCGCGATGGCGATCTGATGGGAGACGGAGACGAGGATTTCGGCCTCTTTGGGGCCGTACAGCTCCGGCTTGTCGAAGCTGTGCACCACGACGGCGCCGATCACCTGAGCGTCGATTTTGAGCGGCACCCCCAGCCAGATAGCAGATATGGTGTAGGCCGGTTCGCGGCCGCGCCGCCCGAGAATTTCCATGAACTGTTCGCGCGTGTGCAAAACGGGCCGGCCGCCGATGATCACCTCGGCCGTGTGCGATGCGGTCCGGGGATCGCTGATGTTGAAGATCTGGTGGTTCTTGGGCGGTTGATCCACCCGATCCACCCAGTACACGAAGGTAAGGCTGTCTTCTTCGGCATCGTAGAGCGATATATGGAAATTGGTCACATCCACGATCCGGCCCAAAGCACGATGGATCGAATGATAGAGTTCATCCAGGTTGCGCGTCGTGCTGACTGCATTGGAGATGTGGAACAGCGCCTGGTTGATTTCTTCGGCATGTTTGCGTTCGTGAATCTCGGAGATGATGCCCTCGAGACGTGGGGTTTGGCCGGCCGAAGCCGCCACACGGCCTTTTTCGAGCACCCACCTGGGGCGGCCGCTTTTCGGCACGAGTCGGTACTCGACCGAATAGGTCCCCAGGCGCCGCAAGGCTTTTTCGACCGCAGCCTCCACCATAGGCCGGTCTTCGTCCAGAATCAGCGATTCGAAACAGGGTCCGCCGCATGCCGGGGCGTCGAAAAATTTCCGCCGCCAGGCTTCGGCCTTCGGTGCGACATGTTCGGAAAGCTGCCAGGAATCGCCCCGGCCCAGAATCTCCTGCTGACTGTAGCCGGTCACCTTCATAACGGCCGGACTGACATAGGTCAGCCGGCCCTGGGTATCGGTGGCGAAGATCACATCGTCGATGTTTTCCACCAGGGTACGGAAACGTTCGGTGCTGCGCTGCAACGCGCTTTCAGCACTGCGCCTTTCGGCCAACTCCTTTTTGACGTCGGCGTACAGGCGGGCGTTTTCGATGGCGGTGGCCGCCTGTTTGGCCAACGTCTCCATCAGCACGACATCGATATCGTCGAATGCATCGGCCTGGTCGCTCTGCAGGTCCAGCACACCGATCACCCGGCTTCCCAATTTGATGGGCACGGCCAGCTCCGATACGGTGCTGACCGGATTCAGACGGACATAATTCCGGTTTTGCGAGATATCGCCACTGACCTGGCAGCAGCCGGTCTGGGCCGCGCGCCCGGTCATGCCCGTGCCCATGGGGATATTCAGGTCGAACGTCAACGGAGCGGCGCAGCGGCCTGCGGCGGCTTTGATGTTGAGTACTTGCTGGCCGGGCTCCACCATGAGAATCAGGACGAGGTAATAGGCGAACGATTCGGTGATGGTGTCCACGATGGTGGCGAAGAGCCGCTCCGGCTCCAACTCGCCGCTGATGCGCTGCCCCACCGTATGCAGCAGCTGGGTCTGGGCTGCGTGGCGCTGGGCTTGGGCCTCCATGCTGCGCAGGACGGCCAGTTCGCGGCGCAGGCGCTCGTTTTCCGCCGCGAGCGCTTCGGCGCCGCCGTCGGGGTGCGGCGGAGCGGTCGATGACGGCGATGAATGACAAGCGGTCATGGCATCCTTTGCACCCGTCCCGGAATTACCGGTGCAGGTGGCGTGCGCGGGTACACGGAGCCGCAGCTCATGAAGATGTTGACGGTTCTTAGTTCTATCGGTCTTTGCAGTCTCCTCCTTTAGCGCGACCGACGACTCGCCGCTTGCATTCGCCCACCGAAAACGCAATACTATGAACGCGCAATCCGCGCCACCCGGAAGTCTTTGCTTTTACCCATTCGGAATGAAGGTTATGGCCATCAACGAAATCGTCGATCTGACGCAATCCCTGATCCGCTTCAAATCGGTCGCCTCACGTCCCGACCAAATC
>JAEYRZ010000002.1 GCA_023435265.1 Pseudomonadota bacterium
ATATCGATGCTGGCTTCGAAACGAAAGGTCTCGAGACGGGGGGTGACGTGCAGCCGATACCTGAGCGGCTGGATGCTCTCGGACATACGGTTCTCCTGTTGCGGTTTGGCGGTTGGAGCGGACGGACCTTCAGGTGATTATAACGTGTAAAATGCATTTGTCATGCGCAGGCGACAACGGGCCGGAGCGGCCGGTTTGCGCAGGCCCGCCTCCGCACCCCGCCCGCATCAATACTTGAAAAGACCGGATGCATGGCGTATGTTTGCTGGAACAGTTTACGGCAACGCCGCCGTCAGGAACAATGCATGGATAGAACAGTCAAAATACTCGTGATCCTGTTCGCCGTGGTCGGCATTAGCTTGTTCGGTTACCACTGGGTCAACCAGTGGCATACCAAAGGGCTGCAGCAAGCCACGCTGGCCGAAAAAGAAGCCTGCCTGCAACGCATCGCCCAGCTGGAGGCCGAAATCGCGCAGTTGGTCCAGGAAGCCGGAACCGCGCGCAGCGCGACGGGCGCAGCCGATATGGTCAATGTCTTCGGCGTCAGCCGCCCGGAAGCACCCGGAAAGCCCGAGACGGTCGATTGCCAGAATGTGACCGCCCAAGCGGTGGCCTTCTTCCGTTATCTGGACAGCAAGGCCTATCTGCTGCGCCCGGGCGTCAACATGCAGGCCGAAGAACTGTTCGAAGAGATGAAGGCCAAGCTCGGCACCCAGCGCCCGATCAATTCGGGCGAAATGGAAGACCTCTACAGCCTGATGCGCAATGTCACCCATTTCTACCGCATCCTGGGCAAGGACCGCGTGGATGCGATCAAGGAGATCCTGCACAGCGAGGCCGAGGTCATGGAGCCGGCGATGGCCGTTTTGTTCAGCTGGATGACGGCCTGCAACAGCGCCGATCCGAACGCCAAGACGCAGCCCAGCCTCGACACCCTGTACCAGTATGCCACGTTCTTCCTCAACACACTGGGCGGGCGCAGTTATCTGCTGCGGCGCGACAGCCGAATGCGCATGCTCGTCAACTACTACTCCCTGCTGGTCGTCGACATGGCCAACGATGCCCGGCGGAACGTTCACGGCCTCGATCTGCGGCCGCACCTCGATTATCTCTTTTACGATCTGAACAATCAGAAGGGATTGATGTACCGCGAACGCTATTTGACGCGGCTCGCGGCGCTGCGCGGGAAGTACAACCAGTAGACCTCCCGCCGCGACCACCCGATTCCTTCATCAGGCGCCGTCCAGCAAGACATCCAGTTCCGCCAGGCGATGGTCGAATTGCGCTTCGATGGTTTCTTTCTGACGGTACAGTTCTTCCAGGCCGCCGAAGCGCTCGTCGATGGCGCTGCGGTATTGATGAATTTCCTGGGAGAGCCGGCCGATGCGCGCGCCGTCGCGTGACTGCGAGGCTTGTACGAGGGCGCTGTTCAGTTCGGCCACGCGGTTTTCATCGGCCTCGATGTCCGCTTCCACCTGGGCGATGCGGGTTTCGATGGGCTTGAGCTGCCGCGAGCGTTCGACGATGACGGCCGAGCGTTGACGGCGCATCTCTTTGCGGCTGATGCGCTCGGCCGCCTGCAGATCCTGTTTTTTGGGCTCGTTAACCGCAAGCCGCACGGCGTCGGATTCATCGCCCCAGCCCCCTTTTTCCAGAAATTCCTGGTATGTTCCGTCAAAGGCCGCCGCCTGGTCCTGCTGGAAAACGATCAGCCGCTGAGCCAGGGCATGCAGGAACATTTCGTTGTGGGTGACCATGATGACCGCGCCGTCGAAGTCATCGACCGCCGCCAGCAGGGCGTCGCACGATTCGAGATCCAGATGATTGGTGGGCTCGTCCAGCAGAAGCAGGTTGACCGGCCGGACGAGCAGCTTGCCCAGCATCACGCGCGCCTTTTCGCCGCCCGAGAGCACGTTGATCTTCTTGAGCGCTTCGTCCCCCTCGAACAGCATGGCGCCGCATATGTTGCGGGCCTGCTGGCGGTCCACATCCGGATGACTGGCCTGGATTTCCTGCTCGACGGTAAACGCATCGTTCAGGGTCTGGATATTGGTCTGTTCGTAAAACCCGCTGACCACGCCCGGATGGTACGCGACTTCGCCGGCCGACGGATCGAGCTGCCCGGCCAGAAGTTTCAAGAGGGTGGTTTTGCCTTTGCCGTTGGGCCCGACGACACACACCCGGTCCCCGGCATTGATGGAGAATTCGAGGTCCTTGAAAAGCAGCGGCTGATCGTTGTAGCCGAACGCCAGGCTGCGGGCGCTGAGTACATGCTTGCCGCGGAACGGTACGCTGCGGAACGTGAATTCCAGGTCGCGGACCTTCTCCAGCCGGGAACGCTTTTCCAGTTTGGCCAGCGTCTTGACGCGCGACTGCACCAGCCCGGCCAGGCGTGCTTTGGCGCGGAAGCGGGTGATGAACTGCTCGATCTCCTTGGCGCGCCGTTCGTCGTTCAGGCGCGTCTTCTCATAGATCTCCTCGTCCTGGGCGATCTGGGTGTAGTATTTCTCCGTGTTGCCCGCGATCTTGCGCACCTTCTGGCGGTGAATGCCGAGCGTATGGGTCACCAGGCGGTCCATGAAGCTGCGGTCGTGGGTGATCAGCATCAATTCGTGGGGCCAGCCGGACAGAAACCGTTCGATCCAGCGGATCGAGGTGATATCCAGATAATTGGTCGGTTCGTCCAGCAGCAGCAGATCGGGCTCGGAAATCAGGACCTTGGCAAGGTTGAGGCGCACCTGGAAGCCGCCCGAAAACTCCTGTGGAGCGCGCTGCAGATCGTGCTGCGCGAATCCCAGACCAGCAAGAATCTTTTCGGCTTTCCAATGGTGATCCGCTTCGCTGGGCGGCAGACCCAGCATGCCTTCTTCGAGGATGGTGTTACGGGTAAACGCGAGTTGCTGCTGCACGTAGCCGATCCGGTAATTGCGAGGCAGGCTGACGTTTCCGGAATCATAGGTTTCCTCTCCCACCAGAATGCGCAACAGGGTGGTCTTGCCGTGCCCATTGCGGCCGACGAGGCCGACGCGTTCCCGCGGGTTAATTTTGAAGCTGATGCCGTCAAAGAGGCAATGGCTGCCGTAGCTTTTGGTGAGATTGTCGACTGCGATCATACGATTCAGCGGAACGGGCCTGGAATGCCGTTCCGCACCTTTCAGACCCCATGGAAATAGCGAATGCGGTGCATCACCGGCGAATGTTTTTATCGGAATCAAGGTCCGGCGTCAATCCGCTTGCTGCGGCGCCTCATTCCTGCGGCGCGCTGCGGATGGACCTACGGCTGTTTCGAAGGCGGAATCCGGGATCCGATCCCAAAGATTGGGGCCTTGTGGGCATACCCGGCTTTTCGGCGGGAGCTTACTGTCTTCCTAACGTTGAATGTGGAGGTGGAAAATGCTCAAATGGGCTTTGGTCTTTCTGGTAGTGGCCATTATCGCCGCCATTTTCGGTTTTACCGGAATTTCTTCGGCGGCCGCGGGAATCGCGAAGATCCTTTTCGTCGTCTTCCTGGTATTGTTCGTTATCTCGCTCATATTCGGATACGGAGGACGGAGAAGCATTTGAGGCCGCAGGGCGTGTACCGGAACCATTTCCGGTGCACGCCCTGCTTTTCTGATCTTACAATTATGACAGGATCGTAAAAGTATTCTAGACCACAGAGCACAGAGGAAAATAATTGATAACTTACCTCTGTGTTCTCTGTGAACTCTGTGGTTGATCTACGGGCTCATCGATTGTGATGGATTCGGGGCGTTTTGCGAATTCATTACAGCCGCTAATTATACTGCCTTTCCCGGGGACGCTCCCATTCTTCCACCCGGGTTCCTTCCGGTACGTCTTCCCAGCCGGTGATCATCGCCTTGATATGTGCAAAGATTTTGTGCCCGGTCGTGGTCATGTAAACATGCACGATGAGAAAGGTCAGCAGCGCGAATCCGCCGGCCGTGTGCAGAACCGCCAGGACATCGAGCGGGAGAAATGCGAGCCCCCATCCGGTCCAGCTGTTGTATCCCCAGTAGAGCAAACCGGTCAGCATCTGCACCGGCAGCAGAAAGGCCGCCAGGGAGAGATAGGTCAGGCGCTGCAGGGGATTGTGCTTGGCGTCCTTGCGCTTGGGAACCGGATGCGGCTCGCCCTTGAAGATGCCGTAGGCGTAGTGGCGCATCACGGCCAGCATCTTGCGCGTGGTGGGAATGTACTGACGCCATTCACCGGTCGTGAAGACCCAGAAGACGAAGAAGGCGAAAGCGATCAGCCATCCCAGGCCCACGAAATTGTGAATCCGCACGGCCCGGTGAAACCCGAAAAGGTTCAAGCCATTGTGGATCTCGAAACCGGTCAGCAGCAGGATGAGAATCAGGGCGCTCTGCAGCCAGTGCCAGAAGCGTTCGTACCGGGTGTACAGGTAAATCGTCGTCCATTTGCCGGTCATGCAGTTATTCCTCCCTCTTGCGGCCGTTGCTGAAGATGCGGCCCAGGCCGTGCAGCGAAACGCCCAGCAGCGATCCCAAAACAGCGATCCAGCCCATCGTATCCAGAAGGTTGATGCGGTCGCGGCCGGGCATGTAGACGCCGGAGATATCGTTCAGCCGGCCGGACCCGCGCACGTGGCATTCGGCGCATCCGACCGTACTCTGCTTGGGGGCGACCATGTGCGTGGTCGGGAAGTAGTAGCTCGATTCGACGAAATCGAATTCGCCCGAGAACGCCACATCCAGGGCCGCCTGACCTTTGGCGAGCGCGCTCGGCCAGTCCAGCGTGCTCCAGTAGCCTTCCTTGCCGGAGAGCAGGGGGGCCAGCAGGGTTTTATGAACTTTGTCGTAGGGCTGTTTGCCCCGATGGACCTTGAAGGGAAAGATGCGCGACTGGGGATCGCGGGGATCGCCGACGGGCGCGCTCACCGCCACCCGTGTGGTCGGATCGATGGTGTCCTTGACGGTCAAGGTCTGCATCGAGCCGTTGAACCAGCGGTATTCGGGTTTGACCTCCTTGGCCCAGGTCATGGCCCCCTTGATCGACAGGTAGTCTTCCTTGCCCAATGCTCCCGTTTCCTTGTAGGGCTTGCCGTCCTTGAGTTTTCCGGCCTGCGACCAATCCCAGGACATCTTGGTCGGATTCACGCGTGCGAAAGTGGGAATATGGCAGCTCTGGCAGGCCACCTTGTCCGTGTGGTCGTTTGCCTTGTGGCCGGCCTCGTGGGGCGTGCTGCCGTGACAGGATTCGCAGGTGATCTTGGGCGTGAGGTCGTCTTCGATCAGGCTCTTGCGTTCCGTGTAGGCCGGCTTGGAGTAGATGCGGCCGGCGATGTTGTGCTGCAGGGTGGTGTGGCAGCGCGTGCATTCGAAATTCTGCCCGTCGACGCCCATATGGACATCCAGGGCTTTGTTGGGCTTGGTGAGCGATGTGTCCAGATCGCCGTGTTTCACGCCGTCCCCGCCGCCGCCCTTGAAATGGCACTCGCCGCAGTTCTGGCGCGTGGGCCGGCTGATGCTCTGCGCCGCCGCATGCAGGTTGGCCTGGATCTCCCTGGCGAGCTCCCGTTCATCCGGGTCGTCCGAATCGGCGAACGCGCTGTAATCTTCAAAGGCTTCGCCGAAATTGATATTCTTCTGGCTGTGGCAGGCCAGGCAGTTCACGGCGCTTTGCGGGCCGCTCCAGCTGGGATGGCAGGAGAGGCAGCCTTTATCCTGCATGTTGTTGCTGGAGAGACAGAAATTGTTGATCGCATCGCCCGCCTTGCCGAGCCGCTTTCCGTTTGCATCGGTGTAGCCGATCCAGGTCCAGTGGATCGTGGTGTGAAACTGGCTGTCGGCCTCGGAGTGGCAGGAGAGGCAGGCCGCGGTGATGTCCGCACCCTGGCGGAATTCTTTCTGCAGCGCCGTGTGCTTGCTGTGATCGGTGGTGGTCCAGGCCTTCTGCGGTTTGACCGCCTGGCGGGCCAGGGCCAGGCCCGGCGACGACGCGTGCGCATCGTTCTCTTCACTGTTGTCCGCCAGGGCGAATCCGGCGCAGGCCAGAGTCGCGGCGACCAGCAGCCCGACCAAGGCGTGTCGTTTATTCCCGAAAAGCGTTCTCATGCTTCACCTGTCCAGGGGCGGCGGATTCCGTCCAACAAAGCGGCCGGAACCCGCCTGGGGATGAGTGGTTGTCAGGCCGGTTCCTTGAGCGTGAACGTTCCGTCCTTGCGGATGGTCAGTTCGCCGTCCAGGTAGTAGACCTCCTGCAGCTCGGGCCGCAAATCCTTGACCATGTAGTACGATTCGCCGCTGCGTGCGCCGGTGCCGCAAACGAAGACGATCGGTTTGTCCGCCGGAAGCGTCGGAATCTTTTTCTCCAGATCGTCCACCGGGATGTTGACCGCCGTCTTCAGTGTGCCTTTGGCGTATTCATTACTGTCGCGCACATCGATCATTAAAATGCGCTCCGGATTTTCGGACAGGATCTGTTTGAACAACGCCGGGTCGATGGTTCCTTCGGCTTTGCCCTTTTTCATTTCACCGGCGCCGGCTTTGGCCACGGTCGCCGAACCGGCGGCCGCCACCCAGCCCGGGTAGCCTTCAGGATAGACTTTGACATTGGTATATCCCAGGGCGATGGCCTTGGATGCCGATTTGTTGCTCAACGGGCACGCCAGGCCGCCGCAGTAAAAGATTAGCGGTTTATTCTTTTCGGCGGGCAGCTGGCCCCTGAGTTTGTCGAACTGGCTGTCGGAGATCGAGATCGCGCCGGGAATATGGCCCTGGTCGTATTTGGCCTGTTTGGGGCGGGAATCGATCAGCAGCATGTCGGCCTGGGCGTCCATCTGCTGCTGAATCCAATCCGTGGAAACGGCCGCGAAGTTGCCGGGAACCTTCATCCAGCCGGGAAAGCCGTCGGCAAACACCTTGACGTTGGAATAGCCCAGCGCTTCCGCCTTGCGCGCCGATTTGTGACTCAAGTCACAGGCCGGTCCTCCGCAGTAGAAAATCAGCAGGGCGTTCTTGTCGGCCGGCAGTCTGTCCGTCATTTTGGCGAACTGGCTGTCGGGGATGCTGACCGCCATGGGGATATGACCTTCGTCGTACTTGGGCCGCTTGGGACGCGAATCGATCAGCATCACCCCCTCTGCCATGGGGACCTGAACGTGCTGCTTGACGAATGCCGCATCCACAATCGAATGAAACGGCGCATCCGCCGCTGCAGCCGGCTGGGGTGCCGGCGCGCCGGGTGACAGGGTGCTGCAGCCGGCCCCGAGGACGAGCAATACGCTCAAGGCCGTCACGAGGTTAAGGGATTGTCTGCTACGCATGGTTTTCTCCTTTTTGCTGCCGATTCGAATGGCGCGGTCTTACTTGCATTTGGCCGGGGTGGGCGAGTCGGCCGCGTATTCCCACAGGTAGCCGTAAATGTCGTTCAGATCTTCCGCCGACAGCGCGGCCCACTCGGCGTCACAGCCGAACTGGTTGAAATCCTTGCCTTCAAACACGCGGTCCCACTGCGCGCGGGTTTTGGCATCCGGATTCACCGTAGGCTTGGGAGAGTCCACGGCCCCGCGCTCCATGCAGGTTTTATAAACCTTGCGGTAGGTGTACTTGCCTTTGCGCGGGTTGCCTTTCTCAAGGGCCCAGGCGGTGTTGATAAAAGCCACGCACAGCGTGACGGTCAAAAATAAAAGGGCCAGACGTTTGATCATGACGATTGCTCCTTATCGGGGTATCTGAAGGGTTTGTTGTTTACAGGGATGAGTGCAACCGATATGCCAACCGACGGACCGCTGTTCCGAATCAAGTAACCCTTCGAAACAATAGAGGTTAACGTTCATGCGGCAGGGGCGGCGCGGCGGATGGCGGCGTGCAGGGTTAACAGTTGGGGGTAACACCTGTTAATGTCGTGAGATCAGAAGGCCAGGTGCCGGTCGCATGCCAGAAGCAGATCCGCAAACCGGCGGCAGGGCACCAGCACAGGCGGCTTCACATTCTGGAGCGTTTCTGCAATCCCGTAGGCCCGGGCACTCTCCAGGCATACCGTGACCCGCCCGCAGGCGCGCAGCTCGTGGAAGCAGGGGTCGCGCGCGAGCATCACCGCCTCCGCGATCAAGTGAATCTGCAACGCAATCCCTTTGGCGCAGGCGCTTTCGGCAAGTTCGAGGAGCTGGCCGCGAAACTGCGTCGAGGAGATCAGAAGACCCAGACTGCGGGGTTTGCATCTGGTCGGCATGGCTTCAGGCGCCGATTGCATGGCGTCACCACCAGCAGATGATCTGGTCATGGGCGAAGATATCATCGAGCACCCGCGGCCAATCCACCGGGGTCAGCGGCACGGGGTCGGGGTAAAGGCAGACGACGCTGGCCACCCCGCCGGCGCTGATCGCGCCGATCAACTCGGATAATGCCTGGTCGGGTTCGCTGTGCAGTAAATGCAGAATTTTTTTCATGCGCATCTTACCAGGGCATCAGCAGGTCGGCTTCCTGCATCCGGCCCGCCAGCGCTTTCGGGGAAAGCAGGGGAATGCCGGCGGCTTCCGCCAAACGGGGATCGAGCGTGCTGCAGTGCGCCGCCCGGTCTGCCAGCGCCGGCACCGGGGCGAAAGCACCGTCGGCTCCTGGAAGCAATACCAGGCTGACCGAACTGCCGCCGAGCGTAAAGGCATCGCACAGCTGCAGGATTTCGGTCAGCCGGGTGATGTTCCGGACCAGCATGAGGATTCGAAGTCCGGGGTGTGGCATGGTCGTTTCCGGGCATCAGAAGCGCAGGGTGGCCGATAGATAGGCGAGCCAGACTTGGTCCACCACCGCATTCAGCGCGTCGAGGGCCGTGATGTCGTCGATCTTCATCGGTTTGCCCAATGGGTTGCCGCTGCCGGTGTAGTCGTAATCGTAGTATTGCCCGCCTAATGTAATGAAGAAATTGGGATTGAAGATCGGTTGAATGTAGTAGGCCTCCCAGACCTGGCCGCGCGCCGCAAGCTTGCTGGCCACCAGGGAGTCTTCGGCACCTGTGAAGTTGAACCAGTATTTGGAACCCCAATTATACTCTATGCCCAGCCGTGCTTCGAGGGGCATGGGGAAAATCGCCCCGGCGTAGATGCTGTAGCCGTCGCGGGATTCCAGATCGCCGTTCGAGCTGAGCAGCCCCTGGCCCATGATTTCGTAAAAAGGATTGCGCGATACCTCGGACGGATCGGTATGGCTCCACGAACCCGCGATGAAGAGATCGATATCTGCCAGAACCTCCCCGAGATTGGTGCGCAGCAGGAGCGATGCGCCGTCCCAGTCCCCGATATTGGTGGTCGGCTCGATGCGGCTGATGAATCCGCCGCTGTTCTGAGCGAAGAAATATTCATCCACTCCGTCGTTGTCGGTGTCCTGCTTGGACACGATAAACGGCATGACCGTCAGGCCGGTAAAGCCGTCGGTGATGTCCGAGGCGTGGGCATAGGTGAACGACGCACTGGTGATGTCATCGTCGAACAGGTCGGCAATGAAGCCGAACATGTGGACATCGTCCACGTCGGGCTGCATGCTGCTCAGGGACGCGGCATTGCCCCAGTCGCTTTCGAAGCCGACGCCGTAGCACAGCTTGAAGGCCGCGCCCGGAATGCCGGTGACCTCTTCGAGCCCGAAGGTGAGCGATGCGCCGTCGAATTGCCAGTTGATCAGCGGCGCCAGCGGCGAACCGCCTTCGAGGCTGTAGTTGCGGTATTCGAGGGGCGGACCCTCGGTCGAGGGCCGGCGCCCCAGCGAAAGGTTGACCGGAACGCTGCCAAGATCCTTGCGGTAGTTGAAGTAGGCGCGCTCGAGCCGAAGGGTGTCGCCGTGCGGCAGGCTGGAGGTGTTGCCGTCGAAGGTGACGTCGTTCATGCTGCCGTGGTTGAAGTTGACGCCCGTGCTGTCGCCGAAGACTTTGTACGCGGCCAGGCGGCCCGTAAAGGAAAGCTGCGGGTTGACGCGCGCGTTCATCTCCAGGCGCAGGCGGTTGGTGTAGATGATGTCGTTGTCGGCATCCGCTTCGGCGGGCGGAGGGATCATGCCCGCGGCGGCCATGCCGGCCATGCCCTGCTGCATCTGCCCCAATGTGGCGCCGTTGAATCCACCGGCGGCGGCATCGGTGAAAAAGCCCCCCACCACGGCGTCCGGTGCCATGCGGATATCGTTGTAGTGAATCGATTCCCCGCGGGTGCGCAGCTCGACGCCGAAAGACAACTTGTCCGTGGCCGTATGCAGCTCCGCGGTGTCCAGACGCTCCGCGACATCGCGGGCGGTCTGATCCTGTTCCACATTTTTGGTTTCCACCGCCTCGATCTGCTGCTGCAGCTGTTCGAGCTGCTGTTTCAGCTGTTCGACCTGACGGCGCAGCTCCTGCGTG
>JAEYRZ010000037.1 GCA_023435265.1 Pseudomonadota bacterium
GGCTTGGACTGCGGAGGAGGCGTCAACCACTCCTCTTCGGGATGCGTGCAGTGCAGTTCGTGGCCGATGAGTTTCTCAATGCCCGGTATGAAAAAGCTATCCTCCTCGTCGGCGAAACTGATTGAAGTACCGGCTGCTCCGGCACGCCCTGTGCGCCCGATACGGTGCACGTAATCTTCGGGGTCGCGCGGCAGGGTGTAGTTGATCACGTGATTCATGCCTTCAATGTGGATGCCGCGGCCGGCCACATCGGTCGCCACCAGAATGCGTATCTTGCCTCTTTTGAAATCCTCCAGCGTCCGGATACGCTTGTGCTGCCGGACATCGCCGGACAGTATTTCGCAGTTGATGTTATGGCGCGTGAACAGGTCGGCCAGGCGCACGGTTTCGTCCTTGCGGTTGCAGAAGACGATCACGCGCTCCAGCTGCTTGCGCATGATGATGTTGTACAACAGGGCGTATTTCTCCTCACCGGTCACGATGTAGACGATCTGGTCGACGGAATCGACGGCCACCTGCTCGGGTTCGATTTCGACGGTCACAGGATCGCGCGTCCACTGGGCGGCAAGGCGGGTGACCTCCTGGGTCAAGGTGGCGCTGAAGAGCAGGGTCTGTCGTTTATCCTTATGGGGTGTGCTCATGACGATCTTGCGCACGTCGGGGATGAACCCCATGTCGAGCATGCGGTCGGCCTCATCGATCACCAGCACTTCCACCTCTTTCAACCGGATGTCCCGCTGCCGCTGGAAATCGAGCAGCCTGCCCGGAGTGGCGACCACGACATCGACGCGACCGCCGAGCTGGCGGCGCTGCTTCTCGTAATCCATGCCGCCGTACACGCTGACAATCCGGATATCGGTGTACTTTGCCAGGCTGCGCGCCTCCTCGGCGATTTGAATGACCAGTTCGCGGGTCGGCGCAAGCACCAGGGTCCGCGGCGTACCTGTAGGGCGGTCCGGCAGGGGCTGATTTAAAAAACGCGTAAAAACGGTCACCAGAAATGCCGCCGTCTTGCCGGTACCGGTTTGCGCCCGGCCGGTGGCATCCTTGCCGGCCAGGGTACTGGGAAGAATCTCGGCCTGAATGGGTGTGCAATACTGGAATCCCAGGTCCGCGATGGCATGCAGGATCGGCACGGGCAGGTTCAAATCATGAAAACGCTTCTTGCCTTCCGCCGGGGCGACGACAAAATTCGAGGGCTGCCATTCTGCATGCGGCTGAAGCTGTGATTGAGCGTCCGACGGGCGTGATCCATCCTTGGAGGATCCATCCCTGGGGCGCCTTGATTTACCCCTTTGCGTCCGGCTGTCGGTATTGGGGAGTGGCGTTGGAGCGGGGTTGCGTTCCTGGTTTTTGGGTATGGGTGGTTTGACCCACCGGGACCATAACGTTCTAAGCAATTGTATCAATTTGTCTACTTTCTGACTGACAAAGCCGTAAAGAACCGGAATGACCGGCGGCGCCCGGGGCGCTTTTTTTACAGCCCGCTGAAAACTTCATGCGGAAAACCCCGGCGGCGCGGCGCCGCGGCGGAGCATTCCGCGATGCTTGCGAAAAGCGATTTCTTAGTACACGTTTTTTATCGAAAAAGTCAAGCTTTACAAATACTTTCCATTTCGAATTCCATGGAGGTAAGGACCGAACAGATGACGGATCTCTTCGATAAAGGCGTCCACTGCAAGGGGCATGCGCTCGGTGAATATTCCGGATAGTGCAGCACAATCGATCTTTGCCGCCGCGCAGCGAAGGGAACCCAGCCGTTGCGCGATTCCCTGGTGGACTGCCTGCATATCGACCTGGTGCCGGGCCAGTCCTTCCAGGTCGATTCGGCCGCCGCCATCCCAGGCGCGGAAATACTGGAGCATCAGATACGCGGAAACCGCATGCCAGGCCGACTCCGCATTTCCGCCGAAAGGCAGGTGGAATCGTGCCAGCGGCTTTAAAAAGGACATGTGGGGACATCCACTCACGACGATGAGAAGCTCCATCAAAGAAGCCAGTCCATCCCGCGTGCTGGTTTGAATACTGATCAGGCGCCAGGGCGTTTTCACGCGGATCATGACTTCGCCGGGCGAAAGGAGCAGCGCGAAGCGCTCCAGCCACTGGGTAAGGCACACGGCTGCGGGACAGTGGCGCGATATGCGGGGGTTCAGGGGGCAGTTGGGGCAGCGGAAATAGGTTAACGTCGTCCATTTCGGCAGCGGACGCGGGGTTTTCTGGATGACTTCAAGCGAACGGGGGTCGAGCCGCAGATCGAACCGTTCTGTCTTCCCGCCTTGAAGACGGAAGCGGTATTGGATGTGGACAGATTTCATCGGAGCCCGGCGGCCGGAGACTCGAAACGATAGCGCCCGGAAAAGGTGTTTTCCAGACTGCTGAGGCTGTAATCGATTTCCATGGATAAAAATTGGGAAAGGGAGTGCAGGGTAATGATGGCGTTTTTATCCGCATCTTCGGCGGTCACTTTGCTGATGCGCTCGAGAAATCCCTCATTGACCATCTGGACCTGCGCGTAATGCTGTTCCAGCGGTCCAAAGTCGCATGTCAACGATTTTTCATCCCGGCGTTTGAAGTATTGCGCCAGCAGAAAGAACGAAGCGCTGCGCACCGTCGTTTCCTCGATTGTGGCAAAGGGGAGATGGAAGCGGGCCATCGGCTTGAGGAACTCCATGGTGGGGCAGTCGCTGGTGGCCATGATGACACCGAAAATCGCCGAAAGCCCCTCCATGACGGATGTCTTTTTCGAATAGCTGCGCTCCGCGGTCCTGCACGTCACCATGCAGTCATGATACGAAAACACGGAATTGAACGTTTCCACCAATTCCAGAATGTTCACCGCGATCGGGCAATTCGGGTGCGCTTGCGGGTTCAGCGTGCAGCAGGGGCACTGCTTGAATTGCAGGCGGGTCCATTCCGGCAGAGGCTGGCGGGCCTCGCCCGGAATCAGGCTCAATGTTTCGGCATCCAGCGAAATGCAATAATCGATGCTGCTTTCGTCTTCGAATTGGAACCGATAATGAAACTGAAACGGACCCCGTCGCATCGCGATCGCCCCCTTCCCTTTCCGGCCGAAGGTGCAAAAAGCAATTATCATACCGCACCCCGCACCTTTAAACATTCGATACGGACCGGGCGATCCTCACGGGCGCCGCTCATTCAGCCGAGGAGAATCACGGACGTATTTTGTCACTTTGCCGAAAAAGGCCGTAGACAGGGCGGTTCAGCCGAAACGGATGGCATCGACCGGGTTCATCCGCGAGGCCTGGCGGGCTGGGTACAAAGATGCAAAAACACATACCGCCATTGTCCCGAGGACGATGCTCACCAAGTCGGGCCAGGTGATTCGAACCGGCAGGGTGGTCAGGAAGTAGACATCGCCGGGGAGCTCCACGAATTGATATTGAGCCAGAAGCCAACAGACGACCAGGCCGCCGGCCACCCCCAGGGCTATTCCGGTAATCCCGATGATGATCCCCTTGCTCATGAAAATGCGCTCGATGCTGCGCTCGGTGGCGCCCATGGCTTTGAGGATGGCGATCTCCTTGGTTTTCTCGCGGACCATCATGATCAGCGCACTGGCGATATTAAAGGCGGCGACGATGATGATCAGGGTCATGATCACAAACATCACCACTTTCTGGAGGGCCAGCATCGAAAAGAGATTGCGGTGCATTTGTTTCCAGTTGGTGGCCCAGTAGTGCGCGCCCAGGTTCTTCATGATGTCCGACATCACGGCGTCAGCCCGGTCGACATTGTCGACCCGCACCTCGATGCCGGTGGCCGAATCGGCTCCGCCCGTCAAACGCTGCAGTTGGCGCATATGCAGGAACCCGATATTGGCGTCGTACTGATGCATCCCGGTGTCGAACATGCCGAGCACCTTCATCCGGTTCATCCTGGGCGGTCGACGCGGATCGCTGTTTCCGCCTCCGGCGACCATGAGCATGATGCCGTCTCCGACCTTGAGGCCGAGCTTTTCGGCAAGGACGGTTCCAATCACCAGGCCCGGTTGCAGGTCATCCGCTTCGACCTGGTCCAACATTTGAGACAAATTCCTCCCGCGGCCGACCGGAATGCGGATATCGGCGCGCTGCGGGTCGATACCCTTCAGTTGAATTCCCACGATCGCCCGGGCCGAGCGCAGCATGCCTTGCGCATGGATGTAAGGTGCCGCCGACCGGACGCCTGGGATTTTCACGATCTGCGCAATGATCCGGTTGTAATCATTGATCCAGTCATTGTAGCGCATAACCACGATATGCGATTCGATGCCCAGGATGCGCGCTTTCAACTCGGCCTGAAAACCGGTCATTACGGCGAGCACCACCACCAGCACCGAAACCCCCACTGCGACGCCGGCCGTCGACAATATGGTGATGATCGGCACCAGACGGCGCTGATGCTTGATCTTAAGATAACGTCGGATAACCAATGATTCAAAAGACATTTATATTATCTTCTAATCTTATAGTTTAGACTGTGGGCGCCGGACACCGCCTGCCGCTTCGGCGACAGGCGGCTGCGTCCGCCTTATCCGAATCGCAAGCGGCCAAGCAGGTTCCTTTCAGAATCGAAGCAACATCGCCAAAGTATTGCCAAGCAGAAGCGATATAGGCTATTAAACCAACAGCGTTAAACGGCACATCAGGCTATCCGGATCGGAAGGAAGAACATGGCGACACTCAAGCAACGACGCCTCTCGGACCGCCAGCGCCAGGCGCGCTGGCGGCAAAAGCAGCGCCAGGATGGCAGAAAACAGGTCACAGCCATGATTTCCCTGAAAGCCCAGATTATCCTCCATCGTGAAAAAAAACGTTCCGGAGAAAGCAATTCGGAGGTGATCGAACGCGCAATCCTCAACCTTGCCGAGCAGAGACGGACCGCGGAGGGTTCCAATCGCTGACCGTTCGCTCCCGGTGTTGCGCTATCCCTTAAGAACGCGATTCATCTTGCCGGAAACATAGCCTTCCAAATCCAGGCATACCTGCGCGTAACCGAGCGCGCGCAATCCATCGAGTATGCGGGAACGCATCGGCGCCATCGCCAGGCGCGCGATTTCGGCATCGTCGGTCTCGATGCTGGCCAGTGCGCCGAAGTGCCGTACCCGGCAGGATGCGACGCCCAGGCTGCGGATCAGCGACTCGGCCTGCTCGATCCGTTCGAGCGAGCCGGGATCGATCGGCGAGCCATAAGGAATCCGGGTCGCCAGACAAGCTCCCGCAGGTCTATCCCAGTTGGGGAGACCCAGCTCCCGGGCCCACGTCCGTATTTCGGATTTGGTCAAACCGGCTTCCATCAGAGGGGCGGTCACGCCCGCCTCCCGGGCCGCTTCGAGGCCGGGTCGGAAATCGGACAGATCGTCCAGATTGGCGCCATGCACCAATGCCGTGACGCCGACCCCGGACGCTTCGGCGCGCATGACGGCGATAAGCCTCTTTTTGCACCAGTAGCATCGTTCGGGGGAGTTGCGGAGAAACTCAGGGTCCTTCATCTCGTCTCCTCGAAAGATAATCTGATGCACCCCCAACCGGTTCGCGATCTGTTTTGCGAGCGCCGTATCGACGGCTGGATGGATGGGGGAGTCGGCGGTCAGTGCCGTCACGCCGCTCCCAAGAATCTGGCGGGCCACGGCCAGCAGCAACGAGCTGTCCACACCGCCGGAAAAGGCCACGCCCAGGCGTGTAAACCGCCTCAGGATACTCCCAAGCCGCTCCTTTTTAAGGGTCAATTCCTCGATGCTCATAAACCATGGATCCTTCGCCGCGAACAGCCCGGGATAGCGTTTTTGCACACCGCCGTGCGCCGCATAACCCCGCCGAGGCCAAGGGAAAAAAGGGTTTACAACCCACAAGCGATCCTTTATAAGTAACGCGGTCCGATTTCACAAGCAAAACCTGCGATTAAAAGGATTCCAAATGGGTAAAAACAGCCTGATCAAATCCACGGACAAGAAGAAAAAGACCTCCAAGCCGGTGGATCAAGTTTCAAAAAAATCGGCCAAAAAGCAAGCCGCCAAGGCGGCCGGGATCGAAAAGCCCGCCCAGCCCTCCGAAGGCAAAACCGCCGCGGCTTCACCCGCTCCGCAGAAGACACAGAGGGAGATTCTGTTTGAAACCTTCGGCTCGATAACGCCGCAGCCCGAACCGCAGCGTGTATCGTCCGGCGGGAGCGGCGATTCTCCGGCGCCGCCGATCATCACCGCCGCCGATCCCGCGGAAGCGGAGCGCATTCGCAAAGTGCTGTTTACGCCCTTCAGCATGGAGGAGGTAATCGCATCCGCCGCTCAGCCTCCGGCTTCGCCTCAACCGGCGCCTGAGTCCCCGACGCCGGCCGCTTCGGCGCCCAAGACAACGGAGCTTCCCGAGGAGACCCCGACGCCGGCCGCCCAGGAGACCCCTGCACCGGCATCCCCGCCGGAGGCGCCCGAAGTTTCGGCGGCCGCGCCCAAATCCGCCCGGCCGGCGATCGAAGAGGTCAAACCGGTAGTCACGACCGTTGACGCCGGGAATGATCCGGACCCCGTCAAACGCAGTATTCAATATGCCGCCGCCGCATTCGCCCTGCTTATCCTTCTGCTGATCGGGGCCAGCTTCAAAAACAGCGGCAATTTCTACCTGAACGCCAAGGACGACGCCCTCGAAATCTCGCGCGGCCGTTTTTCTCCCACCGGGCAGGCATTTTTTCTGGTGCTGCACGACACGCAGCCGCCCCAACCGCTGAAGAGCGTCTATACGCGCGAGGAGATCTTCCCGTTGGCGTTCAATTATTACCTCGACAAGGCCGATGCTTTGCTGGAAACCAGCGGCGTGCCCGATTACGAGGGCATGCGCAATTACCTGCAGATGGCCCGCAGGTACGCGATCTCCCCTGAAATGGAGACGGCGGTGACCACCCGCCTCAACAGCATCGAACGCATGCCGCTGCTTTACAAGGCCGATGTCGCCATCAGCAAGGGCACACCCGAATCGCTCCAGGCGGCCCTGGATTATCTGAGACAATCGCAGCCGCTGATTACCGACGCCGCCCAGGCCGAGCTGATCGCCCAGAAGATCACCGCCATCCAGACGCAGCAGGCCGCTCTGGCCGCCGAAGCCGCCGCAGCGGCCGCCCGGGAACAGCAGGAGCCGATTCAGGCGCAGTAATCAAACCCCTCCGATGTAAAAACGAAAAGGGATCTCCAGAACGGGGATCCCTTTTTCTTTCACAGCGATCGGAAGTTCGGTTTTTCCGGGCATCCCGGCGCACCCCTTACACAACGACGAGACCCGGCCGCCTTCCTGCCCAGCCGGAACGCTAAAAAGCCGCCGCCAGCAACTCCCGGGTGTAGGGCTCCCGGGGGGCGTTGAAGATCTGATCGGCGGCCCCCGCCTCCACCACCCGTCCCTGCTTCATGACGATGATGGAATGACACAAGGCCTTGACCACTTTCAGATCGTGGGTGATGAACATGTAGGTGAGGTTGTGTTCGCGCTGAAGCGTGCGCAGAAGTTCGATGATCTGAAACTGCACCGTGCGGTCGAGGGATGATGTCGGCTCGTCCAGAATGATCAGTTGAGGTTTGAGCACCAGGACACGGGCGATCGCCACCCGCTGACGCTGCCCGCCTGAAAATTCATGCGGGTAGCGATGCCGCATGTCGGGATCCAGTCCCACATCTTCCATGACCTGGACGACCATGCGCTCGCGGGCGGCCTCGTCTCCCATGCGGTGAATCTTCAAGCCTTCGGCGATGATCTCGGAGATCGGCATGCGCGGAGATAGGGAGCCGAACGGATCCTGGAAGACCACCTGTATTTCACGCCGCAGGGGCCGCATCTCTTTTTTGCCCCGGTTGTCGAGGCGCAGGTCGCCGAAGCGGATGATGCCCCTGGCCTCCCGCAGGACCCTCAGCACGGCGAATGCCAGTGTCGATTTGCCCGAACCCGATTCGCCGACCACCCCGAGCGATTCGCCGCGCCGTATCGTAAGGGAGACTCCGTCAACGGCCCGCACATGGTCGACGGTGCGCTTGAGAACCCCTTTGCGGATCGGGAAATGGACCTTGAGATCTTCGGTGGCCAGCAGAACGGGAGCTCCGGGCGGACGCGCAACCGGCCGCCCGGAGGGTTCGGAGCGGATCAGACGGCGCGTGTAGGGGTGCTGCGGGTTATTGAACAACGGCTCCGTATGCGCGGTTTCGACAATTTCACCCTGGTACATGACGGCCACCCGGTCGGCCACCCGGCGTACGATTCCCAGATCGTGGCTGATCAGCAACACGGCCATGTGCAAGCGCTTCTGGAGGTGGGCCAGGAGTTCCATCACCTGAGCCTGGACGGTCACATCCAGAGCGGTGGTGGGTTCGTCGGCGATCAAAAGGTCCGGCTCGTTGGCCAGGGCCATGGCAATCATCACCCGCTGGCGCTGTCCGCCGGACAATTCGTGCGGAAAAGCATTCAAGCGGGATTCCGCGTCGCGGATGCCCACCAGTTCCAAAAGCTCGATGACGCGCTCGCGCGTGTGGTTCCTGTTCAACGGTTTATGGGTCTGAATCACTTCGGCGATCTGGCGCTGAACCGTATGCAGCGGGTTCAGCGAGGTCATCGGTTCCTGAAACACCACCCCCACCCGGTTGCCGCGCGCATCGCGGATCACCTCTTCGCTGGCGCCCAGTATTTCTTTGCCATGCAAACGGATCCGGCCCGATGGGTAAACGGCCGTGGAGGGCAACAGGCGCAGCACCGAAAGGGCGGTGACGGTTTTGCCCGATCCCGATTCGCCCACCAGGGCCAGGGTTTCTCCTTTATCGACTTCGAAAGAGACATGGCGCACGGCCCGGGTCACCGTGCCGCCGGACTGGAAGTCGATGCAAAGATCTTTGATCTGCAGCAATGCCTCGCTCATCAAACGCCTCCCCGGGCCGGGTCGTGCCGTGGATCGAAGGCGTCGCGGGCCGCTTCGCCGATAAACACCAGCAGCGATAAAAGCAGTGAAAGCACAAAGAAGGTCGAAATTCCGATCCAGGGCGCGTGCAGGTTGGCTTTTCCCTGGGCCAGCAGTTCGCCCAGGCTGGGTGACCCGGGCGGCAGTCCGAAGCCCAGAAAGTCAAGCGAGGTCAGCGTCGTGATCGACCCGTTCAAGATGAACGGCATGAAGGTGATCGTGGCGATCATGGCATTGGGAAGTACATGCTTGAACATGATGGTCCAATCGCCGGCACCCAGTGTCCGTGCGGCTCTTACGTATTCGAGATTGCGTCCGCGCAGGAATTCGGCGCGCACCACGTCCACGAGGGTCATCCACGAGAAGAGCAGCATGATGCCCAGCAGCCACCAGAAATTCGGCTGCACGAAAGACGAGAGGATGATCAGCAGAAACAATACCGGCAGCCCCTGCCAGATTTCGATAAAGCGCTGGCCGAAGATATCGATCCGGCCGCCGTAGTACCCCTGCAGAGCACCGGCCGCGACGCCCACCACGGAGCTGGCCAGCGTGAGGGCCAGGCCGAAGAGGACCGAAATCCGGAACCCGTAGATCAGGCGGGCAGCCACATCGCGCCCCTGGTCGTCGGTGCCGAGCCAGTTCGCTGCAGACGGCGGGGCGGGATCGGGCCGGTCCAGGCTTCTCTGGATGGTGCGGTAGGAGAAACGGATCGGGGGCCAGATCGCCCAGCCGTGGCGATCGATCAAGGCCTGCACATATGGATCGCGGTATTCGGCCTCGGTGGGAAATTGGCCGCCGAAAACCGTTTCCGGATAAGTTTTCAGTACCGGAAAGTAGAAGGACTCCTGGAA
>JAEYRZ010000100.1 GCA_023435265.1 Pseudomonadota bacterium
AATCCCCGGGCAAGGCGGCCGCCGGCGGCGCTTCCGGCCCGGCGGCAGGCTCCGCATAGGTGGAATCTTGCGGCCAGGCGTCGGGAACCGGCGCCGCGGGGCGGCTGTATTCGGGCGCCATTGAACATTGGGTGAGGATCAACAGCAGGGCGCCGCCGGCAAGTATTTTGCGGATCATCTCAACGTCCCTCCACGGAAGCCGAACCTTCCTGCGCCTTCTTTTTTCGGCCGAACAGCCGGACCACCGCGACATAGAAAAGGGGGATGAAGAAAATCGCAATAAAGGTCGACGTGATCATTCCCCCCAACACGCCCGTGCCGATGGCGGTCTGCGCGCCCGCGCCGGCGCCGGTGGCCAGGGCCAGCGGCAGAACGCCGAAACCGAAGGCCATGGATGTCATCACAATGGGCCGCAGCCTCAACTTGGAGGCCTCCAGCGTGGCCTCGACCAGCCCGGTGCCGGCCTTGACCTTGGCCATGGCGAACTGCACGATCAGAATGGCGTTCTTAGTGGTCAGCCCCAGGACGGTGAGCAGGCCGATCTGGAAATAAACGTCGTTCGGAAATCCCCGCAGGGAAGAGGCGATCACGCCGCCGATCACGCCCAGCGGCAGGGCCAGCATGATCGATATCGGAACGGTCCAGCTTTCGTAAAGCGCGGCCAGGCAGAGGAAGATGACGATCATGGAAAAGGCGTAGAGCAGCCCGGTCTGGGATTTGGCCATGCGCTCCTGAAACGAAATTCCGCTCCAGTCGAAGCCGGTTCCGGCGGGCAGGCCGGCGGCGATCTCTTCCATGGCCTGCATGGCCTCGCCGGTGCTGCGCCCATGCGGCGCTTCACCCTGGATGTTCATGGAGGGGAAGGCGTTGAAACGCTCCAGGCGCGGCGATCCGTAGGTCCAGTAACCGGTCGCGAAAGCGCTGAACGGCGTCATGCCGCCTTTGGCGTTGCGCACATACAGGCGGTCGATATCGCGGGGCAGCATCCGGTTGGCGGCGGCGGCCTGCACATAGACCCGCTTGACCCGCCCGCCCTGGATGAAGTCATTGACGTAGGCGCCGCCGAAAGCGGCCGAAATGGTGTTGTGGATCGAACTGATCGGAACGCCCAGGGCGCCCGCTTTTTCCCAGTCCACGTCGATCCGGTACTGAGCGACATCTTCCAGGCCGTTGGGCCGCACGCGCGTCAGCCGTGCTTCCTGGGCGGCCTTGCCGAGCAGCTGGTTACGGGCGGCCATCAGTCCTGCATGGCCGATCCCGCCGCGGTCCTGCAGCTGGAAATCGAAACCCGCGGCGGTGCCCAGCTCGACCACCGCCGGAGGGGCGAAGGCAAAGACCCGCGCATTGCGGATCCGCGCGAAGCGGGCCATGGAGCGATTGGCCAGGGCCTTGACTTTCAGTTCCGGCCGGTCCCGCAGGTCCCAATCTTTGAGCCTTACAAATCCCAGGGCCGCATTCTGCCCGGCGCCGGCGAAACTGCGGCCGGCCAGCGTGAAGACCGAAGCCACGGTTTCGGTTTCTTCCTTGAGGAAATAGTCGCGGATTTCGTTCAGCACCGCTTCGGTCTGCTCCAGCGTCGACCCCTCCGGAAGCAGCGCCTGAATGTACATGATGCCCTGGTCTTCGTCCGGCAGGTAGGCCGTCGGCATGCGCTGGAACAGAAATCCGAGGGCGGCGACGATCAGAACGTAGACCGCGAAGAAGCGCAGCCTGCGCCCCAGAATATGGCCGACCAAGACTTGATACCGGTCGCGCAGCCAGTTGAAGGCGCGGTTGAACCAGAAAAACGAGCGGTTGAACCCGTGAAGAATGGGTCTGAGCAGCGGCGGGTCGATCCGGTGGGCGTTGATGCGCTCGGTAACCGGGCGGAGCAGCGAGGCGCACAGCACGGGTGTCAGAATCAAGGCCACCAGTACCGAGAGCAGCATGGCCGCGATGACGGTCACGGAGAACTGCCGGTAGATGACGCCGGTCGAGCCCCCGAAGAAGGCCATGGGTCCGAACACCGCCGAGAGCACCAGACCGATGCCGACCAGGGCGCTGGTGATTTCGTCCATGGATTTGCGGGTCGCTTCCTTGGCCGGGAGCCTTTCCTCGTGCATGATGCGTTCGACGTTTTCGACCACCACGATGGCATCGTCCACCAGGAGCCCGATGGCCAGCACCATGGCGAACATGGTCAGCATGTTGATCGAGTACCCGAACAGCCCGAGGACCGCAAACGTTCCCAGGATCACCACCGGCACCGCCAGTGTGGGGATCAGCGTGGCCCGGATGTTGCCCAGGAAGAGAAACATCACCAGGAACACCAGCAGGATGGCCTCCAGCAATGTCTTTACCACTTCGTCGATGGCCACCTTCACGAAGGGCGTGGTGTCGTAGGGATAGATGACCTTGACGCCCGGCGGGAAATACCGGGAGAGCTCGTCCATCTTGGCGCGGACCGCATCGGCGGTTTCAAGCGCATTGGCGCCGGCGGCCTGGCGCACGGCGAGGGCCGCGCTCGGCTTTCCGTCGAACAGAGCGTTCATTTCGTAACGCTCGGTGCCCAGTTCGGTGGTCGCCACATCCCGCACGCGCACGATCGAACCGTCGGCGTTGATGCGCAGCGGAATGGCGGCGAACTCTTCCGGCGTCTTGAGCAGGTTCTGGACGATGATCGATGCGTTCAGCCGTTGACCCGGAACCGCCGGCACCCCGCCGAACTGGCCGGCCGAGATCTCGACGTTGTAGGCGCGCAATCCCGTGACGACATCTTCCACGGTCAGTTTGTAGTCCACCAGTTTATCCGGGTTGAGCCACACCCGCATCGCATACTGGGAGCCGAAGCTTTCCACCTCGCCGACGCCCGGAACGCGGGCCAGCACCTTCTCGATGTTGGACTGGGCATAGTCCCGCAGGTCGTTGCCGTCCATGCTGCCGTCTTCGGAGGTGAGGCCCACGATGATCAGCCAGTTGCGGGTGGATTTGCTGACCTTGACGCCCTGGCGCTGGATCACGTCCGGAAGACTGGCCATGGCGAGCTGGAGCTTGTTCTGCACTTGGGACCAGGCGAGGTCCGGATCGGTCCCCGGCGCGAAGGTCAGCTCGATGCGGCCGGCGCCCGACCCGTCGCTGCTGGCTGTCATGTAAAGCAGCTTGTCGAAGCCGGTCATCTTCTGCTCGATGATCTGCACGACGCTGTTTTCGACGGTTTCGGCCGAGGCTCCGGGATAGAAGGCATCGATGGCGATCGAGGGCGGCGCGATGGGCGGATATTGGGAAATCGGCAGGTTGTAGATCGCCAGGGCGCCGGCCAGCATCATGATGATGGCGATCACCCAGGCGAAGACCGGCCGATCCAGGAAGAATTTCGAGAGCATGAGCGTTCTCCGCTTGATTCCGAATGAGTTTGCCTGCTGGTCGCGGCCGGACTATTGCGTCGCCGCCTGCGGATTCATGGGGACGACCTTGACCGTAGCGCCGGGCTTCACTTTCTGCATGCCTTCGACGATCAGGCGGTCCCCGGCGGCAAGGCCCGACGCCACAAGCCATTCGTTCCCGATGGCGCGGTCGATGTTCAACATGCGCTGCTGCACCGTGCCGCTGTCATCGACCACCAGTCCGATCGGTTCCCCCTTGGGTGTGCGGCTCACGCCCTGTTGGGGCACCAGGATGGCCTGTTCGGCCGTCCCCTCGCGGACCACGGCGCGAACGAACATGCCCGGCAGCAGAAGATGATCCGGGTTGGGGACCACGATGCGCAGGGTAAACGAGCCGGTGGTGGGGTCCACGGTGACATCGGCGAACTGGAGGGTGCCTTCAAGAGGGTAGGGTGTTCCGTCCTCGAGGGTGATTTTCACCTTTTCACGGCGGGCCGCATCCCGGCTCAGCCGGCCGGCCGCAAAACCGCGGCGCAGGCGCAGCAGTTCGGCGGACGACTGGACCACGTCGACGTAAATCGGATCGAGCTGCTGCAGCACGGTGAGTGCGGCGGGCTGATAAGCGGTCACCAGCGTACCGGTGCGAACATTGCTTTGGCTGATGCGGCCGGCAAAAGGGGCGGTAATGCGGGTGTAGCCCAGATTGATGCGGGCCGCTTCGACCGCCGTTTTCCAATATTCGATATCGGCCCCGGCCTGCGCAAGGGCGGCCTCGGCATCGTCGTAGTCCTGGCGGCTCACCGCATTGTCGGTCAGAAGCTCGCGGTATCGGTCCGCCCTCAGCCGGATCGAAGGCAGGTTGGCCTGGGCCTTGCCCAGCGACGCCCGGGCCGAGTCGTAGGCCACCTGGAACGGGGCGGGATCGATCTGGTACAGCGGCTGTCCGGCTTTGACGTCGGAACCCTCCCGGAAAAGCTGTTTTTGGATGATGCCGCTCACCTGCGGCCGGATTTCGGCGATCTGAAAGGCGGCGGTCCGTCCCGGCAAATCGGTGGTCAACTCGACCTGGCGCGGCTGCAGCATGACAACCGCCACTTCGGGGGTGGTCGTCTGAGGTGCGGCATTCACATGGTTCTGTTTGTCGCACGCGGAGACCAGCAGGCTGCCGCACAGCAGGGCCGTCAGGGCGGCGTTCTTGATGCTTCGATTGAGACCGGACTTCATTACGTACCTCTCACTGTTCCGTATTCATCCTGTTTGCGATCGCTGAGTCGTGGGCGCCGCTGCGGCACGCGGGTTACGCGCGGCGGTCCTGGACGGCCTTGCCCTGATCCTTCTTGACGCCTGCCGAACGAACGCGGGGACGGCCGCCCGGCCTTTCGAGGTCGATCTTCGTCCCGGTGCGCCACACATTATGGTCGATGCGTCCGAATTCGGAGAATGCCGCCGCGAGTTTCAGGCCCAGGGGGCTCTTGCCGTTCAGCAGGATTTCTCCCTTCCAGCGGATGACGATGCAGAGATCGTTGTCCAGCAGGGCATCCTGTAGCAGCACGATTTCCCCGAGGCCATGTTCCGGGCCCGGCAAAAGCAACTGTTTGAAACACGCCATGGCGGCATCACGGTCGCTTTTTCGGTAGGGCCGTAATTGAAGTGTTTCGGTCCAATCCATGATCGCCCCCTCGTTCGAAATCGTTTCAACGCAAGCGAGAATGGTGCCAGAATTATAATTAAATGTAAACAACAGCTTGTAATCCTCTACCGCCTTTTTCCGTCAAATGTGAAGGATTAAACTTCCAAATATGGCGGAAAGCTGGTAAGCCGCTAAATATGAAAGATTCTAATTCTATGCCGAACGCGATCCCCGGCCGCCCGGCCGGTACATTGGATGAAAACGATTTTTTCCGGCAGGCGACCCTGCGGATCTCCAGCAGTCTGAACATCGAAGTCTCCATGAACCGCTGTCTGGATTTTCTCAAAGCCTATGTGCCCTCGACCGGCATGCTCTTCAGCCTGTACGACCCGGACCTCAATGTCAGCCGGATTCTGGCTTCGGTATGGCCCGACGACATGGACAAGCCGGAGGACACCATCTCCCTGCCCGCTGAATTCGTGGCCTGGGCCAGGCAGAAAATGTCGGATATGGAGGCGGATGAGCCTTCAAAGATCACGATCATCAACGACGTCGAGCGGGAAGACCCGGCGCTGCGCAGAGTGATGGCCATGTTCTGGCCCTCGGATACCTCGCAGTTGATCATGCGCCTGGTGCTTGAAAAAAAGCGTCTCGGCAGCCTGGTGCTGCTCGCTTCGGGCAAAAACCGCTTCACCGATTTTCACGCGCACCTGATTTCGCTGCTGCACGAGCCGTTCGCCGCGGCCATATCCAACATTCTTCAACACCGGGAAATCCAGAGACTGAACGCGCTGCTGGCCGACGACAACCGCTATCTCCATCAGGAGATGCTGAAGATGACGGGCGACACAATCATCGGCGCCAAATTCGGACTGCGGGACGTGATGCAGATGGTCGGCCAGGTGGCGCCGATGGACAGCCCCGTTCTGTTGATCGGCGAGACGGGGGTGGGTAAGGAGGTGATCGCCAACGCGATACACTACGCCTCCCAGCGCCAGGGCGGCCCCTACATCAAGGTCAACTGCGGCGCGATTCCGGAAACGTTGATCGACAGCGAACTCTTCGGACATGAAAAGGGCGCCTTCACCGGTGCCATATCGACGAAGCGGGGACATTTCGAGCGTGCACACGGCGGGACGATTTTCCTCGACGAGATCGGTGAACTGCCCCCCGCGGCGCAGGTTCGGCTGCTGCGGGTCCTTCAGCAGCACGAGATCGAACGGGTCGGGGGGACGGAGTCGATTCCCGTGGACGTCCGGATCATCAGCGCCACCCACCGGAACCTCGAAGAAATGGTGCGCGCCGGACGCTTTCGCGAGGATTTATGGTTCCGCATCAATGTGTTTCCCATCGTGATCCCGCCGCTGCGGCAGCGCACGGAAGATATCCCGGCGCTGGTCAGTCACTTCATGGAGCGCAATTCCCGGAAGCTGAAAATCCAGCAGCTGCCGGCCATGGCGCCGGGCGCCATCGATCAGCTCCAGTCCTATTCCTGGCCGGGCAACATCCGCGAGCTCGAAAATCTGGTGGAGCGGGCGCTGATCCTGAACCAGCGGACGGCCAGAGGCCCCTTGAGCTTCGATACGCTGTTGTCGGGCGCGGCTTCCGCCGCACACGACGGGTCCGGGCATCCGAAGGCGGGATTCGCTTCGTTGGACGAGGTCGCGGCCGTGCACATCCGCAAAGCGCTGCGCCATTGCGGCGGGCGCATCGAAGGGCCCAGCGGGGCCGCAGCCCTGCTGAAGCTGCACCCGAGCACCCTGCGCGCGCGCATGCGCAAACTGGGCATAACGCACGGACGCGCAAGCGTGAAACAAAAGCTGAAAGGATAGAGCGGAAGGAAAAGATGAAAGCTGAAAGATGAAAGGTGAAAGCAAGGATCGGATCTATTTATTTAAAAACAGATAGAATACCTTTCTTTCAACTTTCAGCTTTCAACTTTCAGCTCTTTTTCAACTTCAACTCCCAGCTATCGTTCCCGCTGCTCGGCAAAATTTTTTTAATACCTTTCAATAAATGATGAATTCGTAAAAAGGCAGATTAACCACAGAGTACACAGAGAGCACAGAGGCAAGTTATTAGATATATTATTTTTTCTCTGTGTCCTCTGTGATCTCTGTGGTCCAAAAATACTTTTCACGATTTTATCAATAAATGTAGAGGCTGCAGATCTTGCGGAAGTGATACCCGTAGATCGTCAGGGTGACCGCCAGGGGCATCAGGCGCGGCCTGCGGAACAGGGTCCAGGTTATCAGGCGCCAGTACTGGAACCGCTCCCGGCCGCAGATGCCGAGCCAAAGGCCCGAGCGCAGCAATGCCAGCACACGTTGCAGATCCAGAGGAATGCGCACTTCGGGCGCCCGGTATTCTTTGAGGAATGTCCGTACGCGCCGGTAGTAATGCCGGGGCGCGTAGATATGGCGCATGATCGAACGGTAGCCCTGCTGGAGTTTCTCGAGGCCCATGGCGGGCAGGATGTTCGTGCTGCCGTCCACATTGTCTCCGGACAGCGTGCCGGTGACGCGGTTCTCGCGCATCAGCCGGTCGAACAGGCGGGTGCCGGGAGGCGCCTGCAGCATACCGACCATGGCCGTGACGATCCCGCTGCGTTGAATGAAGTCGATCTGACGCTGGAATATGGAAGGGCCGTCGCTGTCGAAACCGACGATGAAGCCGCCCATCACCTGCAGGCCGCGGCGGTGAATGCTGCGCACGCTGCCCAGCAGGTCGCGGTCCTTGTTCTGGCTTTTCTGGCATTCGGTCAGGCTGGCCTCCTCGGGCGACTCGATGCCGATGAACACGGAGTCGAACCCGGCCTGTACCATCATCTCCATCAGTTCGGGATCGTCGGCCAGATTGATCGATGCCTCGGTGAAAAAGACGCAGCCTTTCTTGCCCTTGCGCCATTCGATCAGGGCGGGCAGCAGCTGTTCCTTGAGGTACTTTTTATTGCCGATGAAATTGTCGTCCACGAAAAAGATGTTGCCGCGCCAACCGGCCGCGTAAATCAGATCCAGCTCGCCGGTGATCTGGACCGGCGTTTTCAGGCGCGGCCGGCGGCCGAAGAGCACGGTCACGTTGCAGAAGTCGCAGTTGAACGGACATCCCCGCGAGAACTGGATGCACATGGAGGCGTATTTTTTGAAGTCGATCAGGGACCATTCGGGTGCGGGGGTCTGTTGAATGTCGCAAAAGCCTTGTGCGCGGTAGACCCGCTGCGGGCGGCCGTTCCGCAGGTCGGCGAGAAAGCGCGGCAGGGTCAGTTCGGCTTCATCGAGCACCAGATGATCGACCGCCTCGAACTGCTCCGGCTCGCAGGTGAACAGCGGGCCGCCGGCGACCACCCGGACCTGCGCGGTTCTGCAGCGCTGGATCAGTTCCGAGGCGGAGGCGCGCTGGACGGCCATGCCGCCGATGAATACCAGGTCGGCCCACGCAAGGTCCCGGTCCGTAAGCGGCTCGACATTCAAATCCACCAGCTTGCGCGGCCACTCGCGGGGCAAAAGGGGTGCGATGGTCATCAGTCCGAGCGGCGGGAAGGCGGATTTTTTGCGGATGAATTTAAGGGCGTAGGCGAAAGACCAGAAGGTTTCAGGAAACTTGGGGTAAAGCAGAAGGACATTCACGGCTGCACTCCTTTAGCGGAATGGGTTGGAAGCCTCGGTCCTGAACGCCACGCGTGACGTCGCGCGATGGAGCCGGGATGGTGTGGTGTGGAGCCGGGCCTTCTGTCATCAGTGAGAATAGGATATGGTTACCTAACCGATTTGCAATGCGGGGTCGAGGGAAATCGGCTTCAGGGCGTTTTAAGTTTTAAGCAAAGGTTCATATCGGATTGAATTAGCAATCTACAAAATGCTGCGCTGAACACTTAAACTTTGATGGATTCAGAGATTTTTTCAAACTCGTCAAATGTCGCAGAACCGTAAAAAGTAGTTTCAGACCACAGAGGACACAGAGGTCACATCTGTGCTCTCTGTGTCCTCTGTGGTCAATCGGCCTTTTTTACGAGTCCATCAATTTTAGGCTCAAGCAAAGGTTGGAATCCCTCTCTCAACGGTCGGCATCCTTCCAGAACGGAAAAGCAGCCCGGTAGGCTTCCAGTGCGCTGCGCTTCAGGGTCACCGTAGCGCTGCACGCCGCCCCGCTCTTTTCGAACAGAACGATCCCCTGCGGCCCGATCGCAGCGGAATCGCCGCTGTATTCAAGGCCGTTGCCGTCCCGGCCGACGCGGTTGACGCCGATGACGAAGGCCTGGTTTTCGACCGCCCGGGCGCGCAGCAGAACCTTCCAGTGCTCGGCGCGCGTCGCCGGCCAGTTGGCCACGAAAACGGCGGCATCGTACGCCAAATCGGAATTGCGGCACCACAACGGAAAGCGCAGATCGTAGCAGATGAAGGGGCGGATGCGCCACCCCTTGAGTTCGATGGTCAGCCGGTCCCGGCCGGCGGTATAGACCCGGTCTTCGCCGGCATAGGCGAACCGGTGGCGTTTGTCGTAGGTCAGGATGCCGCCGTCGGGTCTGGCCCATACCAGGCGGTTGTAGAAACGCCCGTGCTCGGCGATCATCAGGCTTCCGGCGATGTCCGCGCCCAGCGCGGCGGACTTCGCGCGCATCCAGGCGACAGCGCGTCCCTCCATGCTTTCGGCCAGCCGGGGTGCGTCCATGCTGAAGCCGGTGGAGAACATCTCGGGCAGAACCACAAGATCGGCGGACGTGTCGAGGCGGTCGAGCCGGTCATCCAGCAGGGCCAGGTTCGCTTCCACGGATTGCCAGACCAGTTCGGTCTGGATCAGGGTGACGGTTAAATCCGACATAAAATCTCCGCGGCCTGAATCAGGGTTTCATCTTTTTTGGCGAAGCAGAAGCGCAGCACATGGTGATCGCGGCCGTCATGATAAAAACAGGAGGGCGGAATGGCCGCCACCCCGTGGCGGCGCGTCAGTTCTTCGGCCATCTGCCTGTCGTCCCGGCCGCCGAGCGCCGAGTAGTCCGCCATCACGAAGTAGGTGCCCGAACAGGGCAGGGGCTTCAGGCGGGCTCCGGCCAGGCGCTGCACGAACAGGTCGCGTTTGCGCTGGTAGAAGCCGGAGAGCTCCGTAAACAGCTCCTCGCGCACCAGGAAATCGGCGTAGGCCATCTGAATGGGCGTGTTGGTGCAGAAGGTCACGTACTGCCGGATCTTCCGGAATTCGGCGCTCAGGTGCGCCGGGGCGATGCAGTAGCCCACTTTCCAGCCGGTGGTGTGATAGGTCTTGCCGAACGAACTAACCACGAAGCTGCGCGCGGCCAGATCGGGATGGCGCAGCATGCTCTCGTGGCGCCTTCCGTCGAAGATGATGTGTTCGTACACCTCGTCGCTGAGAATCAGAAACTCGAAGCGTGCGGCCAGTTCGCGCAGCGCCCGGATGTCGTCCTCGTCCAGGACCGTACCGGTGGGATTGTGCGGCGAATTCAGGATGACGAGGCGGGTGCGCCCGGACAGCTTCGAAGAGAGCTGCCGCCAATCGATGCGGTAACCGGGAAAGCGCAGCGGGATGTGCACCGGAACGCCTTGATTGAGGCGCACGGCCGGTTCATAAGCATCGTAGGCCGGCTCGAGCAGGATCACTTCGTCACCCGGCCGCACGACCGCCGTAACGGCGGCGAACACCGCCTCGGTGGCGCCGGAGGTGACGGTGATCTCGGTTTCCGGATCGACCCGGGCGCCGTAGCTCCGCAGGATCTTCTCCGCGATGCGCCGACGCAGCTCGGGCACCCCCTGCATGGGCGCATATTGGTTGAATCCCTTGCGCATGTAGTGGTTGACGCGCTCGATCAGCTCCGGGTGGGTGTCGAAGTCCGGAAAGCCCTGGGAAAGGTTGATGGCGCCGCACTCGGCGGCCATTTTAGACATGACGGTGAAGATGGTCGTCCCCACGTCGGGCAGTTTGGAATCAATATGCATCGCAATCCATTTCTTTTTCGACCGCATCGGCATAGTTGGCCAGCATGGAGCGCGCCTGCGCGAGCACGGCACGCCGCAAGGCCGGCGGTTCGAGGACCGTGGCGTCCGCGCCCCATTTGAGCACCCAGCGCTCGATCTCCTCGATGCCGGCCACTTCGGCGCTGAACAGCAGGCCGCCGTCCTCGAGCGGCGTCAGCGTCTGGCTGGGGTGCCAGATCTTTTCACGCACGTAGCCTGCCGCCTCGGGGCTGAAGCGGACGCGCACCGTGACCGGGTCGCCCTGAAAAACGCCGAAGCTGCGGCGCATGAACGCGTCGGCGTCGAAGTCGGCTGGGGCGGTGAATGCCTCGTCCAGCACGGCGACCGCGGCGATGCGGTCCACGGCGAAGACCCTCACGGCGCGGCGCAGGTCGCAGTATCCGATCAGGTAGAAGGTCTCGTCGTAGAACCACAGTTTGTATGGCGCCACACGGCGGTGGGTCAGTTCGCGGCGGTTCATGGTGTAGTAGTCGATTTCGATCAGGCGCCGCTCGCGGGCGGCGTGGCTGACCCGGGCCAGCGTTTCCTGGAGTTGCGGGGAGGATTTGAAGGTTTTGACGCCCACCGCGAGACTCTCTTCGACTTTCGACAGGTATTCGATATAGGCCGGCGGCAGGGTGGCCTTGACCTTGTCGAAAAAGCGGACGAGAGAGTCGTACAGGGCTGTGCCGCGCAGGACTTTGAGCATGTTGCGGCTGAAATAGAGCGCCATCAGTTCGGTCAGGTCCAGGGGGATCGGCATCTGGCGGCGGCCGCTTTCCGTGATGGTCCAGCAGGCCTTGCCCTCGCGGGTCTGGGTGAACAGGGGAAACCCGGCCATCTGCAAGGCTTCCAGGTCGCGGTAGACCGTACGTGAATGGCAATCCAGCTCGAGCGCCAGCTCGGAGGCGGTTTTGCCCCGCCCGGCCGACATCAGGGCCTGTATGATGCGCCACTGCCTGCTGAGTTGATCTCCCCTGGCCATTCGATCCGCATGCTCCCACTGCGAGGGCCGCACATTCGACACCGCTTCGTACACATCGACGCAGATAAAGTGACATACTGTTTTCACCACAGAGGGCACAGAGAACACAGAGAAAAACTAAAAAGAACCTCTGTGCTCTCAGTGGTTATCAATAAGCTGTGCGCCAACACGTCGCTTCATTCACGCCACAGAGCACTTAGATAGCGTGAATTCCGCGTTCATTTCAACAGCCGATTCCGTTGGCCGTTCCGGCGGACGACCGCTGCGCGGCCGGAACCACTATCGGCTTCATGTGCGTGCCGGCCATTGAGCGGCGGGCCTCGATGGATTCGAGCGCCGCGGTCAAAAAGATCTGGACAGCCTGTTCCGTTTTGAAATAAATCTCGACGCCACAATCAACAGGTTTGTGAGGTGCGGGATGACCAAAAGCAATCCGAAGATCGGCAAGCGAATCGACGCCATCGATCAGGAGATCATCAAAATGCTCCAGATCGACGGCCGGCTGACCAATACGGTGATCGCCAAAAAGCTCGGGATCTCGGAGGCAACGGTCCGCAATCGGCTCGCCCGGTTGATCGAAGACGAAGTGATCCAGATCGTCGCCGTCAGCAACCCGCTCAAACTGGGCTTCAAGATCGCGGGTACGATCCGGATTACTGTGGATATCGCCAAGATCGACGCGATCTCACAGGAACTGAAAAAACTGGCGCCGCTCTGGTTCATCGTTCACTCCACGGGCGGCTCCGATATCTACGGCGAATTCGTGGCCCGCTCCATCGATGAATTGAACGATTTGTTGTTCAAGAAGATAAACCGGATCGACGGGGTGATCCGCACCGATTCTTCACTGATCCTGAAGTTCATCAAGCGCCGCTACGACTGGGGCACCGGATTCGAGGAGCCGTGAGTTTTAAGTTTTCAGTGTTTACGTTTTAAGCAACGGTTACATCTGATTTGATCATCAAAAGACAAGATCCCTCGCTTAACCCTTTCGGGGCTTTTTACGAATTCATCAAAATGAAAGCTCGAAACTAGGGATGAAAGATGAAAGTAAAAAGGAGCTGAAAGTTGATGGACTCGAAAAAAGGCCGAATGACCACAGAAGACACAGGAGTGCACAGAGATTACAGATTGAAATATACTATTCCTCTGTGGCCTCTGTGATCTCTGTGGTCTAAAATACTTTTAAAGGGAGGTATGCTGTCTCGATGAAAGAATCAAACGATCCGATCCTTGCTTTCACCTTTCATCTTTCAGTTTTCTTCCATCGTCTTTGACCTTTCAGCGCTCATCCCTCAGCCTTATTTTCATCCGAAAGATATTGAAGCGCGGTGAGCGCGTAGATCCTGGCCGTGTCGATCAACTGGTCCAGGTCCACCCATTCATCCACCTGGTGGGGCACCTGGCGGTCCCCCGCACCCATGGTCACGATCGGGATCTGCTTGCGCGACCAGAGAAAGGTGCCGTCCGTGGCGCCCGGCACGCCGCCGAACACCGGCGGCGCGTTCCAAATTTCCCGTGTGGCCCAGGCCGCCGCGGTCACGATCGGTTGATCCGCTTCGGTGTAGGTGCAGGGCCGGTCGGTGAGAAAGGCGGTTTCCACCTTCAGCGCCCGGGATCTTTCGTGTTCGAGGCTGGCGTCGTACGCCGCGTAGTGACGGGCTACCTCCTCCTCGACGCGCTGCGCCAGTCCGATCATTTCGTCCCGGATATGGTCGTGATGCTGGCCGCTGACCGTGCGGACGTCCACCAGGATTTCCGCCTTGGCAGGCATGACATTGAGCTGCGGCGCGCCGGAAGCCGGCGCCCGGATGACCGTCGGCGTAAAACTCGGCCATCCGAGCAAGGGGTCGCGGCCGATGGTGCGCACGGCGTTGGCTTCGATGTCGTGGAGCCCGTCGATGAGCCGGGCCACGGCCCAGGCGGGGTTCAGTCCGGAAAGCGGCATCGCGCCGTGGCTCATTCGGCCGACGGCCGTGTAGCGGGCGCGGATCGCGCCCTTCTGGGAAACGCAGATCATGCCGTCCTGCGGTTCGCAGATCACCGCCGCGGTCACCGTGTCGGCGTGGCCCCTGGCGATGAAGTGCTGGACGCCCAGCATCTGGTCTTCTTCGTCGCACAGGACGCCGCCGATCACCGATCCGCAAAGCGGCAGCCCGGAACGCTTCAGCGCCCGCATGGCGATCAGCATGGCCGCCAGATTGCCCTTGGTGTCATTGGTCCCCCGGCCGTACATTCTGCGGCCGACGATCCGGGCGCCGAAAGGGTCGTAGCGCCAGTCCGTCGGATCGCCGGGCGTCACCACGTCGGTGTGGCCTTCGAACATCAGCGTCCTGCTTCCCGGAGCGAAATCCCAGCGGATCACCACATTGGGCCGGCCCGGTGCGACTTCTTCCAGGGCGACCCGGAAGCCTTCGTCCTCCGCCCAGCGGGCCACCTTTTCGGCCGCCGGCCGCTCGCTGGTGCCGGCCTCGGGGTCCCATACCGAGTTGATCCGGACCAGATCGGCGGTCAAGGCGATCAACCCCTCGGCATCCACTGCATCGAGCAGCCGCCGCACGCGTTCCTTTGAGATCATTTCCGCACTCCGATCTATGGCTTGACTTCCTTGACCAGCTTTTTCCTGCCGTCCTGGATGGAGAAGATGAAGGTGGGCTTGTTGGTCGGCACGCCCGCCTTCATGTCCCAGTTGAACATGATGCCCTGGAAGTTCTTCATATCGGCGATGTAGTCCGCGATCATCTTGCGTTCCTGCTGCAGTTTCTTCGGATCGCCGGTGACCGGGGTGTTCTCGATGGCTTGCTTGATCATATATACCGCATCGTAGTAGTTGGTGGACAGGCTTGGCGGCTGGTTGCCTTTGTGGTCCCGCATGTACGCCTCCTTGAAGGCGTTCCAGCGCGGCGTGTCCAGGTTGGGATCGATGTAGTTGTAGATTTCGACGCCGTTGATGTCCGCGCCTCCCGTGGCGTACAGCTCGGGCGCGTCGCCGGAGGAGAAGACCAAGAGCTGGTCCATCTTCGTCCAGCCGCGGCTTTTGAGCTCCCGGATGAGCTTGGCGATTTTTTCGGCGTTGCACACGAACACGATGCCGTCCGGCTTCTGGTCCAGGGCCTTGACCACCAGCGGGCCGAAGGTCACCGCATCCGTGGGGACATCCACTTTGCCCAGGACCTTGACGCCGGCGCCGGTCAGGCCCTTAACGTGCGCGTCGGCCATTCCGGGCCAAGGACCGTAGGGTTCCACGAACTGAATGACCGTTTTCATCTCCGGATGCAGCCCGGCCCAGGCCGACACCAGAAGGCCCAACCGCTGCTCGGTGGGCGGGAACCAGGAAACCGTCCAGGGGAAGAACTTGACGGCATACTCGTAGGAGGTGGTGGCGGTGATCGACATCATCTCGTTTTCGACGGCGATCGGCATGGCCGCCATGATGACCGGCTCCGGCACCGGGCCCAGCGCCACCAGGGCATCCTTGACGATGCGGGCCATCTCCACCGACCCCTTCTGTGGGTCGAGGGCGGTGTCGACCCCGGTCACCTTGACCGGCCGGCCCTTGATGCCGCCGGCCGCATTGATCTCCTGCACGGCGCGTTCGGCGCCCCATTGCAGGTATTCTCCGATACTGGCGATGGCGCCGGTGAGGCAGTTCAGGAACGGGATCTCCCACTGCTTGACCTGCACCCCGCTCTGAGCCAACCCGGGATTGGCCGCGAACAACACCAGCACGATCGCCGCCGTCATCACGCGTCTGACTTTTTTCATGATTCGACCTCCTTATCGATTGTTTGCGTTCTACGTAGCCGTGCGAAAAAGGCTTCCACCCGAAATACCGCGCGGCGGGTGATGAAGCCTTCGGGCTTGACCATCAGCGTCAGGATCAGCAGCGCTCCGTAAATGACGATCCGCCAGGAGGCGATCGCGGGTGGAAACAGCAGCGGTACGCCGTAGAGCAGCGGGGCGGCGATGACCGTGCCCCACATCGTCGCGTATCCGCCGACGAAGATGATCGTCATGGTGACGCCGACCAGGTGGAATGAAAAAAAGTCGAGGTGAAAACTCTTGTAAATGAACCCGTAGAGTACGCCGCTGCCCCCCGCGACCGTACAGCAGAAGGTCTGCAGGAGCATACCCAGCTTTTTGATGTCGATCCCCAGCGAGGCTGCCAGCTCCTTGTCCACGAAAACGGCGGAAGCCGCCCGGCCCAGGCTGGAATGTTCGAAGCGGTGGAGAATGAAGCCGACCAGGACGACCAGGCCGTAGAGCAGGCCGAGGATGATCCAGCGGTGGGCCGCAGGACTTCCGCCGACGCCGGGCAGGCCGAACAGGCCCATGGTCCCGCCCACGGCGGGCGTGTTCTCGATGACCGTGCGGGTGATGTAGATGAAGGTGAAGCCCACGATGACCACGGCGAAGGTGGGCGCATCCCCGATGAAGAGCGCGACGAAATATCCGATCAGCCCGCCCAGCAGAAAACCGGCGGCCAGGGCCAGGCTGAAGGGAACGTGCAGGCTCATGACGAGGTAGGCGGCCGCATACCCCGAGATCGCCATGTTGGCCACGGTGATGAAATGCAGGTGGGCCACCCGGTACGGCAGGTACAAGGCCCAGCTCATGAGGATATTGACCGCCGTGATCGACAGGAAATAATAGAGCGGAAGCGGCACGATCTCTCCTACAGTTTGATGCCGAACAGGCCGGAAGGCTTGACCAGGATCACCACCAGCATGACCACGAACGCGATGACATTGGACCAGGTTCCGGAGATGTAGCCCTGGGCCACCGCCTCGAGGATACCCAGCAGCAACCCGACGATCAATCCACCCGGAAGGTTCCCCAGGCCGGCGATGATCGAAACGGCCAGAACTTTATGCGCCACCTGTTCACCCAGCCCCGGCGAGGCGGAGCCCAGCAGCATGGCGAGCAGCAGGGCGATGATGCCGCCCAGCACGCCGGTGAGCGCATAACTTTCGAAACTGGTCCTGAGCAGCGGGATGCCCACCAGGCGGGCGCCGTTCGGATCCTCGGCGATCGCCCGGAAGGCTCGGCCGGCGCGGGTCTTGTAAAGCAGCAGAAAAAATCCGGACACGGCCGCCACGCCGACGGCCAGCGCCCACACCTGCCCGCTGAGAATGCTGATCAGCCCGATCCGCAGAACGGGCGCGCTCCCCGCGAGCGGTTCGGGGAACGCGATCGGAAGCCCCCGGTTGAAGGCGTGCGACAGCACATCGGTGATGATCATGCCCATGGCCAGCGAGAGCACCATGGTGCTGTTGATATCCACTTCCCCCCGGTTCTGCATCACCTTCTGGAACAGCGGCGCCGAAATCAGGTTGATCAGGATCGACGATCCGACGGCCGCCACGACGCCGAGCAGAATGTTGTTGCCGCTGATCTGGAGCACGAGCCAGGTGATGTACATCGAGAAGACGACCACCTGCGGATAGGCGAAGTGGATGATCATGGCCACCAGCAGCAGAAGATTGAACCCGGTGACCAGCAGCACGTAAATGCTGCCCAGGGAGAGTCCGTTGATGATTTGGGCGATCAGAACCTGCATGCCTCACGCTCCCAGATAGGCTGCCCGGACACCCGGATCGTTCAGGAGCTGTTCCCCGGTGCCCGACAGGGCGACCGATCCGGTTTCCAGCACATAGCCGCGATGGGCGCATTTAAGGGCCTTGTGGGCGTTCTGCTCGGAAAGCAGAATCGTATACCCCTCGCGGTTGAGCATGGAAAGGATGTTGAAGATATCGTTGACCACGATCGGTGCCAGCCCGATCGACGGCTCGTCCACCATGATCAATTTGGGTGCCGACATCAAAGCCCTGCCGATGGCCAGCATCTGGCGCTCGCCGCCGCTCAGCGTCCTGGCGATCTGGCCTTTTCTCTGTTCGAGAATGGGAAACCAGTCGTACACCCGGCGCAGGTTTTGATCCACGCCGCGCATGTTGTGGTGCGCGCCCAGCAGGAGATTGTCGAGCACGTTCATGGAGGCGAAAACGCCGCGGCCTTCGGGTACGAGGCACAGCCCGGAGCGCACGTTGCGGTCGGCCGGGATGCCGGCGATGTTTTTGCCCATGAAGCGGATCGCACCCGAGGCGGGCCGGTTGATGCCGAGAATGGTTTCCAGCAGGGTCGTTTTACCGGCGCCGTTGGCACCGATCAGCACGACGATCTCGCCGGGGAAGACCTCGAGGTCCGTCCGGGACACTGCCCGCACATGGCCGTAGGACACGCTGAGGCCTTCGACGGAAAGCAGGGGTGAGCCGGAGTCATTCGGCGCCAAGATAGGCCTCCAGAACTTTAGGATTTTTCTGGATCTCTTCGGGAAGTCCTTCGGCGATCTTTTCACCGAAATTGATCACCGTCACCCGGTCGGATAGGTTCATCAGCATCTTCACGTCATGGCTGACCACGATCACGGTGATGCCCATGTCGCGGATGCCGTGGATGATCCGTTCGACTTTCTCGATCTCCCGGACCCCCATGCCGGAGGCGGGCTCGTCGAGCAGCAGAAGTCTGGGCGCCGCCACCAGCGCCCGCGCGATCTGGACCAGCTGGCGTTCCGCCCATACGAGATCGCCGGCCCACTGGTCCGCTGCAGCCTGCATGCCCACCAGGGCCAGGGCCCGGCCGGCGCGCGCTTCGATGTCCGCTTCGCGCCTGGAACGCACGAAGGGCAGGCGCAGCACCGTGTCGCGCACCGCGCTGGCGATGCTCCCGTTGATCCCGGCCATGACGTTTTCGAGCACCGTCATGCCGTTGACCAGTTTTCCCGCCTGAAAGGTGCGGCGAACCCCCCGCTGGGCGATGCGCTCGGGTCTCTGATGCGTGATTTCTTCGGATTCGAGGAATACGCTGCCGGCTTCGGGCTTGAGCAGTCCGGTTACACAATTGAAAAAGGTGGTCTTTCCGGAGCCGTTCGGGCCGATGATCCCATGGATGCTTCCCTGGTCGATTTCCACGTCGACGCCGCTGAGCGCACGGATGGCGCCGAAGGATTTGCACAGCCCGGACACGCGAAGAATGCTTTTACGTTCAGCCATCAACAAGAAATCCGCTTCGAAATTCGCTCGAGACCAGATAGGCGTAACGCGCGCCGAACCGGGCGCAGGCTGCGGCCGCCGGGTATCGTTGTGCTCACGGCCGCCCGCCCGGCGTCATGCGCCCGCCGATGCGCACCGATCGGCCAGGTCCCGGAAGGCGATCATGCCGTGCATGCTTTCGGCTGCCAGGATGCCGTGAATGATCGCCCGGGACATGCAGTCCGCAGCCGCCTGCCCGAGTTCGTTCAGCGCCTGGGCCTGCACCGCATTGAAAAATCCGGCCTGGCTGGGCAGTTCACGCCGGCAGGTGGCCAGGCAGAATATGGCGTCCCCGTCGAACATGGTATGCGCCGGCCGAATGGCGCGGGCAAGTCCGTCGTGGGCCATCTGGGCCACTTTGCGCGCCTGGACCTTCGACAGCACGGCATCGGTGGCCACCAGGCCGATGGTGGTGTTCTGAGCCGGCGCCTTGGCCGGAGCCTGCGGAAGAACCACCGCGCGACGGCCTTGTTCGCCGAACTCGCCGTTCAGTTCCAGCCGGATTTCCCAGGGGCGCCCCGTGGCCGGGTCGACCACCGTGCCCAGGGAGTTGACCGCGACGACGGCGGCCACCGTGATGCCCGAGGCCATCACAAGGCTGGCGGTCCCGAGCCCTCCCTTGACAGCCCCGGAAAGCGCGCCCGTGCCCGCTCCTGCGCAACCTTGCGCCATCGCCCCGCCGCTGGCGGCCTGGCATGCCTTTTTGCCCCAGTCGGCGCCGATCGGGGGAATAAACCGGTTTCCGCGGCCGAGGTCGTACAAAACCGCCGCCGGTACGATGGGCGCAACATGCGCGCCGTCCAGCGGAAATCCGAGGCCCTGTTCGGAGAGCCAGTACACCACACCGTCCGCGGCCGCCAGTCCGTATACCGAGCCTCCGGAGAGAACGACCGCCTGAACTTTTTCGACCAGATTCTCCGGCAGCAGAAGATCGGTTTCGCGTGTGCCGGGAGCTGCGCCGCGCACATCGACGCCGGCAACGGCGCCCGCGCCGCAAACGACCACCGTGACCCCGCTCAAGGCTTCCAGGTCGGTATAGTTGCCGACCGTCAGGCCATCCACATCGGTGATGGCATTATGCTTGCCGGTTTGCATCACGAGGCGGTTCCCACCGGTCAGACCTCGTTCAGCGCCGTATCCAGAACTTCCAGCAGGAAATCGATGTCCTGGATGGTGATGCACATCGGCGGTTTGATCCGCAGGGTGTTCCCCCGCAGACCGCCTTTGCCGACCAGCAGTCCCAGTTCCCTGCTGCGCTCGAACACCCGGCTGCATTCTTCCGTTGCGGGCGCTTTGGTGGTTTTGTCTTTGACCAGTTCGATCCCCGTCATCAGTCCTTTCCCGCGCACATCGCCGATCAGATCGTGCTTTTGCGCGAGCCTGCGGAAACCGCTCAGCATGTGCCCGCCCACCACCAGGGCGTTATGCTGGAGTTTTTCGCGATCGATAACTTCCAGAACGGCTTTGCCCATGGCGCAGGAAACGGGATTCCCGCCGAATGTATTGAAATGAATCCGCTGCGTCATGCAGCGGGCGATTTCAGGGGTCGTCACCACCGCCGCCAGCGGCGCCCCGTTGCCGATTCCCTTGGCCATGGTGACGATATCCGGAATCACGCCGTAGTTTTCGAACCCCCAGTAATGCGAACCCGTCCGGCCGAATCCGGTCTGCACCTCATCGGCGATGCACACGCCGCCGGCCGCGTGGACGTGTTCGTAGGCCTTTTTCAAGTAGTCCGGGGGATAGACCACCGCCCCGCCGACGCCCTGGATCGATTCGGCGAAGAAGCCCGCAACGCGGCCGCTGGTGGCGTAGTCGATCAGTTCCTTGACATCCGCGGCATATTTTTCGCCGGCCGCCGGGTCGTCGTGTCCGTAGGGTCCGCGGTACGGGTCTGGATTCAGGGCATGATGAAAGCCCAGGTTGGTCGGCGTATTATACTTCCATGTGCTGTGCGCCGACAGCCCCATGGCGGCCGCGTTTCCTCCGTGATAGGCATTGCGCAGGGCAATGATATCATGATTTCCCGTGTACAGGCGCGCCATGAGGATCGCAAGATCGTTCGCCTCGGAGCCCGAATTGACGAAATAGCATACCTTCAGATCCCCCGGCATGCGGTCGGCAAGCAGCTTGCCGTACTCGGCGATGGTCGGGTGCAGGTAGATCGTGGTCGTATGCTGCAGTGTCTCCAGCTGTTCCCTGGCTTTGCGGGTTACATAGGGATGACAATGCCCGACACTCACCGTGACGATCCCGGCGAAGGCATCCAGGTACCGCCTGCCCTTTTCGTCGAACAGGTACTGCATGGACCCTTCGACGATCATCAGCGGGTTTTTATAATAGGTGACCAGCGAAGGCGTAAGATACTGCCGTCGGAGCGACAGAACGGTTTCGGCCGAGGGTCCTGCATATTCCCTGGGACGGTGGTCGTAAGGCGGTAACGACAGGTCGTTCATCTTCTTCCTCCCGGGTTCTTTTAAGGGTAGATCAACGCTGCCCAATGCGAACCGATGCCCGACATGCAATGGGTGCGATGAATAATGCCGGTTCAGCCGATCATTTCCGTTTCTTTTCTAAATGGGCACCGACCCGGTGTCAAGATCGCATTTGCATAAAATTCATTTTTAATTCGAGCAACATACGTAAAAAAATAAAAGTAGTTGAACATTTTGCGAAATTCGCATTTCTGGTTACTTTTTGATTGCCAAGCGCTCATTAATTTTTGTAACCTGCCCGAAGATGTTCAATCCGGGCGGTATCTTTTCCACCCAGCCCGGGACACTTCGCGGCGTTCCGCCGGCGGGGCCGCCGCCCGCTTCTGACGCGGCAACACAGAAAGGGGCCGAATCATGCTCGAACAGGCAAATGACCGTTACTTCTCCACCATCGACGTTTCCGGAACGTCGATAAAAAAGCTGAAGTTCTTCGCCGGCGGAAGATTTCTCGAATCGAAAAGCGGGCAGTACATGCCCTGCTACGATCCCTCCACCGGCGAAATCATCGCCCAGGCGCCGCAGTGCACGCCGGAAGAGGTCGAATACACGATCCGCAAAGCGGTCGAGGCCTATCCGGCGTGGTCGGCCACGCCCGTCAACAAGCGCATGCAGGTGCTTTTCAAAATGAAGATGCTGGTCGACCGGCACCTGGAGGAGTTGACCCACCTGTGCGCCATGGAGATGGGCAAGAAATGGCAGGAGGCCATGGGCGATATTCTGAAGGTCAACGAGGTGGTCGAATTCGCCTGCGGCGCACCGCACATTCTCAAAGGTGAATCGGCCATGAATATTTCCGCGGGCTACGACACGGTGCTGTACCATGAGTCCATGGGCGTTTTTGCCGGCATCGCCCCCTGGAATTTCCCTGCCATGATCCCCCACGGATGGATGGCGCCCATCTGCCTGGCCGCCGGAAACTGCATGGTGCTGAAGGCGGCCAGCTTCGTGCCGCAGTCCTCGCTGCGCCTTGCCGAATTGTGGCGCGAGGCCGGGCTGCCCGACGGCGTGCTCAGTGTCGTCACCTGCGGCCGCGACGAGGCGGAACGCTTTCTGAGCCATCCGGACATCAAAGGGATTTCCTTCGTCGGTTCCACCAAAGTCGGCAAGCACATCTACGCCACCGCCGCAGCCCACGGCAAGCGCGTGCAGGCGCTCACCGAGGCCAAGAATCACGCCCTGGTGCTGCGCGACTGCAAGCTTGAAAGAACCGCCCAGGGCATCATGAACGCCTTCTGCGGCTGCGCCGGCCAGCGCTGCATGGCTCTGCCGGCGGTCGCCGTGGAAGAGGCGATCGCCGACGATCTGGTCGCGCTGCTGGTCCGCTACGCTTCGGAGATGAAGCTCGGACCCGCTTACGACAAGGCGACCGACATGGGACCGGTGGTCAATTCCGGGCACCGGAAATTCGTGCTCGACTGGATCGAGACCGGTATTCGCGAAGGCGCCAAGCTGGTGCTGGACGGCCGCAATCCCAAAGTGCCCGCCGGATGCGAAAACGGCTTTTTCGTCGGTCCGACCATCTTCGACTTCGTCACCCCCGAGATGACCATCGCCGCCGAAGAGGTATTCGGCCCGGTGCTGGTGGTCAAACGCGTCAAGAATTTCGAAGAGGGCCTCGCCCAGATGAACGCTTCGCGCTTCGCCAACGGGTCGGTGATCTACACCCAGAACGGCTACTACGCCCGCCAGTTCACGCTGCAGACGCATGGGGGCATGGTGGGGATCAATGTCGGAATTCCCGTGCCGGTCGGCATCTTCGGCTTTACCGGCCACAAGCAGTCCTTTTTCGGCGACCTGCACGTGATGGGCCGCGACGGCTTCATCTTCTTCACCGAAACCAAGAATGTGACCGCAACGTGGTTTTCCGAAGACGAACGCGGATTTGCGGGCAAAGTCGACACCTGGGACGGCACGATATCTTCGCTGCCCAAGGATTAGCAGGATAACTTTATAACCGGGGTCGGCATCGGTATCGGAATCGGTGTCGAACGAGGCCGCCGGTATGGTCCGTTCTGGAGAGCGGTACTCTGGCGAGGCGTTGCGATGGCGATTGCGATCCCGATACCGACTCCGACCCCGTTTTCTTTCAAATCTGCCCGCGATCGCCCTGCCCAACCCGCCAGCCCGCCATGGCATGTAGCGCTATAATGCAGGACTGCCCTATCATGATCGTATCGCGAAATCCCAATCCATTTCGATTGCCAGGCCGTGCGGAAGCAGCAGGATCGAACGGGAGAAATCCACACCATCCTGTTCGATATAGTCTTTCACGGCTGCGGCGAACGGCCGCGCGGCATTCACAAGCGCGGCGATGACCGCCGGCGGAGCCGTCCCGGAGTGCGGATCGTTGGAAGCCCGGCAGGCTTCGGCCGGAGTATGGACGAAATGCGTGCGGCACGTCAGGGGCCGCACGGGATAAGCGCTGCAGGCGCCGTCGACCAGCAGCGGACAGCAGTGGTCATAGCCCGACCCGCCGTCCAGCGCCGCAGCGGCCGATGACGGGCCGGCGCCCAGCCGCGCGGCATTCTCCCAGGCATGCCACCGGCGGGTCCGCAGCTGCAGGGCCGCTACGCGCTCCGCCGGCCACTGCCGGCGCACGAACTGGCCCAAGGCGTGGACCTCCACGGGGTTGGTCAGGATATGCTGCCGGCAGCAGTGATCGCAGCCGAGCGCACACGTCGGGCGGATGCCGCTTTCGGTGCGCAGCCGCTCCAGCGTGCAGGCGACCGCTTCATCGGCGCGGGCATAGATATCGGTGATGAAGCGTTCCCGGCAGGTCGGCAGGATATGGGTTTTGCTGAATACAGACAAGATCGATGGCCTCGCAAAAGTCGCTGTCGCACCTTTTGCGACAGCTTTAAGTTGATGAATTCGTAAAAAGGCAGGTTAAAACAGAGAACACAGAGGAAGGTTTTTTAGTATATTATTTTTCTCTGTGTCCTCTGTAATCTCTATGGTTTAAAAAATGCTTTTTACGAACTCATCAAGGTTTATCCGTTCATAACCGGGCATTCACCATGCGGTCCGCCGCGCGGCTGCAAGGGAAAATCCATAATCATCGAAGCGTGCGGCTCGGCGATCACACCACGGCGATCCGCTCGGCGGGTCCGGCGAGCACCTCGCCGACTTCGGCCGCCTCGCCGGTCCCGGCCGCCTGCAGTTCGGAAACCAGCCGGTCGGCATGGCGGGCGGCGACGGCGATCAGCAGTCCTCCCGAAGTTTGGGGGTCGAAGAGGACATCCCGGCGTACGCGTTCCACCGCCGCGTCGAAATCGATCATGGGCGCCCGGAATTCCATATTCTTGTAAGCGCCGGCCGGAATGAGCCCCGTCAGTGCATAATCAAACGCTTGCGGAATGACCGGAATCCGGCCGGCATCGATGCGCACGCCGCAGCCGGAATCCGCGACCATCTCGGCCAGGTGGCCCAGAAAGCCGAAGCCGGTGACATCCGTACAGGCATGCACATCGAAGCCCGCCATGGTTTCGGCGGCTTGCCGGTTGAGCGCGGTCATCAGGCGGGTGATCCGTTCGACAAGCTCCGGCGGCGCCATGCCGGCCTTGATAGCGGTATTGATGATGCCGGTGCCCAGCGGCTTGGTCAAGATCAGGCGGTCTCCGGCACGCAGGCCTTTTTTCGTCAGAATTTTATTGGGGTGCGCGACTCCGGTGATCGAGAGCCCATACTTCAATTCATGATCTTCGATGCTGTGGCCGCCGATGAGCACCACTGCGGCCTCGGTCAATTTATCGATCCCGCCCTGAATGATCCTGCGCAGGATTCCGACCTCCATGGTCTTGATCGGGAACGCCACCAGATTCATCGCGGTTTTCGGGATGCCGCCCATGGCGTAGACGTCGCTCAATGCGTTGGCTGCGGCGATCTGTCCGAAATCGTAGGGATCGTCCACGATCGGCGTGAAAAAATCGACGGTCTGGATCAAGGCGATCTCGTCTGAAATGCGGTACACACCGGCGTCATCCGCCCGCTCGAGGCCTACAATCACGTTGTCGTCCGTCGGAAAGGCCATTCCGCACAATGCCCGGTCCAGGTCCCCTGGCGCCAGTTTCGAGGCTCAGCCGGCTCCGGCGACCGTGCTGGTGAGGCGGACCGGCGGCTCTTTGTGACCGTTACCCATCGCTTGCTCCTTCGTGCCCTGGTGTGGGCTGGAGATTGAGACCAGCCTCAAATATCATCATTCGAGTGAAAAAGGACAGGTCAAATCCGGGCCATTGTATTCATGGGGTTGAGCTGCAGAAAACCGGGCCGATCGAATCGGAACTAGGAATCGAAAAATTCACATCGGGGCAAATTTTTATTCGAGGTGTGACCGGATCTGTCACAGGCCTCTGTTAAATTGCACCTTACGGCAAGGTAACCCAAACATTGAGGAGGTCCGGTCATGACGCATTTTTACAGTTCCCCGGAAGGTCAGGAGTATTTCGAATACCACGGCAACGTGGCCATCGAGCATGTCCGCCGACAGGGCAGGGAGGTTGCGCGGGAATGGCTCTTCTTCGACAGCGCCGAGGAAGCGGTCGAATTCTTCAACGAGCATTGCGTGAATTAGGTGCGGACCATGCTGCGCTGCATTTTGGTACGGGCGGTCGATTGTCTGCTCATGATGCTTTTCTCCGCGCTGTGCGCCGGTCTGACCTGGATTCTGGGGGCATGAGCGGCAGGAGCAGAATGATGGTGCACCCGCCCCCGGGATTGTTGACGGCCTGCACGCGGCCGCCCATGGCGGCAATGAATTTCCTGACCAGCGCCAGACCCAGTCCGGTGCCGCCCGTGGTGCGGGTGAGTTCGTTTTCCGCGCGGTAGAAATCGTCGAAGACCTTTTTGAGCGCCGTTTCGGGAATGCCCGGCCCGCTGTCCGCGACCGCCAGGCGCACGCCGTTTTCGGCGGGCCGCGCTTCGATCGTGATCTCTTTGCGCGGTGACCGGCGGCCGAATTTGAGGCTGTTTTCGATTAAATTGAGCAGCACCTGGATGAGGACTTCGCGATCGTAGGTGAACGCCGGGACGCCCTCCGCGTCAATGCGCAGGGCGAATCCTTCGTGGGCCGTTTTGCGGGCCGTCAGGGTACGGATTTCATCCAGGACGTCGGACAGATCCCCGGTTTGCCACTCGAAGCGGCGCTGGCGCTTTTCCAGGCGGGCCAGTTCCAGGACGTTGTCGATCAGCCGGCCGAGGCGCGCGCTTTCGGAACCCAGAACGCGAAGATACTCCTGCTCGCGCTGCGGCGTGGCGGCGATGCCGTTTTCGAGCATTTCGATGTACATGCGGATGTTGGTCAGGGGGGTTTTCAGTTCATGCGTCACCGAGGAGACGAAGCGCGAACGGCGCTCCGACATGTCCACCACCGTGCGGGCGCTGTGATAGATGGCCAGCAATCCCGCCAGCAGCACGACGCCGAGTGCGGCCACGGCGAGCTTGAGAGGACCGCGGGCCGGAGAGGCGGGTACGGCGTCGGCCTCGAGCGTAGCGGACAAAAAACCGTAGGGCGCGGCAAAGACCCGCTCGGCGGTGAAGGCGGGGACCGCGGCGGACGCGGCGGTGCCGCTCTGGACGACCGGTTGCCGCAGACCGTTGTCGATCACGGCGAGGCTCAAGCGTGCGAAGCCGGAAAGTGGTTGATGTTCGAAGTGCGCGGCGGCCAGATGGCGCAGGAAGGGTTGGGTGAGCAGCACGAATCCCTGACGATAGATCTGATTGTCGATGGCGATGCGCCGGAAGATGAATGCCTGCCCGCTGTCGATCAGCACCGCTTGAAAGGGCGCCACCTCGACCTGCAGCAGGTCGTCGGCGGCCGGCGTTTCCACGGTCTGCCCCGGCGGCCGGGCCGGCAGCGGCACCGGTGCCGCCCGGCGGCTGCCGTCCCATGAGGGGGCGGCGATGTCCGCGGCGCCGGAGGCTCCTTCGGCCGCCGGGCGCTGCTCTTCATCGGCGGCGATGTTGAGGGCCTGGCGC
>JAEYRZ010000130.1 GCA_023435265.1 Pseudomonadota bacterium
GGACGTCAGCCATCGGTTTTAGTGCCGCTTGGCGCAGCGGAGCAAACGCGTCCCGCCTGTCTGAGCGCAGCGAGTTTGCGGGCCGCGGCGTAGCCAGCCTTAGCGGCACTTCAAACCGCTATGGCGTGTCCTTGGGCCCGGATACCCCGGCACACCGTGCGCACAAGGCAATATACTTGAGCATTTCAGATATCCGCAAAACTAAATGCGTTTGCCCTGCGGCTCGCTCGGGTCGGCGCTGGTAAACCGGGGCATCGGGTGGCCCTGCCTGCTATGGCTGTCTCGCATGAATTCGATGAGGGTGAATTGCTGAACACCCACGCCCACCTAGGGCTTTCGCGGCGTGGGGGGCTCCTCGGAGGACGGCAGATTCGGATCCTGGTGGGTGGGGTTCTGGGCCTTGAAGAATGCGGCGGTTGTCTTCGTCAGTAGAAAATAGCCGGAAAGGCCGAACAGAAGGACATTGATGAAAGCGATCAGGGCGGACTGTATTTCCCCTGCCAGGAAAAACAAAGCACCGAAGACTCCGCAATACAGTATGACGACACTCGCGCAAAACAGTCCGAGCATGCGGGCCCAGTTCTTCAAGGAGAGCACGAACCAGCAGACGATCACGCCGCTGACGAGAAATTTCAACACCGAGGAAGGATCGAAAACCCAATAGACGGATAAAATGAGCCACACCCAGCCGGCCAGCATGAAAACCACGGCGCGTTTGGCGCTCTGCGGCATGTCGCGTAATTGAGAGAATTCTACAGTCATCGTTCCTTGATCTTTAGTCCCGGCTGGCGGCTTGACGCACGATCAACTTCTGCCCAGGCTTGATCACGGCATCGGCCCCGAGCCGATTCATCGCAAGAAGGGATTCGACGGCCAGTCCGTAGCGCTTGCTGATGCTGAACAGCGTGTCCCCAACCGCCACCTCATGATACTGTATTCCGGGTGCGGCCTTGGGCTTTGCCGCGGCGGCAGGCGCCGGCGCGGCGCCCTGCTTGCCCCGTGCATCGGAAATTTGGTTGACCTGTTTCTGCAGGTTTTCCAGGGTCAGCGTCAAATGGTCCATGCGCAGCGACATGGATGCTTCACTGCGGTCGAAACGATCCTTGAACTTTTCAAACGACTGGGCTTGCTCCCAGATGCGTGTCACCTTTTCATCGACCGCGTTGTACTTGTTCAGGCGATCTTCGATTTCCTGGATCCGCTGCTCCAGGGCGGTCGTCGACTGGGACACCGCTCCTTCGGGATGACCGCTCAGAAGGACGACCAGCACAATGGTCAGCACGACCAGGGCGACCGAAAGCAGGATCACTAAAAGCGGCGGCTTGGCGACTTTGATCGATTTGCGTCCATCCTTGCGGTCCGCCCAGGGCGAATATTGTTCTTCATCGAAATATTCTTCTTTGGGTAATGCTTCCTTTCCCACGATCTCTGCGGAGTCTTTCCACTTCATGCGGCTCCCTCCGTATATATTCGTCCCACATCCAGTCGCGCATGTTCAGGCAGATACAAAACTCGAATTTATACTTTCCAGCCCGCCACCCGCTTGAAAAGAAAACACATTTCAGGAAATCGACGATATCCCCTTATAGAACACCGGCGCCGGTACGATCAAGCAATAATATGGCGGGACGCGTGATATGAGGCCGTCAGCAGGCGTCGCTCAATGCAGCCGTAAAGCCATCGAAGCGGGCCCAGAATTCCCGTCGCAGATCATCGCGCTCCTGGAGGATCTCATGTTGCGCCCCGCGGATGATGCTCGTTTTTATCCGCGGCAACCGCAGCGCCAGGCGCCGCGCGGCCGCGTTGGAGACCACACGATCACGGCCCGAGAGCACCATCAATATCGGAACCTCGATCCGCGTGCCGAACGACGGGCTTTCGATTTCGGCAATTGAAGCAAATGTCGCCGCAAGCCATCCGAACGTCACCTCGGCGCAAGCGAGTTCGGGCGTGTGGGCGATGCATTGCTGGGTCTGCCGAAAACGCACGGCGTCGGAGGTGAGCCGATTCCGTCTGAATGGCGTCAGGAATGGGTTGTGGCGCCGCGCGCCAGGAACGGACATCGTACCGCGCCCGAGTCGAACCATGCAGCGGCTGAGCAGGCGGGCCCAGGCCGGCGGCAACGGCTGCGTGCGGATGTCGACCATCGGGGCGGTCAGGACCGCGGCGGAGATTCCCCGCCGACCGCCATCCAGGTATTTCAACGCAATATGAGCACCCATGGAATGGGCCAGGATCAGAACCGGCCCTGTGCTGCGGGGATAAACCAGGCGGTGCAGGACCTGATCGAGATCCGCCGCGTACTGATCGAAACTCCGGATAAAGCACTTGTTCGAATCGGGCAGCAGCCGCTCGGACAGTCCTTGCCCGCGCCAGTCGAAACCGAACACATCGTATCCACGGCCGGTCAGCTCCCCAATGACTTCACGGTATTTTTCCAGGAATTCGGTGCGGCCGCCGAGAATCAAAAGCGTAGCGTTCCGCGGCCGGCGCGCGGGCCAAAACCCATGCCGCAGGCGCAGGCCGTCGGGTGTCTTCAGGAATCCCACCCGCCCGCCGCTGTCGATTGATTCTGTTGCCATTTTAACG
>JAEYRZ010000205.1 GCA_023435265.1 Pseudomonadota bacterium
ATAGACCTGCCACTGACGGCCGAAGCGGTTGAAGTAATTCACGAAGACGCCGCCCATGAAAGCCTGCAGAGTCCGGTAGACCTGACTCAGATCCACGCCCTGCTTGAGCGCCTTGTCACGGTCCACGTCGACGAAGAGCTGAGGCACGGTAGGCAGAAAAGTGGTCGAAACCCGGGCGATCTCGGGACGCCTCTGGGCCGCTTCCAGAAACCTGCGGGTGTTGTCCCACAGAAAGGAAATATCCTTGCCGGCGCGGTCCTGCAGCAGGAACGTGACGCCGCCGGAGGTGCCGATCCCGGGAATGGCCGGCGGCGAGAAGGCGACGGCGACCCCCTCCGGCAAAAGGCTCAGGCGCTGGTTGAGTCCGGCCATGATGGCCGAATACTGTTCGGCAGGGGCCGTGCGTTCGTCCCAGGGCTTGAGCGAAACGAAGAAAAATCCGCTGTAGGTGTTGGACACGCCCGAAAGCATGCTGTACCCCGTCACCGTCGTGACATACTCGACTCCGGGGGTCTCCAGGATCGCTTTCTCCACCTTTCGGCTGGCCTCGTCCGTACGCTGCAGCGAGGCCGCATTCGGCAGCTGGATGCCGGCGTACAGATAGCCCTGGTCCTCTTCGGGCAGGAAGCCGCCCGGCACTCTTTTGCCGAGGACCCAAATGGCGCCGGTCATGACGGCCAGAAGCAGCAGGCTGACGACGAACTTGCGGATGAACCATCCGGACATCCGCACGTACCCGTTGGTGGCGCGGCCGAAGAGATTGTTGAACCCCCGGTAAAAAGCGCCCAGCGGTCCGCGGGCCTGCTTTCTGGGCTTGAGGAGCATGGCGGAAAGGGCAGGGCTGAGGGTCAAAGCGTTGAACGCCGAAATGATCACCGAAATGGCGATCGTGACGGCGAACTGCTGGTAGAGCTTGCCGGTGATGCCGGGTATGAAAATGGTGGGCAGAAAGACCGCCGAGAGTACCAGGGCGATGGCCACCACGGGGCCGGAGACCTCCTCCATGGCTTTGAGGGTGGCCTGCTTGGGCGTCATTCCGTGCTCGATGTGGTGCTCCACCGCCTCGACCACCACGATGGCGTCGTCCACCACCAGTCCGATGGCCAGCACCATGCCCATCAAGGCGATGGTGTTGATGGAAAAGCCCAGGAGAGGGAAGAGCGCGAAGGTGCCCACGAGCGAAACCGGCACGGCCAGCGCCGGGATCAACGTCGCCCGCCAGCCCTGCATAAAGATCAACACCACGATGATGACCAGGATCAGCGCCTCGAACAGGGTGTGAACGATCTCTTTGATGCCCTCGCGCACCGATTGCGTCGTGTCCAGGGCGATGGTGTAGTCCAGGTCCGGCGGGAAAGAGGTCGACTTGACCTGCGCCATCAACTTTTTGACCCCGTCGACGGCCGCAATGGCGTTGGTGCCGGGGAGCTGGTACAACGCCAGCGCCGCCGCCGGTTTGCCGTTGAGCCGGCCCGCCATGTTGTACGTCTGCGATCCCAGTTCGATGCGCGCGACATCTTTCAACCGCACCAGGGAGCCGTCCGGGTTGGCGCGCACCACGATGTTCTCGAACTCGGCCGGGTTCTCCAGGCGGCCCTGGGCGCGAATGGCATAGGTGAACTCCATGCCGGGAGGCGCCGGTTCGGCGCCCACCTGCCCGGCCGGGTTGACGGTGTTCTGCTTCTGAATGGCATCCACGATTTCGGCCACCGTGAGATTCAGCCTGGCCAGCTGGTCGGGTTTCACCCACATGCGCATGGCGTACTGTCCGGCGCCGAACACCGTGACGCTGGCGATGCCGGGTACGCGCGTCAGCTGGTCGTTCAGGTTGATGTAGGCATAGTTGGCCAGGAAGGTGGCGTCGTAGGTGCCCCTGGGAGAGGACAACCCGATCACCATCAGTGGCGCGGCCGTGGACTTCTTGATCGTGACCCCGTAATCGCGCACCTCGGCGGGCAGCTTGGAATCGGCCTGCGCCTTGCGCATCTGGGTCAACACCTGGTCGATGTTGGGGTCGGTCTTGACGTCGAAATTGACGTAGAGCTTCATCTCGCCGTTGTTGGCGTTGAGCGAATACATGTAGTTCATGTTGTCCACCCCGCTCATCTCCTGCTCGATGGGGGTGGCCACCGACTGCTCCACCGTCTGGGCGTCGGCCCCGACGTAGGTGGTGTTGACGACGATCTCGGGAGGAACGATGTTGGGGTACTGCGCGATCGGCAGGCCCAATAGGGCCACGGTGCCCACGATGACGAAGATGATCGAGATGACGATGGCGACGATCGGCCGGTTGATGAAAAACTTTGACATGGTTCAACCCTTTCGGCGGGAAAGCGCAGGCCGGCCAAGGCAGACCTGCAGCCTATTTTTCCGCCATCTGCATCCTGGGGTTCACCTTGGCGCCGTCCTTGACCTTCTGGACGCCTTCGAGGACCACACGGTCGTCCGGCGCCAACCCTTCTTGAACGATCCATAGGTTTCCGGTGCGCTCGCCCACCTTCACGTTGCGGATCTGGACCGTGTTTTCGGCGTCCACCACCGCCACCTGGAAGTTACCCTGAAGCTCGCCGACACTGCGCTGGGGCACCAGTAAAGCCGCTTTTTCGGTTTTGTACAGGGCGCGCACCTTGGCATACTGCCCGGGCCTCAGAATGTATTCGGGGTTCGGGAACAGAATCGCAACGCGCAGCGTGCCGGTCTGGGGGTCCACCTGGCGGTCTGCGAAGGAATAGGTCCCCGTGTGGGGCCAGGTGCTGCCGTCCGCCAGGATCAGGGTGAAAGATGTCTTCTCGGCTGAATCGGAGGACTGTCTTTGCTTGTACCGCTCGACGATTTGGAGATACTCTCTTTCGCCGATGGGCACGTACACTTTCACCGGGTTCACGGTGGACACGGCGGTGAGCATCTTGGCCTGAGGTGTTCCCACCAGGTCCCCGATCTGGGCGCTCGCGGCCCCCGCAATGCCGTCTATGGGCGAGGTGATTTTCGTGAAACTCAACTCCAGCTCGGCCTTGCGCACCGACGCGCGCGCCTGCAGTTCCTGGGCTTCGGCTGCCTGTACGCTGCCGATGGCGTCGTCCCTGTCCTTCTGGCTGACGGCATTGGCTGCGGCCAGCGGCTCGATCCTGGTCAGATTGGCGCGGGCGGTCTGCAGGATCGCTCTCTGCCTGGCCAAGGTGGCGCGCGCTTCGTCCAGGGAGGCCTGGAAGGGCCGGGGGTCGATCTCGAACAACTGCGTGCCGGCCTCAACGAATTCGCCTTCTTTGTAGTTTTGACTGATCAGATACCCCTGCACCTGGGCCAGGATGGTGGCGTTCACTACACCATCCAGAGAAGCCACCCATTCACGATAGAGCGGGACGTCCTTCTGCAAAACGCGGATTACCTCGACTTCCGGCGGCGGGGGCGGCCCGGTGGCGCTTTTCTTCTCCGAACATCCGGCCGCAAACACGGCCGCAGCTACCAAGGCTGCTGACAAGAATTTAAAATTGATCCTCACATGCCCCCCTTTTTTGAAACGTTTCCGGTGCCCGATTCTCATCGGAGTTTCAACGGGCAGGACCGACTCGTTCCCGAAATTTGGGAAGCGGTTCCGAGAGGAGCCGTACGCGTATCCTCTCCGGCAGCCGCCCATTCTTTCATCATCGTGTAGAAAACGGCCAGTAAAGTGGCGCCGATGAAAAGCCCGATGATTCCGGCGAAGGCCAGTCCGCCCAGCACGCCGAGCAGAATCACCAGGAACGGAATCTTGGCGCCCCTGCTGATCATCAGGGGCCGGATCACGTTGTCGATGTTGCCGACCAGTCCGATGGACCATATGAACAGGAAAACTCCCCATCCCGCATGTCCCGTGTAAAAAAGCCATCCCGCGGCCGGCAGCAGGACAAGGTGGATCAGGCCTACGGGGACGAGGGCGAACAATCCTGCGGTGGTCCCGAGAAAAACGGGGTTGGGGACGCCGGCGATCAGGAACCCTATGAAGGACAGGATCCCCTGCACAACTGCGGAGAACAGAATTCCATACACCACCGAGCGCATGGTGGATGCGGCTACGAAAAGGAGCCGGCGGCCCTTTTCCCCGCCCAAATGAACGGCCATTCGCTCCATGCTCTCGCGGATGGAGCGTCCGTCCCGCAGCGTGAAGAAAAACAGGATGAGGCTCAGGACAGCCGTGAGGACGAACCTGGCCACCCCGGTGCCGGCGCTGACGACAGATCCCAGGACATTTTTCACATGCGGCTTCAGCATTTCGATCAGGGCAGGGGTGTCGCGACCGACTTTGAGCCAGGCTTCCTCGAGTTTGCCGCCGACCAGCGGCAGGCCCTCGATCCAGGCCGGTGGAGGACCGAGGTCCTTTTCCAGCAGCACCTGCGCCTTGTCCAGGGTGATCGAAGTCCTGGCTACCAGTTTAAAGCCTGCATAAAAGAGAGGGAGGAAGAAGACAACGGCCAGCACAAGCGTAGGCACCAGGGCCGCCAGGCTTTTTCTGCCCCCCAGCATTTTTTCGACCCTGAGAAAGAAAGGCCAGAGAGCGACCGAGAATACCAGCGCCCATAGTATGGATCGCAAAAAAGGGAATACGATGACAAAGCTTCCGCCGACGAGCAGGGCGATGACGGACAAAGCGGCCGCCTGCTCGATCTGTTTGGCCCGCTCCGTCATGTTTTTTCCTCCTTGGCCTGTGCCTTTTCGCCGCGCCCGGTTTTCGAACGCGAAGGGCAGGGCCGGTCCAGGGCTTCGCCGATCAGTGCCATGAGTGCTTCATCAGTGAAAGGTTTTCGCAGAAAGCCGATGGCTCCCGCCTGCAGCGCCTGTTCTTCGACGCCTTCTTCTTCGTGGGCGGTGATGAAAATAATGGGGACCCCGATTCCCAGATGGTTCATGTGGGCCTGTACCTCGAGGCCGTTCATTCCGGGCATCTTGACGTCGATGATTGCGCAGTCCGCATCGGAAGATTTCCGCAGCGCGCTCAACAATCCTTCGCCGGATTCAAATGCCCGGACCCTCATGCCGCAGGCCCGCAGCAAGCGCCCTAATGCCTTGACCACCGAGGTGTCGTCGTCGACAGCGTAGATGAGGGGTTGCGAGTTCGACAAAGCGGTTTCCTTTTTTCCAGGGCATCCGGCGTGAGTACGCCGGCGAACGCCTGACTTTGTCCGGGATGAAGAAGGGGATGCGCGATCAGTATCCGAGTGCGTCAGGGGGGATATCGCGGGGAGTTCTGAAATATTCGATGGCGCTCGAGCTCAGTCTTTTCTCTTTAAATAAATGATACCGCATTCGAAAAGGATCGAAAATAGGACCTTGGTCCTATGCAGGGCGGGATTCGCCTTTCAGGCCGATCCTTATGGCGAGGCGGACCAGATCGGGCACAGACGGAACCTTCAGTTTCCGCATGACCTGCCCGCGGTGGATTTTCACCGTTTTTTCACTGAGCCCGAGTTCGGCGGCGATCTGCTTGTTCAACAGCCCGCGGACGACCAGCGACATCACCTGGTATTCGCGGGGGGTTAATTTTTCAAAACGCCGCTTGGCTTCTGAGAGCTCCGATCGCAATTTGCGCTCACGGCGGTCTCGTTCGACGGCTTCCTGGACAGCCTTGAGCAGCTTCTCGCCGTCGAGGGGCTTGGGGAGAAAATCGACCGCGCCGGCCTTCATGGCCCGCACGCTCGAAGGGACATCGCCTTTGCCAGTCATGAAGATGACAGGGATGGCGTGGACCGAGATCCGAAGTTTCTGCTGCAACTGCAAACCGTCGAGGCCGGGCATGTAGATGTCGAGCAGTACGCAACCGGGAGAAGGGTGCTGCTCCCAGAACCGGAAGAATTCGTCAGCGGAGGCGAAGCTGTTCGCGTGATAGCCGGCAGAGTGCAGAAGGCGCACCAGACTCCGGCGAACCGCCGGATCGTCATCGACCACGTTGATCGTGGGCAGGTATTCGCTCACCCTTTGGCCCTTTCGCAAACCGGCAGGCAGAAATAAAAAGTGGCGCCGCCGTCGGGGTTGCTTTCACACCAGATGCGGCCCTGGTGGCGCGTGATGATCGCGCTGCTGATGTAGAGCCCCATACCCAGTCCGTCGGGCTTGGACGTATAGAACGGCTTGAAGATCGCCTCGGCCTCTTTCATCGCAATTCCTTTGCCGCTGTCTTTCACGGCGACCCTGACGCCCGACGCATCCAGGGAGGTGCTCAGCACGACCCGCCGTTTCCAGCGCGGCACCTCGTTCATGGCCTCGAAAGCGTTCAGCATCAGGTTCAGGGAGACCTGCTGCAGTTGAACCCGATCGCCATATACCATGGGGACCCTGCGATCCAGGTCAAGGGAAACTTTAATGTCGCGTATGACCGCACCGCTGTGCAGCAGCAGGGTCACCTCGCGCAGTATCGCATTCAGGTCCACCGGCTCGAAAACGATTTCGGTGGTTTTCAGGAGCGTCCGCAGCCGGTTGATGATATTGCCGGCCCGCTCGTCGTCCTTCACGATATCATCGATGATCTCGCGTACTTCATCCAGGTTCGATTCCGGAGCGTTCAGGTAGTGCCGGGCCGCCTGTGCGTTGCTCATGATGGCGCTCAGGGGTTGGTTGATTTCGTGGGCGATCGCCGCAGCCAGTTCGGCCATGGTGGAGATGCGGCCGGTGTGCAGCAGTTCGTCCTGCAGGCGTTTGCTTTCTCGCAGCGCGGTGTTTCGTTCCGTGACATCCAACACCAGAACGTAGATGCCCCGTACTCTGCCATGTTCATCCTTGTCCGGCACGTAGATGGAATCCACTGACTGAAGGCGTCCGCCGCCCATGTCGATGTCCAGCGTAAAGTGGACATATTCGCCCGACAGCGCACGTTCCACGTACGGCATGATGCTTGTGTGGAAGCGTTCTCCGACCACTTCCCGGATGGTGCGCCCCACGGCCCACTGCGGGTTGACGCCGAACCATGCCGTGTACGCGTCGTTGCTGAACCGGTAGCGCCCGTCCGAATCGATGTAGGCGATGAGCACCGGCAGGGCGTCGGTGATCATGCGCAGCATCTGTTCGCTCTCTACGAGCTTTCGTTCGGCCTGGTTCATACTGCGCTTCTGCAGGAGGAGCCGGGTGATCAAAACCCCCAGCAGAAACGACAGCGCGATGCCCCAGGCGATGTGGGAACGGTAGAGGACGAACGGGGAAGGCGGGCGGAAGCGCAGGGTGCTGCCCTGCGGAAGCCGGCTCTCGCTGATCGACCATCGCTGCAGGGCCCGCCAGTCATAAACCGGGGCTTTCTGGGGAAACGGCGCCACCCGCACCCGATCCGCCTGTTCGCCCTTCAAAATCCGCACGGCCGCTTTGGCGGCCTGTGAACCGGCCTCGCGCTCGGAAAGGAATCTGCCTCCCACTGTCCCGGTTCCGAAGAAGCTTTCGTGAAAGCAGAATACGGGCGCCTTGGCCTCTTTGACAATTGTGGCGAGTGCCGCGTTCGGGTCCAGCAGCGTCCCGCCTGCGTCCACGATCAACAGGCCGAACAGAACAGCAGAGTTCTCCGGCAGAGCGGAGATACGGCTTCTCAAATCCTGAAAACGCAGATCTGTCAAATAAGTGAATTGCACGCGGTTTGAAAAGGATGAGAATTCATACCGAAGCTCTCTCAGCCAGAACGTTTCTATAGCGGAGGAGCCCATGATCACGTAGATGGTGTCTGTGGCGGGAAGCACCTGAAGGATATCCTCGATCATCTGGTGCAGGTTGACGCGCAGGGGCACGACGCCCGCATTGCCCGGAACCGCGATCGTGTGCAGAACCTGTTCCGCCACGCCGGCGAGCAATACCGGCGAGGCGGCAAAAAGAGTGTCTCGATGCCGCGCCAGGAAGGTGCAGGCCGGGCCGCCGACAGGCACCACCAGGTCCGGTTTGTTCTCGGAGAATCGTTCAGCGAGAAAATTGACGAAAGGGACTTCCTGTTCCGCTTCGGCGAAGCGGGTCATCTCCAGGGAGACCACATGCAGATCGATCGGTTCCGGATAGAGAGAGGTCAACTCCATTTCGAAGGCCGAGATGATCTTGCCGATGTAGGAGACGTTGCGGCCGAAGGAATCTATCACAAGAACGCGCTTGGGCGCACAGGCCGCCTGCAGGCAAGGCCACTGCAAGGAAAATACCGCTGCAAGGATGAGTACCCCTTTTTTTACATTCATACCGCAACCAGCGATGAGATTGCTGGTCCATGCATTCAAGGTAAAAGTCAGAGGAACATTGCGGTCCAGTAAGCAGCGCCAGTATTGAATCAGGTGTTCGGACGGGGTGGATGGTGAGAGGCAGGAAACGTTTAAGAGTGACCGGGCGAATATTTCTTGTTCACATAGCAGAGGCCCCGCGCCGGGTCAATCGGTAACTAACCATTCAATGCGTTGGTAGGCCCCCGCACATGCACCGGCAATGATGCATGTGCGCTGCGTAGGACGAAGGTCCTATTTCAACGGCCGCTTCTCTTCTGTTAAAAAATACATGGACGTTAAGGCGCGAGGGTGCCCGCACCCTCAATATGCTGAGGGATGGCGGGCGTTTCAAAAAGGACAAACCGGAAAGTAACAGGATGCGAAGGCTTGACCTGCTGAACAGGTGGTCTTCATACCGCAAGGCCGGGGCGGTACGACGCGAAAAAGAGGCCGCCCTGGTCGAAGCACTAGAGCATATGGTGAAGGAGGGGGCTCCGGCTGTCCGCGCGGTCGCCGGATACCGCAAGCAGCTCCTCCCGCCTATGGAAAGCGCGTTGTCCTATATGGAAGGATTGATAAGAACCATTCCAGGACCATTCACGCTTTCAACCATGGGGTGGGACAAGGATCCGTTCACGCACTCGCTTTTTTTCAGCCCTGACGAAATCCGGTCGTTATTCGACAACAGCCCGGAGCTGAAATCTTTTTTTCTGGAAAGCGGCAAACCGAGTGCCACCATCCTTCTGACGGCCACGAAAAAAGAGCGCACGATCTTCGGAACGAAAACGGAAGGCGAGATTACCCGGCGGGATGTCCCGCAATTATCGGTCGAGTTCTATGACCATCGGATTATGGCGCCCACTGAAACGATACAGAAGATTCACCGGGAACTGGTTCGGCGGGGGCTGGTTTTACTTGCGGCCCATGCGCTGGAAAAAGTCATGGAAGTCGACTCCAACAGGGAAGAACTGCTTTCTCAACGCCGCATTCTGGAGATTAAGCTCAAAATCCTGGCAACCCGCGAGAAGGGGCGGGAATGTTTGCTGGCGGGCCGGCGTGAAAAGGCGGTGAACGGAGAAGCCGAGCGCCTTCTGTCTGAAATAGACAGGCAGATCATGGAACTCGGGCCGGATTCCGGAACACCCCGGGCCATCCTGGGCGAATTGAAGGCTGCCCTGGGCAGCGCGGGCGAGGTGCTGGCCGGCAAATCGCTGCGCATGCGAATCGACAGGATGGGGGTCAGATTGAACGACGGATCGGCGGAAAAAGGCGCCGAGATCGAGTTGGCCGAACTCGAGATGCCGGGTACGCTGAAACGGGTCGCCGTGCTTGCGATTGTTCACGCGGCCGAGTGCCCGGACTCCTGGCAGCGTGTTTGAAAACGGGTGGCGATACGCCTGGTTAACGGAACTCGATACCTTCAGTCAGGATCGCTGAGGACTGGACAAATCAGTTGACAGCTCCGGTGGAATCCGTAAAGTTGCTGGCTTACTTCGAATTCGACAGCGAACCTTCAAAAGCGACTGCATGTACACCCTACTCCAATCGGATACTCAAACAGCGGCGCGGGCTGGTCTTCTGGAAGCCATTCACGGCTCCGTCGAAACCCCGATCTTCATGCCCGTGGGCACCCAGGGCACGGTCAAGGCGCTTACGCCCGAAGAACTGGAGGAGATCGGCGCCCAAATCATCCTGGGCAATACCTATCATCTTTATCTGCGCCCCGGCGCCGAAGTGATCGGGCGTTTCGGCGGGCTGCACGGTTTCATGCACTGGCGGCGGCCGATTCTGACCGACAGCGGCGGCTTTCAGGTCTTCTCCCTGGCCGGGCTTTCAAAAATCAGCGAGTCCGGCTATGCCTTTCAATCTCATCTGGACGGCGGGGCGCAGCACCTGCTGACCCCTGAAAATTCCATCGAAGTGCAGATGGCGCTCAACAGCGACATCATGATGTGCCTCGACCAGTGCATCGCCTATCCGGCCGAATACGCCCAGGCGGAAGAAGCCCTGGCTCTGACCACGCGGTGGGCGGCGCGCTGCAGGGCCCGCTGGCAGGAAGCCGGTTCGGCCAACCGGCTCTTCGGCATCGTGCAGGGCGGCATGTACAAGGATCTGCGCAGCCGCTCGGCGGAACAGATCGTGGCGCTTGATTTCCCCGGCTATGCCGTCGGCGGTCTCAGCGTGGGCGAGCCCAAGGCCTTGGTGCTCGAACTTGCCGCTCACACGCTGCCGCTGCTGCCGGCCGACAAGCCGCGCTACATCATGGGCGTGGGCACGCCGGCCGATCTGGTGGAGTTGACCGCCCTGGGAGCGGATATGTTCGATTGTGTGATGCCCACGCGCAACGCCCGCAACGGGCAGCTGTTCACGGCTGCGGGCACGCTCAACATCGCCAATGCGCGGCATCGGGACGACACCGGCCCCATCGAGGAGGGTTGCGGGTGCTATACCTGCAGATTCTATTCGCGGGCCTACCTGCGGCACCTCTATCTGGCCAAGGAAATTCTGGCGCATCGCCTCAATACGATCCACAACCTGCAGTATTATATGAACCTTGTCAAAGAAATGCGCATGGCTATAATACAGGGGTCTTTCGAGACCTTCAGAAAACGATTCCATGCGCGGCAGCAGATCGACAATGGCGGTTCATAGCGATTGCGGACGGCGACGCAACCAAGGAAAGGAAATCCAAATGAAAGAACGTGTACAGGCAGCCATCGATAAGATCCGACCCATGCTCAAGGCCGACGGCGGCGATGTGCAACTGGTCGATGTGAGCGAGGACGGCGTGGTGCAGGTCAAGCTGAAAGGCGCCTGTTCAGGATGCCCCATGTCGCAGATGACGCTCAAAAACGGCATCGAACGGATCATCAAACAGGAAGTGCCCGAGGTCAAGACGGTCAAATCGGTTTGAGGGTTTACGGGTTGGTGGGTTTGCGGGTTGGTGGGTTGATGGGTTCGTCGGTTCATGGGTTTGTGGGTTTCAATGCACCAATACACCTGTGAACCACCCACCCAACCGGCTAAACCAATCAACCAATAAACCCGGTTAACAAACTCGAAACCGGAAGCAGCACCCAATCCTCGATACATTCTAAGCCATCAACCCACAACCCAGTAACCCGCCAACCCATAAACCGACGAACCCACCAACCCGCTTGCCGATCGGGCATATCATTTGCTAAGCTCGCCTCAAAGATCGACCCCCATCCCGCCGAGGCGACAACCATGCGCTTTCTTCGTTTATTGGCCGATCTGCGGATCCGTCACAAGCTGCTGCTGGCCTACTCGGCCGTCTTCATCCTTTCGCTGACCCTGGGGACCGGTTTCATCTACCAGTCGGTGCGGCGCACGATCGAGTTCAACATCGAGAGCGAGCTGAAAAACACCACGACGACCATTCTCAACATGGTGAACAACGCGGCCCAGCTCTCGATCAAAAATTACCTGCGGGCGATCGCCGAAAAAAACCGCGATGTGGCGCAATATTACTACAACCTGTATCGCACCGGCGAGTTGACCGAAGCACAGGCCATCGAACGGGCGCGCAGAGTGCTGCTCAGCCAGACCATCGGCAAGACCGGTTACATCTACTGTCTCGACAGCCATGGCATCATCGTCAACCATCCCCACCATGACCTGATGGGCGCCGACCTGTCCGAACACGCCTTTATCCGCGACCAGATCGAGCGTAAAATCGGGTACATCGAATACGACTGGAAGAACCCTTCCGAAACCAGGGTCCGCGCCAAAGCGCTTTACATGACCTATTTCAAACCCTGGGACTGGATCATTTCGGCATCTTCCTATCGCGATGAATTCAACGCCCTGGTCAACGTGGACGACTTCCGCGACAGCATCCTGTCGCTGAAATTCGGAGAGACCGGTTATTCCTATGTGATGGACGTGCGGGGCAACCTGGTGCTTCACCCCAAGCTGGAGGGCAGCAATATCCTCCGCGAGCGCGACGCCAACGGCCGCTTTTTCATCAAGGAACTGATCGAGAAGGGCAGCGGCAAAATCCTGTATGCCTGGAAAAACCCGGATGAGGTCAGTCACCGCGAAAAATTGGTGATCTTCAATCGCATTCCCGAATTCGAATGGATCGTGGCCAGTTCGAGTTATCTGGATGAATTCTACGCGCCCCTGCGGACGGTGGAGCGCATCTTCGTTTTCAATGTCGCCATTCTGGTCCTGCTCGTTCCGCCGCTGACGCTGTGGATCAGCTCGACCATCACCAACCCGCTCCAGGAATTGATGCAGCGTTTCGCCCAGGCCGCGCGGGGGGATATCTCTGTCCGCATGCAGCGGCGCCGCAGGGACGAAGTCGGACTGCTGGCCGCCTACTTCAACAGCTTCATGCAGCAGTTGGAACAATCCAGCGCTGATTTGAAGAATGAAATCGAGGAACGCAGGAAGGCCGAGGCCGCGATCCGCAAGAGCGAGGCCAAATACCGAGAGTTGGTTCAAAACGCCAACAGCATTATCCTGCGCATCGACATGCATGGCCGGATCACGTTTTTCAACGAATTCGCCCAGGCTTTTTTCGGCTACAGCGAAGACGATATCCTCGGTCGCACCAGCATGGGCACCATCATCCCGGTGAACGATTCCGAAGGGCGGCCCATGCAGGCCATGCTCGATCAGATCGCTCAATTTCCGGAGCAGCACGGCTATTATGAAATGGAGAATATACGCCGCAACCGGGAACGCGTATGGGTGGCCTGGACCAACAAGGCGGTTCGCGACGGCGCCGGCAATATCGTCGAATATTTGTGCATCGGTCACGACATCACCGAGGCCAAGCAGAGCCAGCAGGCCATGGCCCACATGCGCGGGTATCTGCAGAAAATCGTGGATGCCATGCCGTCGATCCTGGTGGGTGTCGACGCGTCCGGCCATATCACCCAGTGGAACCAGGAGGCGCAGAAGACCACCGGGGTCCCCGAATCGGCCGCCCGCGCCCAGATGGTGGAGAATGTGATGCCCGGATTGCGGCCGCATATGGAGATGGTGCATCGGGCGATCGCCCGCGAAAGCACCATGAAGGCGGAGAAGGTGCCGCATCCGTGCGATCCGGAGCATCGTTTCGCCGACATCGTCGTTTATCCGATCGTGGTCGATCGGCTGGAAGGCGTGGTGATCCGGGTGGACGATGTCACCGCCCGGGTCCGCATGGAGAGCATGATGGTGCAGACCGAAAAAATGATGTCGGTCGGGGGGCTCGCCGCCGGAATGGCCCATGAGATCAACAACCCCCTGGGCACCATGATGCAGAACGCCCAGAATATCGTCCGCCGCATGTCGCCCGATCTGCCCCGCAACAGGATCGTGGCCGATCAGTGCGGCATCCCGCTGGAGCGGGTGATCGCCTATCTCACGCAGCGGCAGGTCTTCATGCTGCTCGAAGGGATTCGCCTGTCCGGGCAAAAGGCTTCCGAAATCGTGGAAAACATGCTCAATTTCAGCCGCACCAGCGAATCGCGCAAGGCACCGGTCGCGCTGTCGGAATTGCTCGAAAAAACCGTCTCACTGGCGGCCCACGATTACGACCTGAAAAAAAAGTATGATTTCCGGCGCATCCGGATCGAACGCCATTTCGATGACCACTTGGAGCCGGTCCTCTGCGTGGGTACCGAAATCGAACAGGTCATCTTGAACCTGCTGCGCAACGCCGCCCAGGCCATGTCGGAAAAGGAAAAGAACGATCAGACGCCGACCATCATCATGCGGCTTTACCGCGAGCACCATATGGCCGTGATCGAACTGCAGGACAACGGCCCGGGACTGCCCGATCAGGAACTCAAGCGGGTATTCGAACCGTTTTACACGACCAAGGATGTGGGCATCGGAACGGGTCTGGGATTGTCCGTCTCCTATTTTATCGTGACCAACAATCACAACGGATCGATGGAGGTGCGCTCGGAGCCTGGCCAGGGAGCGACATTCATCGTCCGGCTGCCGCTGGAAAAAGGCGCGGCCAGCCGTGCCGCTTGAGACGGCCTTGTCGAAATCCAGGTCCGGAGAAATGCATGCAAACTGATGAATCCAAAACCGCCACCGTGCTGCTGATCGACGATGACGAGCTGGTCCGGCAAAGCATCGCCGCCTATCTGAGCGACAGCGGGTTCGACCTGTTGCAGGCGGATGACGGGCCCTCGGGTTTGGAAATGGTGCAGCGCCTTTCGCCCGATGTGGTTCTGCTCGACCTGCGCATGCCGGAAATGGACGGCCTGGAAGTCCTGGACCGGCTGCGGCAGGCGGATGAAGAATTGCCGGTGATCGTGGTCACCGGCGCCGGTGTGCTCAAAGATGCCGTGGAGGCCCTGCGCATGGGAGCCTTCGATTTTATCAGCAAACCGATCGTCGATATGGCCATCCTGGAGCATTCGATCCGCAAGGCGCTCGAACGCACGCGGCTGCGCCGGGAAAACCGCCGCTATCACGAGCATCTGGAAGATGAAATCCGGAATCGCACCGCCGACCTGGAATCGCGCACCCGTGAACTGGAGCGCTCCAACAGGCGGCTGCAGTCCGAAATGCTCGAAAGACGGCGCACGGAAAGCGCCCTTCACCAAAGCCGATCGCAGGTCACCGACATCATCGCTGTTTTCGAAGGGTTCATTTACACGGTGAATCGTTCCTATGAACTGCAATTCGTCAATCCCAAGCTGACGGCCTGCATCGAACTGGCCCGGCCCGGCAACATCTGCCACCGCTCGCTTTACGAGCTGGCGGCGCCCTGCCCCTGGTGCCCGCTGCCGCGGGTGCTGGATGGTTATACCGCTCGCACGGAACTGGTCAGCACCCGTGACGGACGCTGGTACTACGGGATCTACTCGCCCCTGGAAAGCGAACCGGGCCGGATCGATGGCTGCCAGGCGATCGTGATCGACATCCATGAGCGCAAGCAGGCGGAAGAGTCCCTGCGTCGAAAGGAAGCCTTTCTGCGCGAGCAGAACGAACGGCTGCGCTCCTCTTTGCAGGGCACGGTCCGGTTCGGCAACATCATCGGCAAAAGCCCGGCCATGCACCGGGTCTATCGCGCCATTTTGAAAGCCGCCGGATCGGGCGCCAATGTCATCGTCTACGGCGAATCGGGCACCGGCAAGGAGTTGGTCGCCCGGACGATTCACGAACTGAGCGAGCGCGGCAACCAGCCGTTCGTACCGGTCAACTGCGGTGCGATCCCCGAGAACCTGATCGAAAGCGAGTTTTTCGGTTATCAGAAGGGTGCCTTCACCGGCGCCGACCGCGACAAGGCAGGCTACCTGAGCACCGCCGACGGCGGAACGCTCTTTCTGGACGAGGTGGGCGAAATCAATTCCAATCTGCAGATCAAACTGCTGCGGGCGATCGACGGCGGCGGTTTCACCCCGCTGGGCGGCAACCAGCTGATCCGGCCCGATATCCGCATCATCGCCGCCACCAACCGCGATCTGGCGCAACGAATTCAGCAGGGGCATTTCCGCAAAGACTTCTACTACCGCATCCACGTGATCCCGATCGCCCTGCCGCCGCTGCGCGAGCGGCGCGAAGACATCCCGTTGCTGATTCACCATTTTCTGCAGATTTTCGGAGAGGAGGGCAAGCTGCAATCGATACCGAACAGCACCATGAAGGCCATGCAGAAATACGATTGGCCGGGCAATGTCCGTGAATTGCAGAATGCCGTGCGCCAGTATATCGCCTTGCAGGAAATGGATGTGATCGCCAACCTGCAGATCCAGCAGCCTCCGGAGGCGTTCATCGACGATTCCGTCACCGAACTCGCGGCGGGACGAACGCTGGCCAAAACCGTGCAGCAATTCGAGCGCCGCTATATCGAACGCCTGCTGGAGGAGCACAAGTGGCATCGTTCCAGGGTGGCGGGTGTTCTGGGGATCGATCGCCGCACCCTCTTCCGCAAGATGAAGGAGCTCGGCCTCCTATAATGTCCCGCATTGGGGCATAAATGTCCCATACTGCTTTCGTCAAATCCATTCAACAGGTTACGCGCTCGATGATCCCACGCGGGGTCGAATTGTCCCAGCCCCCATGAACGCGATTCATTTATCAAATAATTTTTAAGTGCCTAAAGCGGATGCTTTTATTGCCTGTTTTTCAACTGCCTGACGTACGGCACATTAATTGCTCAGCCCTCAGGCCTGCACGCTCGCCGTAGTCCCCATGACCATGGCGGTCATGGCCAATCGCTTCACAACCAAAACAGCGGAGGTGGGAATGAGTGGCACAACATGGGTATATGTATTTCTTGGGTTGTACACGGCCTACTGTTTGTGGATGGGGTTGAGGGGGTATTTCAGTTCCAAGACCTCGTCATCGTACACGGTTGCCGGGCGTTCGATTCCGTTCATCGCCTTCCTGATGGCCGCCACAGCCGCTTCGTTCAGCGGCTGGACCTTCATCGGCCACCCGGGGGCCATATGGGCCGTGGGCCTGGTCTATGCCTTCTGCTCCATGTATGTGGTGGTCATCCCGCTCACGGGCACCTTCTTCGCGAAGCGCAATTGGCTGCTGGGCAAGCGCTACGGTTTCATCACGCCGGGCGACATGTACGCCTATTATTACAACAGCGAAGCCCTGCGCTGGCTTACGGTGGTGGTGGCCGTATTGTACTCGGTGTTTTACTCCGCCCTGCAGTTCGTCGCCTCGGCGGCGCTTTTCAATGTCATCTGCGGCGTGCCCATGATCGTGGGCGCCCTGTTCATGGCCGGCATCTGCTGGTTCTACGTATGTGCCGGCGGCATCAAGGCCAGCGCCTGGGTGGGCGTGCTGCAGGCCGTTCTGATGTTTTCGGGCATCGTCATCCTGGGCATCGTGGTGTTGTCGCATTTCGGCGGCTTCACCCCCTTCATCACCGAAGTCAACAAGCTGGAAGCCAAGTACTTCGAAGTTCCCGGCCTGATCCATTTCGGACTGGGCCGCAAGTGGACGGCGGTCTTCATTTTGACCTACATGTTCGCTTTGATGGGCATTCAGAGCTCGCCCGCCTTCACCATGTGGAACTTCGCCATTAAATCACCCAAGCCGTTGGCCTGGCAGCAGGCGTTCATGACCACCTTCATGGTGGGCTTCTGCCTCTTCTTCTTCGCCGCCTTCCAGGGACTGGGCATCAAAGTCATGCAGCTGCAGGGCGTTGCGGCCTTCGCCGAGCTGACCAAGGATTCGGCCGCCATCCCCCTGCTGATGAAAAACTTCATGCCGCCGGTCCTGTTGGGCCTCGTGTTCATGGGCGGCATCTCGGCGATCCACTCCACCGCGGCGCCGTATGTCGGCTCGGGCGGATCGATCCTGCTGCGCGACGTCTATTGGCGCTACATCCGCAAGGGCAAGGCCAACGATGCCGAGCAGGTGTGGGTCAACCGGGTCCTGGCTACCGTGATCACGGCCCTGGCGCTGTTCGTCGGTTTCAAATCCACGGCCATGCTGGTCATTCTGGGAGCGTTCGCCACCGCCTTCGGCGCACTGATGTTCATCCTGCAGCTGGGCGTGCTGTGGGGCTGGAAGTTCCCGCGCATCGGCGCGGTGCTGGGCCTGCTGGTAGGCATCATCACCGTCATCGTGACCTACAATATGAAGCTGTTCACCTTCGATCCGGCCTTCTGGGGTACCGGCCTGGGTCTGTTGATCGCCTACCTGTGCCGCGGCCTGGGGTTCAAGGATGACCCGGAGACGCAGGCGCGCCAGGCCGAAGTGCGCGAATGGCTGGCCAGCATCGATTCGCCGAGCGAAAACGGCCGCAAGTGGCGCAAGGCCTGCAAAATCATCGTGCCGGTATGGTTCTTCTTCGGCATCGGCCCGGGCATTCTGCTTTCCTCCAAGGCCTTCTCGTTCGCCGGATTCCCGGCCATCTGGTCCTGGCAGATCGCATGGTGGCTTTATGCCGTATTCATGATGTACGCCCTGTGCTTCAAGGCCGAGTTCTCCACCTCATCCGTGGAAGCGATCGAACGCGCCGACAAGGAGCAGATGCTTGTGGTGGAACAATAACCGTCAAGGAGAGAAAAATGAAACCTGAAGATATCTGGGTGGTCGTGTTGATCGGATTCGGCATCTTATTCACCGCTGCGTTTGGGTGGGGGCTGTTCGGTTGATGGTGCGGCACGGGACGGCGCCGCAAACCACCGCCTGCCCGTGATCGTCCACCACTTCCCTCCGGCCTGCGGGTCGAATGGGGTTGCGCAGTTCGGCGCAACCCCATTCCGCCGGCCGGGGCGGCGATGCGGTCCCCCGCGGGCCGGTCGCCAGACTTAATTTTTGATTTTCCAGAGGAGGAAATGATGAGCAACGCGTACCAGGCGGCATTCGAGCGATCGATCAAGGATCCGGAAGGATTTTGGGGCGAGGCGGCCGAGGACATTCACTGGATCAAGCGCTGGG
>JAEYRZ010000073.1 GCA_023435265.1 Pseudomonadota bacterium
TCGTCGGCAGCGTCAGATTGTGTATAAGAGACAGTGCTCCAGGCGGTCGATCAGCGGGCGCCGGTCGGCCGGCACGCGTAAAAGATCCGCCGCCAGCGGCGTCTGAAACGAGCCGTCCGGATTGTTCTGCAGGTAGCCCAGGATGAATTCCGCGCCCGGCGGTTCGGCGAGCGGCGAACGGCGCGGCGTGCCGCCCGAAGTCACCACGGTGTGGTGGTATTCGTCCACGGCGCGGCGCTCCTCCTGCTGCAGCAGCTCCGCCAGTTCGCGCTCCATCTGGTCGAACAGGGTTTCGGCGAAGAAGCCGAGCTGGGCGCGCTCCTCGCGCGCCAGGCCGTCCGCGGTACGCAGGATCACGAAGGTGAGCGGGACCGAGACCGCCAGGCTGAAGAGTATGATGTAGAGCCGCAGCCGTTTCATACGCCACCTGCGAGGCGGTAGCCTTCGCCGCGTACGGTTTCGATCATCTCCTCGCCGGGCAGCAGGGCCGCGATCTTCTTGCGCAGTTTGAGCATGTGGATGTCTACGGTGCGCGTTTCGATCCCGGCATCGGCATAGTGCCACACCCGGGTGAGGAGTTCTTTGCGCGAGACGATGCGATCGCGGTGCTGGAACAGGTAGGCGATGATGTCCATTTCGCGCCGCGTCAGCTCCTGTACCTGGTCCGCCAGGGCGGCGCGCAGGTTCCGGCCGTCGAAAAGGATGCCGCGCCATTCGAGCGTGACATCGCCGCAGGCTTTGCCGCTGCGCCGCAGCAGGGCCTCCAGGCGCACCATCAGCTCGCGCAGGGAGAACGGCTTGGGAATGTAATCGTCGGCGCCGCACTTGAAGCCGTTGATCACATCGTCCTCGGCGCCCTTGGCCGTGAGCATGATGATCGGCTGCAGCGGTCGTTCGGCGCGCACCCGCCGGCAGATCGCAAAGCCATCCATGCCGGGCAGCATCACATCCAGCAGCACCACGTCATACACGCCTTCCAATGCAGCCGTGCAGCCGCGTACGCCGTCGGCTTCGCCATGCGCGGCATAGCCGTGGAACACCATCACATCCAGTAGGCCGTTCAAAATGGCGGAGTCGTCTTCGACAATCAGGATGCGTGCCTTGGGATGCTTCATGGGCCCTCTCCGGTTGGGTTCGATGCTGTCATAACCGAAATCGAAGCTGCTGCAAAGTTAAAGTTTTGTAAAAAAAAGGCTCTAACCTTTTGCATTTGTTTGAATTGTCTTTTCAGGGCGACCGCATACAATCGACTCCAATGAAGACCATTTCGCTAAACCCAAACGAAAGGAAATGCTCATGAAGGCGTGTAAAAAGAGTGTATGGCTCGTTATCGCCCTGATCGGGGCGATCAGCGCCGCGCTGGTGCTGCTGGACAACCGTCGGTCGATAATGGCCAATGCGTATCCCGAGACCCGATCGGACGACGTGATCGGTGTGGCGACGCGGCTGGTTCAGGACAAGATCCTGGTCGGGTCGGACGGTCGCTTCTCCATGGCGCTCGACCTGACGGCCGCCGAAATCCGCCGACCGGTCGACCGGACGCGTCAGAACGTCGACCTGGTCGTGGTTCTGGACCGCAGCGGCTCCATGGCGGGACAGAAGATCGATGACGCGCGCCAGGCGATCATCCAGATGCTGAGGCGGCTGTCGCCCGAGGACCGCCTGAGCCTCGTCGTGTATGACACGGCGATCCAGACCCTTTTTCCGCTGACGCCGATGACCGAGGCGCAGCGCCGACGATTCGCGACGCTGGTGGAGCAGGTCATGCCCGGCGGGGGCACCAATCTGGGCGGCGGCCTGAGCGCCGGAATCGACGCGCTGCGTCAGGTTCCCTCCGAGGGCCGGCAGCGCAAGGTGATCCTGATTTCCGACGGTCTGGCGAACCACGGCCTGACCGATCCGGCCGCGCTCGGGCAAATGGCCTCAGGGGCCGCCGTTCAGCGCATCGCCGTGAGCACGGTTGGCGTGGGCCTGGATTTCAACGAGGCGTTGATGACCGCGCTCGCCGACTATGGCGCCGGGCGCTATCATTTTCTGGAGAATCCGAATGCCTTCGCAGCGGTCCTGGCGCACGAATTCGAGACGGCGCGTGATGTGGCCGCCGCCGGCCTGGAACTTCGCATTCCGCTGAAACATGGGCTGCAGGTCGTCGACGCCGGCGGCTTTCCGATCCGCATCGACGGGGAGGCCGCCGTGATCCGGCCCGGAGATCTGCTCAGCGCCGAGCAGCGCAGAATCTTTCTGACCCTGCAGCTGCCTGCCGATCGGCCCCGGCGCTACATCCTGGACGGCGTAACGGTCCGCTACCAACAGGCGGGCGCAACCCGCACACTCGTCTCGGGCCAGTCCCTGGACGTGGCCTGCGTGGCGGATGACAAGGCGGTCATGGCCAGCATCGACAGGGCGGCCTGGGGTAGCCGGGTGCTGCAGGAAGATTTTGGACGCCTCAAGGAGTCGGTGGCTGATGCGGTCCGCAAGGGCGAGAAACAGGGAGCCCTGCGCCTGATACAGGAGTATGAAACGCGCACCGGTGCAGTCAACGGCACGCTGCAGGCGCCGGAAGTCACGCAGAACCTTGCAACGGACGTGCGGGCGCTGCGCAAGGGGGTGGAAGAGACGTTCAGCGGCGCCCCGGCCGCGGTGGCTGAAAAGCAGAAGAAAAACGCCAAAGCGCTGCAGTACGACGCCTACCAGAGCCGGCGGGCCAAAAAGTAAAGGAGGGCGCAATGGGTATCTTGACTCGCATGTTGACCTTGTGGAAAGCCGATCTGCACGGCGTTATGGATCAGATCGAGGATAAGCCGCTGCTGCTCAAGCAGTACCTCCGCGAAATGGAAGCCGATCTGCAGCGCAAAGCGGCGCGCCTCGAATGGCTCGCCCGGACCGGCGTGCAGCTGCAGCGCGATGTGGACGCCCGCGAACGGGAATCGGTCAAACTCGAAGAAGATCTCGACCTGGCATTGCGCAAGGAGAAGGACGACATCGCCAGGATGCTGATCCGCAAGGGGAACGCGCAGCGTTCGGCCCGCGAAGCGCTGCGGCGGCAGATCCAGTCGGTTGAGGAAGAGCGGCGGCAATTGGCTGAAACGGTCGCGCGCCAGCGCCTGCAGTACGACCAGCTCAAGATCAAGGCAGCGACCGCGGGCCGCCAGGCGGATCAATCTGGCCGGGAGCAGACCGGATCCGCGTGCCCGGCGGAGCCTGCCTGGGCGCCGCCCGGCGAGGAGGAGATCGAACTCGAGCTGATCCGGCGCAAGGAGGCGCTGCGCAAGGGAGGTGACGCATGAACCGGCCGATCCGCACCACCATCGTGTTCGGGCTGCTCAGCGGAATGTGTCTCGCTCCGGCGGCTTGGTATCTGAGTGCCCGCTGGGCCTGGCCGCCGGCCTTCAAAGCCGCGCTGTGGCTCGATCTGACCCTGTATTCGCTGTTGTTGGCCCGCTGGAGCGGCGCGCGCATCGCCGGATTGATTTTCCCGCTCGTGCTGCTGCTGGGCGCCGTATTCTGGCCGGCCGCGGGCAGCGGGTTCCTGTGGCTGACCCTGGGCGTCTTTTGCTGGATCCGCAGCGGCATCTGTTTTCGGCACGCACCGCTGCGCGCCCTGACCGCGGAACTGCTCACGGCCGTGGGTGGAGCCGGACTGGTGATCATGCTCTGGCCCCGATCGGCGGCCGCCCAGGTGCTGGCCGTCTGGCTTTTCTTTCTTTGCCAGACGCTCTATTTCTTCGTTCTGCCTGCCCGAACCGTCAGCCGGCCCGAGGCCGAACCCGATCCTTTCGATCGGGCCCGGGAGGAACTGGAACGCGTGCTGGAAGGCTAAGTGGATGAGCAGGCGGTTAGAGCCGCCGGTGCAGGGGCAGCGGCAGGATGCCGGGACCCGGCTGCCGGAAAATGGTCCGCGACGTGCCGGGCATCTCAGAACAGCCGGGCCGCAGTGTATGATTTGCTTTCGCGCGGGAAGCGGTCTATTTTATCGGCATGGCTCCCGAATCGATGACTCCTGAAGATTTTTCCGCCTTGCGCCAGGCCAAAGCATTGCTGGAGAACCCCGGCTGGGCGATCCGAATGACCGCCCTGCTCGGCACGCCCCTTGAACGGGCATGAATTTATTGCCCGAAAAGTGGTCCGGTCAACTCAACCGTAGCGTGCGGGCGGCGCTGGAGAAGGCGCTGCGGATTGCGGCCGGATCTCTGGCCGAAGCACCGGGACGGGCTTCGGCCGAACGCACGCATACGCTCCTGGCCGCGGCGGGCGGTGGCATGGGCGGAATTTTAGGCCTGCCCGGCCTGCTGATGGAATTGCCGTTTTCGACGGTGATCATGCTGCGCTCGATCATCGAAATCGCACGCAGCGAGGGCGAGTCGATCCGTGACGCGGAGACGCTGCTGGCCTGCCTCGAGGTTTTCGCCCTGGGCGGCCGTTCCGGCAACGACAATGCGGCGGAAAGCGGCTATTTCGCAATGCGTGCGCTCCTGGCGCGCAGCCTGCGCGACGCCGCGCGGCATATCGCCGCCCGGGGATTGTCGCAGGAAGGGGCGCCGGTGCTGGTGCGCTTCATCAGTCAAATCGCTTCGCGCTTCGGCGTCACGGTGGGCGAGAAAGCCGCGGCCCAGGCGCTGCCGCTGGTCGGCGCGGCCGGCGGCGTGATGATCAATACCATGTTCATCCATCATTTCCAGGATACGGCCCGAGGACATTTCATCGTCCGGCGGCTGGAGCGGATCTACGGTGGAGAGCGCGTCGCGCGCGAATATGCCGCCATTGCGGTGTAACAGGCTGTCGAAAAACATCGCACCAGGCCGTGATGCTGTGTGGCGTGGTGTTTAAGAAATGCTCGCGTACCGGCGTGCATGCGCAGCGATTTGAAAGCCGCGCGCCTTGCCTGCGGCGCGACGCCCGTATTCTACAGCCTGGTAAAGCTCGAAGAACCCGCATCCGGTTTCCGCGCCTGACGCCTCCGGGCGGCGAGCGCGGCGCTAGCGCCGGCCCTTCCATACTTCGGGAAGTTTTTCCTGGGGCTGGTACCAGCTGGGTCCGTCGATCCAGGGCGGTTTGGGGGAGTTCTGCGCATCCGGTTCCTGCCGGCCCCGCTTGCCCTTTCGCCCGGACGATTCGGCCTCCGGGGCGGCACTCCCGCACTTTTTGCGTATACGCTTCACTGGTTTCTCCTTCCTGCCTCAAGATCCGGGCAGGCCGTTGCCGGGTGGATCGCATGCGGATTCCGCATTGTTCGCCGGCTGATTGATCGGGCGAACGCGCATATTCGATTCAGTCGATCGCCGGCAGATAAACCTGCACCGTGGTGCCTTTGCCGACCGTCGATTCAACCGTAATCTCCCCGTGATGATTCTTGACGATTCCGTAGGTGGCGGCCATGCTCAATCCGCGGCCCATGAACTTGGTCGAGAAGAAGGGCTCGAAGATGTGCTGCAGCGTTTCCTCGTCCATGCCCCGGCCATCGTCCGCGATCCGCAGCAGGATATATTCGCCGGCGCTCAACTGCACCGGAGTTTCCCCGGAAGATTCCGGGAGGGACACTTTGGTGGCGTCGATACGGATCCGGCCTCCGCTTTCCAGGGCTTCCGATGCGTTGGTGATGATGGCCGACACTGCGAGCTGCATCTGGGTTGCATCGACGTGAACGCGGAATGTCCTGGGCGGAAGCGTCAGCAGAACTTCGATGGGCTGCTCGACATTCTTCTTCAGCGGGTTCAGCGCAATTTCAACCAGATCTTCGATAAAGAGGGTCTCGGGATTGTATTTGCCGCCGCGCGCGTAGGCCAGCAGCTTGGAGGTCAGCTCCCGCATGCGCTCGGCGGCGGTTTCGATGCGTTCGGCGTACTTGGCGACATCCCGTCCGCTGGCTACTGCCATCTTGGTCAAGTCCAGGTAGCCGAACAGCATCGCCAGTGCGTTGTTGTACTGGTGCGCCACCCCGCTGGCCAGGGTGGCGATGGCATCCATCTTGCGCGCATTCAGCATCTGGCTGTCGCGCTTGCGCAGCTCGCTGACCTTTTCATCCACCCGAGTTTGGAGTTCGGCATTCTGGCGTTTGAACATCTCCAGGTATTCCAAACTCTCCAGCGTATTGGCGGCGTTCCGAAGCAGCAGCGAAAGCACCTGAAGCGATCCGTCGGGCAGCCTGGGCGAACGGGCCGGCAAAAGACCGATAAAAATTCCTCGAATCCGGGAGTAGGTCGCCATGACATGCAGGAGCACCCGGTTGCGGTGGTCGGCGAAAACGGTGAGGCCGCGCCGCTCGCGCAGCGCCCAGGCGATGTAGCCGTTTTCGATCAACTGCGGCAGGCATTCCTGAAGCCCGCCTTTCCTTTCTTCCGGGAAAAAGCAGGCGGGACGGATGTCGGAAGTGGTCTGGTCGACCAGATAGACGGCACCGACTTCGAACGGGATGATTTCCTTGACGCGCCGAGCGGTGAGCTCGACCAGTTCGAGCGGTTCGACGGGGTGATCCACTTGTTTTTGAAAATCGCCGATCGAGAGCACCTGTTCGATCGCCTCGAGCACCGAACGGTATTTTTGTTCCCCGGCGGTCGGCCGCCGCTCCTCTTTTCCGACCGGCTCGCTAAATGTCATTCATAACCTCCATGAACAGGGCTTCCATGATTCCAAGCTGTTGAATCGTCTGCTTCAGAGCGGTTTCCAGCGCACCGGGGGCGATCGCCAGCGCATCCCAGGCCATGGGTTCGAAGCGCGGGACGATATGCTCCCCGCTGTGCCCCAGGCCGATCGCGTTGACCGCAAGGTCCGCCATGTGAACGATGGCCGCTTCGGCGGGATCCGCGGAGCGCGACGGCCGGTGGTGGTGCACGATGGCGTTCTGCAGGGCGGCGGGAAAGTTCCATTTGCGCAGCAGGGGTTCAGCGATCTGCGCGTGCCGGACGCCCAGACATTCGGCTTCCAGCTCGTAGACCGAAAGGCCGGTCTTGCGGGCCATCTGAAGCAGCAGCTTGGCCTGTTCGGGAAAGTAGCGGTACAGGACGAGGCGGCCGATGTCGTGAAGCAACCCGGAAACAAACAGCCGTTCGGTATTTTGGAGTTGCCTGTGGGCCGCAAGAATCCTGGACAGAATGCCGCAGGCCAGGCTGTGCCGGACAAAGGTGTGAATATCGACCAGGTCTTTGGGAATGCCCTGAAAAATTCCCATTACGGCGATGCCCATGACCAGCGCGTTGACTTCCCGTGCGCCGAGCATGGCGACGGCCCGCGTGACGGTATCGATTTTCGACAGGAAGCCAAATGCCGCGGAGTTGGCGATCTTGATCAGGAGCGCCGTCAGGCTGGGGCTACGGGCGATCACGTCGGCCATGTCGGACGCCGAGGCGGAGGGGTCCTGGAACACCGCATTGAAATCGGCGATGATTGCCGAGGATTCGGGCAGTTCGATTTCCGAAAATTCGATCTGCGTCTTCAGCCCGGTGGAAAGATCCAGCTTGAAATCCACGGAGAGGGGTTGTGTCGGTCCGAAAGCGGCCATAAGCCCGTTTCGATGGCGGTAGTCGGTTGCCGTGCGGACGATCACCGCGATGCCGGGATGGGAGGTTTCGATGTGCTGCAGAATCGTCTCGACACTACGGCGGGCATCGGCCCGCCCGCGGTCGTCTTCGACTTGCGTGCTGGATACCGCGGCGGTCTGTGCTTGCGTGACCTCGACTTCGGATACACCCCATATCTTGAGGATCCTGATATGCTCGGCATCCACGGATTGCCCCTTGCACAGCAGCAACCGGCCGTTGATGTCACGGACATCTTCCTCCAGCACCGCACCCGTTTTCAAATCCTGCAGGACAACCCGCCCCATTTCAGCCCTCCGCCCACAATTGGTAATTTCGACCCAATTGTTTCGAATCTTTAGAAAAAGATTACGCGTGAGGGCGGCGCGATCGCGTATGCTCAGGAGGGCTCGCCAACGGCCGTTTCCGGAAGGGCAGGAGGCGGCGGTAATGGAACGCGCGGTCGGAGCGTGATGCGGGCGCGCATCTCGGTGCCGGCAGCAGGGGCGGGGCAGTACAGGGCCCTCGTATTCGCCAGGCCAAGCGCGCGGAAGCGGCGTCTGCGGCAATGCTCGTGGTCTCGGCATTTCCGGGACGGGGCGGCGGGGGAGTTGTCTACGGTCATTGTTTCGTCCGAGCGTTCCCGAGTCGATCCGGGCGCGTCACGAAAAACTTATATCTGCGCGCGCAGCTTTTCGAGGAGTGCGGCCATTTCCTCGTCCTCGAAGCAGAATTGCATTTCGAGGTATTGCCGGCGCAGTGCCGTGACCGGCTCCTTGATATCCTGGCCGCGCAGGATCAAGTCGGCCATCAACTGCGCAATTTCCTGAAACGCCTGCTCGCGCATACCGTAGCGGGTCATCTCGGCAACCCCCAGGCGCAGGGCGCCCGAGGCGGTGAAGCCTTCCTCCTTCGGCGCCGCCTGGAAATTGCAGATGATGTTGTTTTCTTCGAGCAACCCCGCGATGCGCGGCCCCTTGGCATAACCGACTTCGACGATCACCTGGTGCGTTTCGGTGAAATCGACGGCCGGGTCTCCGGCCACATCCAGTCCGGCGTCCTTGAGCGCGCGGGCAAAAGCCTTGGCGTTGCGGATCACCCGGGCGGCATAGGGTTCGCGGAAGGTGTTCATTTCCATGGTCGCCAGCAGCAATCCCAGCAGGGTACCCAGATGGTGATTGCTCACCGCGCCCGGGAAGGCCCGCCGCTGCACGGCTTCCCAGAGTTCGAGGCCCTGCGCGTCTTCCTGGGCGATGTCGGCCGCGACCACGCCCCGCTGCGTGCCGAAGAAGGTTTTGTGCGTCGATCCGGTCACGATGTCGGCGCCTTCGGCAAACGGCTGCTGGAAATGGGGTCCGACAAGCCCCAGGACGTGGGCCATGTCGTACATCAGAACGGTGCCCAGACCCAGGTCGTCGATGACGCGGCGCAGGTCGGCCACCGGCTCTTTATGCAGGATCATGCTTTTGCCCAGGATGATCAGTTCGGGCCGCCAGCGATCGATCAGCGCGCCGCAGGCCGGCACGTCGATCGCATAGGGATTGTCCGGCATGACCGGGAAGTTGACCACCGCCGGCCGCTCCCCCTCGGGGTCGCGCATCACGAAGTCGCGCAGTGCGCCCATAGGCTGCGCGCTCAGATGTCCGCCGCGGATGATGTGATGATTCATGACCCGCCGGATGCGGCGCTGCTCGCTTCTACGGTCGCTCCGGTTGATAAAATCGAGCAGGGCGCTGAACACCACCATGTTGGCCATCTGGCCCGATATGGGACGGGTTTCGACCTGCCGGCAGCCCAGAAATCGACGCATTTCTTCGGACAGCGCCTGTTCGACGGCGGCGATGAAGCCGGTTCCCTGATAGTAGAAGACCTCCGCGTCGGCGAAGGCCTTGACCGGCTTGTGCTCCGCATAACGGCCGACCGGATCCTGTATGGAAAGCAGGCGCACCAATGCCGAGGGGGTCATTTCCGAGGGGATCAGGTTGATGCATTCCTGCTGCCGCCACTGGGTGTTCTCGACTGCGGACTGTAACCAGTGGAGGGGGGTTGCGCAGCTTTCGCACGGGGGCGGCCGGCGGCCGGCACGATAGTCGGACCAGGTGATGGCGCGCGCATACGGCGGCGCCTCGCTGCGCAGCAGATAGGGCATGACGCCGGCCCGCACCATCTTACCCCGTACCTCGATCTCGATTTCGGCGCCTTCCGGCAATCGGCTGTCGATCAAGGCCAACCCGATCGCCCTGCGCTCGGTGTCGTCGCTGATGACTGCCTCAATGCCGCGGCCGGCGAAGCGGAAGAACGGAACCATGGTTCCGCTGGTGACATGCCCGGCCGGCTGGCCGCGGAAGCGGACCGGCGCGCCGGCGCGCGGGATGCCTTTATCGATCACTTCGAAGCAGCGGATCATGCGCGGCAGCGCGCCTGCGCGGTTGAATCGGCCGGCGGCGATCGCCTGATAGGCTTCGAATTGATCCCTCAGGGCGTCCCGCCCGATAAAATCACCCTTGAGCGTCGCAAAACTGACCGCGAAACGCGCCAGCGAAAGCGCGAAGATCGGAATCGGCCGCCCCTCGGGGTCCAGGCCCAGTTCGTGACCGTAAAGGGGAAGTCCCGCCTCCAGCCGCAACGTGTCGCGGGCGCCGAGGCCCACCGGTCGGGCGCCCTCGGCCAGCAGGCGGTCCCAGATGCCCGTTGCGGACTGGGCCGGCATGAAAAGCTCGAAGCAAAGAGGTTCGCCGGTGTACCCGGTGCGTGCCACCCAAAGCGCCGTATCGTTGTAGCGGGCGATGCTCAGGGCATTGCGCCGGGGTTCGGGCAGATGCTGCGCGCCGATCAGTTCGGTCAGAATCGCTTTGGATTGCGGCCCCTGAAGGCTGATCATGGCCAGATCGTCGGTCAGATCCTCGACGGCCGTATCGGCGTCGCCTCCCCGGACCTCCATCAGATGCCGCCAATCCTTGTCCCGGTTCGCGGCATTGACCACCAGCAGGTAGGCATCGTCGAAAAAGCGGTACAGATAGGCATCGTCGATTGCGCCGCCTCCGGCATCGGCGAGCATTGTATATTGGCTCTGGCCGACTTCCAGAGCGGCCGCATTGTTGGTCAGAACCTTCTGCAGAAAGGGCAGGGCATGCGGGCCGCGAATCGAAAAGCGTCCCATATGCGAGACGTCGAACAATCCGGCCTGACGGCGGGTGATCAGGTGCTCCTGCAGAATGCCCGTGGGGTACTGGACCGGCATTTCCCAGCCGCCGAAAGGCACCATTCGGGCGCTCAGTTCGATATGGCGTGGATAGAGAACCGTGCGCAGGGTCGAGGTGGCCATGGACTCCTCCCTTCTTGACACGACGACAGGTGTTCGATGAGCCGCGGCGGATGCGCCGGGCCGTACGGAACAATGGCGTTAAAAGCGCAGCAGGAAGCGAAGTCCCATCAATATGGACCAGAGCAGAACGAGCACGGTGATCAGCAGGCATGCGCCGGAGAGCACCCGATGAACCAGGTCCTCGCGGCGTTTTTCATTATATCCGAGCATCAGGGCGAGCAGAGCGCCCGCGGCCATGCCGCCGCCGTGCGCCCAGTTGTTGATTCCCGGAACCAGAAACCCGAAGAGAAGGAGCCCCAGGGCCCAACCGCCCACCTGGCGGAAAACCGCCTGGCCGAATGTACCGCCGCGGTTTTTGCCGTAATAGAGCGCCGCGCCGATCAGCCCGCACAGCGAAGCCGAGGCGCCGAGCGTCAGATAAATATGGGCGAAATAGGAGAGCAGAAATCCGCCGGCACCGCTGAGTGTATAGATGGCCATGAAGCGGTACGGGCCGTAGAGCTGGATAATGAGGGGGCCGAGCTGATACAGGGCGAAGAGATTAAAGAAAATGTGCAGGACCGATCCGTGCAGGTAACTGGCGGTAATCAGAGTCCGCCAGTTGGCCGCGATGCTTCCCAGCCAGGTGCCGGTCGCCCCCAGAACGGCCACGCTTTCGCTGGTCGGTGCCAGCAACCGGAACGGGTTCATGGTCAAGCCCATGCCGCGGGGCTGAATGACCAGTGACAGGACGTACATCGCGATATTTGCGTAGATGATCGCCCGGATGAGCTGGTCGCCGGAGAGACCCCGGGTGAGCGGGTTGTTTTTCCAGCGCGATCCCGGAGCGGCAATACCGCAATACGGGCAGCGCGGCTCATCGACGCTGATGAGCCGCCGGCAGTTGGGGCAAAGCAACGATTTGCGGCCTTTATCGTTCACGGATCACCACTTCCACAATACCGGGTCGTCGTCCAGGTGATCGGTCACGCTGCGGCCGATGCGGTCCATGGCCGCCAGGTCTTCATCGCTCAGCCGGATCTCGCCGGCGGCGGCGTTCTGGAGCGCCTGCTCGGTGTTGCGTGCCCCGGCGATGGCGCAGGTGCCCGGCTGGGCGATGACCCAGGCCAGCGCCAGTTGTCCGAGCGTGACGGCGTATTTCTGTGCAATGGGGCGCAACTGACCCAAGGCGGTCTGAACGCGATCGAATGTTTCAGGTTGAAACAGGCGATTGGCGGAGCGGTGGTCGCCTTTTTCAAAGGTGTGGCCGGGGCCGAACTTGCCTGTCAACAGTCCCTGAGCCATCGGCGAGTAGGCCAGAACGGTCATCTGGTGTTCGGCGCACAAGGGTGCCACCGTCTTTTCCACCCAGCGCCAGAACAGCGAATAGGGAGGCTGCAGGCTTTCGACTGCAGCGAAACGCAACGCCTCCTGGAGTTGTTCGCGGTTGAAGTTGGATACCCCGATCGCCCGTATTTTGCCCTGCTCTTTTAGCTGGTTCAGCGCGCGCAGGGGTTCCTCGATCGGCACAGGCGCGTGGCCGAAAGCGCCGGGAGGCCAGTGGATCTGGTACAAGTCGATGTAATCGGTGCCCAGGTTCTTGAGCGAGCGGTCGCAGGCCGCAATCACCTGGTCGAATTTCAGGTGGTTGGAGAACACTTTGGTGGCGATCACGGCTTTGTCGCGGACGCCGGCCAGCGCCTCACCCAGGATGCGTTCCGAATGGCCGTTGCCGTAGACTTCGGCCGTGTCGAAGGCGGTCACGCCGGCGTCGAAGGCAGCCCGGATGGCCGTGCGTGTCTGGCGGTCGTCGATGCCGGTCCACATGGCCTTGCCGGCCTGCCAGGTGCCCATGATAATGGCCGAAAGCGTGATTCCCGATCGGCCGAGGGGTCGCATCTGCATATTTTTTACTCCATTGAATTTGAGGGGAAGCCCTCCACCTAACCCGGATCCTCCCGTTTTGCAAGGGTGCGCTGCCGGCGGCGGTTCCGCCCCGGCCGCAATCGCCGCTCATGTTGTCGATTGACATGCTTTTCCCGCCGGTTATATCATGCCGTCTCTCCAACAACCTGCATCGGGGATCGCCCATGAAGCCATTTTTTTTCGCACTTGTTCTTAGTATTCCGGTTCTTGGATGCGCTTGTCCGCCCCTGCTGGCACCACCCGACGAAGTGGATCCGCAATGCGGCGCCTGTGTGGCCGGTTGCCTGCGCCTGGGGATGCTCGTCGAAACCGCGGATGCCGGCAACCCGTTCGGATTGCTGGCCACCTGCCGCATGGAGTACCGTTTGCAGCAGCGCGCCGAACGGCTCAAGGCGACGCACATCCTCTGGCTGCACCGCACGCCTTATTCGGCCGCCGCCGAAGCGTATCGATGTCCCATCCCCTGAACGACATCCGCGCGGTCGGCCCCACTTCAGCCGAAATCTCCCCCGTGACCAGACCGGTGCTGCACCTGGCGGTGCGTTCGCTGGCCGAACGGGTCCTGCGCAGCGGCGACCTGCGGCTGGACTACTTCGGAGCCGTGCGGGCCGCGGAGGGGATTCGCCTCCACCGCCGTTATCAGAATCAACGCCCCGCAAATTACCAGGCCGAGGTGCCGGTTCGCATCCAGGCGGCGCGGGAACGCTTCGATCTCGTGATCAGCGGCCGCATCGACGGGCTGTTCGTGGACGACGCGCTGACTGTGGTCGAGGAGATCAAGACGACCCATCGTCCGCTGGATGAAATCGAGGTGCATTCCGATCCCGTCCACTGGGGGCAGGCCCAATGCTATGCTTACATGTGGGCCTGTCAAGAGTCCCTCGGGCGGATCGCGGTGCGGCTGACCTATGTCCAGGCGCCCGGCGGCAGACACCGCGAACATACGCGCATCTTCGAGACCTCCGAACTGGAATCCTTTTTCAACGACCTTTTGCGGCGCTGGGAGCATTGGTTCGGCGAGCAGGCCGGTTGGTCGGCGGTGCGCGACCCCGGCATCGCGTCGCTTCCGTTCCCTTTCAGCGGGTACCGCGCCGGGCAGCGCGACATGGCGGTCGCGGTTTATCGGGTTCTGCGGGACGGCGGCCAACTGCTGGTGCAGGCAGCCACCGGAATCGGCAAGAGCATGGCGGTGTTGTATCCCGCCGTAAAAAACCTGGGCGAGGGCCACGTTCAAAAGATCCTCTTCCTCACGGCGCGCACCACCGGGCGGCTGGCCGCCGAAACGGCCCTGGATGTGATGCGCGGCAAAGGGTTGCGCGTCAAATCGGTGAGCCTTACGGCCAAGGACAAGATCTGCCTGAACCCCGAGAGCGACTGCTTTCCGGAAGAGTGCCCCCATGCAGAAGGGTTTTTCGACCGCATCAACGACGCCCTGCAGGAGGCCTTTGGCCATGATGCGCTGACCCGCCCGGCCATCGAGGCGGTCGCCCGGAAGCATCGGGTATGCCCGTTCGAACTTTCCCTGGAACTGACCCAATGGGCGGACGTCGTGATCGGGGATTACAACTATGTTTTCGATCCCCGCGTGGCGCTGCGCCGGCTCTTTATGGAGGAGGGCGCCCGGCATGCCCTGCTCGTGGACGAAGCGCACAACCTGTTGGACCGCGCCCGCGAAATGTTTTCGGCCGAACTCTCCAAGGACGCCGTGCTGGCCCTGCGGCGTACCTTGAGGGATGAACTGCCCGAGATTTACCGCCTCCTCGGACGCATCAACACCTGGATGGCCGCAGCCCGGCGGGAGGATCGTGAGGCCGGCGGAACGCTGAGCGTCGGCGCACGGCCGGATGCGTTGATCGAGCGTGTGCAACAGTTCGTATACGCCGCCGAACGGTGGCTGGCGCGCAATGTGCGCACCACGTTCCGCGAGCCGCTGCTGACTTTTTTTTTCGAGTGCCTGAATTTTTTACGTACTGCCGAACAGTATGCCGAGTGCCACCGTACGATTTACACCGAGTCGTCCGATGACTGGACCATCCAGCTGTTTTGCGTCGATCCGGCGCCCCAGCTGCGCGAAATATGGCAGGGCGGCGGACCGGGTGTTCTCTTTTCGGCCACGCTGACTCCGGCGGACTTTTTTCAGACCGTACTGGGCTGCTCCCCCGAGGCCCGCAGGCTCAATATTCCAACGCCTTTTCCGGCCCATAATCTGACGGTCGTAGCCGAGACGCGCATTCAAACCCTGTACCGCAACCGTGAAGCCTCATGCAAGGCGGTCAGCGACGCCGCTGCCGCGCTGGTGCGATCCCGCAAAGGCAACTACCTGCTGTTTTTCCCTTCCTACGCCTATCAAGAGATGGTCCAGCGCCAGTTCGCGGGCGATCACGGCGATCTGCGCATATTGGCGCAGCGGCCCGAGATGACCGAGGCCGATCGGGAGGCGTTCCTGGCCGCTTTCGAGCATGACGCGGCGCAGACGCTGGTCGGATTCGCGGTGCTGGGAGGCGTTTTCGGAGAGGGGATCGATCTGGTGGGCGAACGGCTCGCCGGAGCCGTGATCGTGGGGGTCGGCCTGCCGGGGATCTGCATTCAACGCGAATTGATCCGCGATCACTTCGACCGGCGAGGCGCTTGCGGCTTCGAATTCGCCTATCAGTATCCGGGCATCAACCGCGTGCTGCAGGCGGCCGGCAGGGTGATCCGCTCCGAAGCGGACCGCGGCATTATCCTGCTCATCGACGCACGCTATGGCCAGCAGCGCTATCGGAAGCTGTTGCCGTCCCATTGGCATCCGCATTTCCTGAACGCGTCGTCGGATCTCAGCGGTACGATCTGTCGATTCTGGAATGATGGGATTGATAACGCTCGTGAAGGCAAGAGGTAAGCCCCGGCGATCTGCGCGCCGCACGGCAGCTATTTATACCAAGCGGACAGATGACAAGCCTAACGAAGGGGGGAGCGCAAGGGCGGAGTGAATGCTTAACGCTCGTCGACGGTCTTGCTGAGACAATACTGCCGCCAGGTGCACTTGAGTTCATCGCACTCGCTGATCCCCCGGCGGAAGCAGTCACTCTGCCCCTCGGTTCGCTGTAAGCTGCGGACCATCGCGATGATGTCCACATGTCGGTTTTTTTCACGGGTTTTCATGGCATTGGATTCCGGTATGCCGTTGGTGGATCGAAGCGATCCATCGACCTCCCTTGTTGGAATGTCTTTGTTTTTGGTTTGATCGGCCATGGTTGGTTCCATTTCTGCGGTACCCCGGCCGATGCCGTGCCGGCAAGCGGGAGATGGAAAAGGCCGCGCCTGCCCGCAGGAATGCGCAAAGGCCGGGATCATCCCGGTAGCATGGGAAAAAATCCCAAAAAAAAGTGCGAAAAATTCATTTCCCATAATCAACAAGCAGTCTTCTCGTACGTTCGGTCGATTCGAGTTTCAGCACACGCTCAGCGCACTTGCGAAAGGCGACGCGATCTGAAAGCGGCTCTCTTCCGTAAAATCCACGGCAGTATAGACATTGCTTTCCCTGCGGGACAGCTGCAGGCTTTGAATGTTTTGAATCAGGGCACAGGTCTTGAGACACTCGTCTTTGGGGAAGTTCTTGTTTTGACAGTCCTTGCAGGGAGACGAGATCATGGGGCCTCCTTTTGTTGATTTGTGGGGTAACTGTCTGTTCGAACATATAATATGAACGAACTTCCATCAACCGTGAGGCCACTATATTAAAGATCGGGGCCGCGTGTCCATGAAGCGGCTGGCTCATTTTTATGGGTTTTCCCGCCGCGTCCGGGAGTTCTTCCCAATGCTGCGCCCCCTGAAGGGTTCGTTTACTCCTTCCACAACTCTACGTCGATCAGTCCCAGGCGCGCGGCATAGCGCACGAGTTCCATGGCGCTGTGGATATCGAGCTTGTGCATGATGTTGGTGCGGTGGTTTTCGACGGTTTTGATGCTGATGCAGAGGCGGTCGGCGATATCGGCTTTGCTGACGCCCTCGGCGAGCATGCGCATGATTTCCTGTTCGCGGGAGGTCAGCTTGCTGTATCCGGTGTCGCTCACTTTTGCTTCTTTGGCCGGAGACTGCATCAGCTTGGCGACCACTTCGTGCGATATGGAGCTGTCGAGGAAAAACTCACCTGCCGCGACCGCATCGAGGCCCTGGGCGAGACGATCGGCCGCCGACTCCTTGACCACGTAGCCGGTGGCACCGGCCTGGAAGGCCTCGACGATGTAGTCGATCTTGGAATGCATGCTCAGAATCATGATTTTCGTGCGCGGCAGCTGCCGGCGGATCTTGCGGGTCAGTTCCATCCCGTTTTCATCGGGCAGCGAGATGTCGATCAGGATGACATCCGGCCGGGTCTGGCACGCCTTTTCAAGGCCTTCGCGGCCTGTACCGGCCTCGCCGATCACTTCGAAACGCCCTTCGCGCTCGATAATCGTCTTGATGCCTTCACGGAACAGTGGATGGTCATCGATGATCAGAATCCGCGTTCTGCTGGTCACGGTACTGCTCCTTTATCGGAATGGTGATGAGAATGGCGGTGCCTTTGCCGAAGCGCGAACGAATGTCGATGCTGCCGTCCAGCAGGCCGACCCGTTCGACCATGCTGTGCAGCCCCATGCGCTTCTCGGTGTACGATTTGGCCCGCCAGCGCTCGACATCGAAACCTTTGCCGTCATCGATGATTCTGAGCAGCAGATTGGGCGAAGAGGCCACCAGGCGTACGGTCACGCCCTTGGCTTCGGCATGCTTCTTGACATTATACAGGGCTTCCTGAACCAGGCGGTAGACATTGATCTGGATGTCCTGTTCCAACACCAGGTCGTCCAGGCCGGCGGCGATGAAGTCGATTTTCAGCTGACTGCTCTTTGCGAAATCCTCGCAGTAAAGAAACAACGTATTGACCAGGCCCAGCTGATCCAGACCCGGAGGGCGCAGGTCGTAGGCCATGTTGCGGACTTCGGAAATGGAGCGCTGCAGAAGCTGAACGAGTTCGTCGACTTTGCGGCGCGCTTCGGGGCTGCCTCCCTCGGCCGGAAACAATGTTTGCAGGCCGATTTTCAAGCTGGAAAGGTCCTGGGCGATGTGATCGTGCAGGTCGCGCGCAATTTTGTAACGCTCATTCTCCTGGGCCTTGAGCAGTTCATGCGTCAGGGTCTGAATCTGGCGGCGGGCTTGACGGCGTTCGCTGATGTCTACGCCCACACAGAGATATTCTTCGGTATTTCCGGAGGCATCGAGGACCGGCCGGTTCGTCCAGGCGACCCACACCGGTTCGCCGTTGCGTTTGATATTCTTCAGCTCGCTGGTCTTGTACTTGTCCGGATGATCGAAGAAGTCGGCCAGCTGAACGCCGATGTCGCGTCCCTGACTGTCGGTATACGGCAATATGGTTCCAATGAGGTTGCGGCCGATGATTTCCGCTTCGCTGTAGCCGAAGAATTCCTGGGCGTATTCATTGAAAAACGTGATGCGGCCCTGCGTGTCGAAACGGATGATCAGACTGTTCGTACTCTGGACCAGTTCGCGGTACTTGTGCTCGCTCCAGCGCAATGCCTCCTCGGACTCTTTGCGCGCGGTGATATCGCGGGCGGTGGTGTGAATGCAGGGGACGCCGGCCAGGGTGATGGATTTGCTGCTGAATTCAGTGTCCACACGCCGCCCGTCGTTGCGGCGGATGGCGGCTTCGATAGTGAAGGACTGCCCGGCGTGAATGCGGTGAAAGTACTCTTCGTAACCCGCCGGATCGATGCTCTCGTCCAGATCCTGGACCTGCTTGTGAATCAGGGCGGACTTGCTGTAGCCGGTCAGCTGAACGGCTGCATCGTTGACATCCATCAGGCGGCCTTTGCGGTCGCTGATGAAGATGGCGTCGCGAGATCCTTCGAACAGGCTCAGGTAGCGCTGCTGGTTTTCGCGCAGGGTGGTTTCGACCTCTTTGCGTTCCTCGATTTCCAGGCGCAGCTGCGCATTGGCATGGGTCAGCGCGGCCGTGCGGGCCCTGACCAGTTCCTCCAGGTGGGAACGGTGCCGTTTGAGTTCGTCCTGATTCTGCTTGCGGTCATGGATATCCATCATCATCGCATATTTGGAAATGGTGCCGTCGATGTGACGGATGGGTGCGTTGACGACATAATACCATCGTCCGTCGCGGGGGCTGATCACCTCCCAGCGGATGGTCTCCCCGCGCAGGATCCGATGATTGATGCACCAGGGGCAGACCGTGCGGCGCCCGAAGGCGCGATAGCAGAGTTCGCCGGTGGCATCGAAGCCGAGGTGCTGAATCATGCGGTCATTGACGAATTCGATGCGGTAATCGGTGGAGCAGATATAGATCATGCCCTCGAAGGCATCCACCATGGCATTGAAAAGGCGCTCATTCTCGCAGATGATTTCCCACAGCGGGAGATCCTGCAGCGAACACCCGTTAAAGGCAGCGGGCCCTTTGCGGAGCAGTTCCTTAAGGTGCGGCCACGCGCTGAATTCCGGTTTGGGGGGGTGGGTCTGCATTTTCACCAGCTCCGCCGGGCGAGAAGACAAGCCGGCGCGCGCGGGCGCTTGTCTTTGCGCGCGCCGTGATTGCGATCGCGCATAACTTGCCATAATATCGGGTTTGAATGAAAGCGGAATTTTTGATAGGCAGCGGTTCTAAAGAACGGCCCGTTATCCCGACCGGACTCGATTCAGGCAGAATGAATGTGGATCGGCGCATTCGGGAAGGCCTGGAATGGTCACCGCATTCCAGAGGTCGCGCAGGCGGGCCCACTGCAGTGAAGGATCGAACGAATGGACTCTCGACAAGCGATCATTTCGTTTTCGCAGAGCGAAAAAATCAAGAGCGGCTTGATCTGGTGCTCGCAATGCGTCCAGCTGGCCGGTAACCTGAGCCAACCGGAGCAGCTGGGAGCCGTGAGGCTTTTGCAGGCCATTACGGCCATGCTGGCCAACGAAATGCAGCTCGCCCGGCAAACGACCGGGGATGCGATTTGGCTGGAGGCGGATAAAATGCTCAACAAGGCCCGCGTCATGCTCGATTCAGGGGTCGGGCAGGAGGCCGTGCACCACTTCACCCAGGCCCTCAGCCAGGTCAACCGCATCGGTCAAAAGGCGATGAGCGCCCTGATCGACAAAGGCCTCTTGAAATAAAGGACGCGTCCCGCGGAGCGATCCAAACGGATTTTGCGGCGCCGAGAGGTTGAAGAGGGCTGAAAATGAAGATTTACATGGTCTATGTCACTTTCAAGGACAAGGAACAGGCCCGCGCTATCGGCCGGGAGCTGGTCGAATCGAGACTGGTGGCGTGCGCCAATATATTCGATCACATGAATTCGATTTATTTTTGGGAAAACAAGCTGCAGGACGACCAGGAGGCCGTCCTGATCGCCAAAACCACCGAGGACAAGACCGCTGCCGTGACGCAGATGGTCAAGGCGCGGCATACTTACGAATGCCCGTGCATCGTGTACTGGCCCATCGCCGGCGGCAACGACGATTTTTTGGGGTGGGTGGCGGCCCAAACCACCGATCTGCTGAACGAGTGATCGATTCTCGATTAGAAACGGCGCGGACATGAAAGACAAGCTGGGACTGTATTATTACCCCTTTCCGGCGAACAAGCGCGTGCGCATGTATGTGCGTTCCCACGCGGCGGGGGAGATTGAATTCAGGCTCTGGAATCAGGATGATCCTCAAATGTGGGAGGAGCATGGCTGGGTGCCGTACGCGGCCATCGAGCAGGCCAAGGCGATGTACTCGGGAGGCCCCTTCGATCCGAACCGGGCCTATGATCTCTCCCTGGCCCGGGCCCTGCTGAGCGGGCAGCCGCCCGGCTGAGCGCGTCACGCCATTTCCTGAAGCACTTTCTTGACCGTCGCACCATCGGCGCTGTCCCCGAAGTGCTTCATGATCGGCCCCATGGCCTGCATTTTGTTTTTATAGACGGAGAAATCGATGTTGTCGCGGATCCAGGCCCGGATCCGATCCTCGTCGGCCATTTGCGGCAGATAGCTTTCGGCCACCTCGATGAAGCGGTCGGTATCCCCTGCGCCGCTTTGCGCCAGCACTTCTTTTTCCGATTTGATCAGCTTCCTGATGATTCTGACGGTCTCCGTGTCGGCGATTTCTTTCTGGGATTGACGACTCATTTCGCCAAGGATGACCCGCAGAATACTTTTCTTCTCCTCGTCCTTGGCTTTCATTGCGGCCGCAAGATCTTTCTTGATGCGTTCCTGCAGACTCATCCTCCTGCCTCCGTTTGAATGAACCCATGAATACGTTGACGGCGGCCCGCTTGTGTTCGGCCGCCGCATTGGTTAATATCCGCTCCAACCATTTAATTTAAACGATCGGAAACGTCAATCAATCATGAAATGAGTCCGGGTATGCGCCTGCTGCTGATCGAAGACGACCGGAAAATCGCGGATTTTATCATCAAGGGGTTCAAGGCGGCTGGATATGCCATCGCCCACACCGCGGACGGCCATGCAGGATATGAAAAAGCCCTGGTCGAACCATACGACGCGATCGTCGTCGACCTCATGCTGCCCGGGCGCGACGGCCTGTCCATCATCGAAGCGCTGCGCAAAGAGGGAATCACAACGCCGGTGCTGATTCTGAGCGCTCGCGATTCGGTCGACGACCGCGTCCGGGGGCTGCAGACCGGCAGCGACGACTACCTGACCAAGCCCTTCGCCTTTGCCGAGCTGCTGGCGCGGGTCCAGGCGCTGCAGCGGCGCGGCAGCGGACGGACCGAAGCCACTCAGTTCAAAGTCGGCGATCTTTCGCTCGATCTGCTGTCGCGGCAGGTAAAGCGCGGCGGCCGACGTATCGACCTGCAGCCGCTGGAGTATTCGCTGCTCGCCTATCTGATGCGCAACGCGGGACGCGTGGTATCCCGATCCATGATCATGGAGCAGGTCTGGGATTATAATTTCGACCCGCAGACCAATGTGGTCGAGGCCCGCATCTGCCGCCTGCGGGATAAAATCGACAAGGGATTCAACCGCAAGCTGATCCATACCATCCGGGGGGTGGGATATGTTCTTCGCCCGGATTCGTAGGATCCATCACAGCCTGGCGTTTCGATTGACGCTCTGGTATGCGGCGCTGTTCATCCTGTCGGCCGGACTGGCCTTCATGCTTTTTTATGTTCTCATGGCCGGCACCCTGCGCCAGCGCATCGAGGCCGATCTTGCCGGGCAAGCCAGGCGGTTGAGTGCCGTGTACGCCCTGGAAGGCGTCGAAATGCTGCAGCACACGGCCTTCCTGCAGGTTCAGAGCGCGGGTGAGAAGAAGACGTTCCTGCGCCTGCTATACCCCAGCGGCGTCGTGTTCGCCGCTTCCAATGCGACTTCCTGGAAGAATATCGGTATTGACCGCGAAGCGGTGGACCAATTGCTCGCCTTGCATGAACCGGTTTTCACCACCGAAAGACTCGAGGGCGGCGAGCCGGTACGCGTGCTCTATGCTCAGGCCGGGCCGGAAATCATTCTGCAGATCGGCTATTCCATGGAAAGCGAGAGCCGCCTGCTGCAAACCTTCATGCGCATTTTCTGGCTGACCATGCTCCTCATGCTGGTCCTGGCCGTAGGGGTGGGCGGGTTCCTGGCCCGCCGCGCCCTGGCGGGAGTGGCTTCGATCACCCGCACGGCCCAGCGGATATCGCAGGCCGATCTGGATACGCGCGTGCCGGTGCTCAACCGCCACGACGAGATCGACAGCCTGGCCGTGACGTTCAATCAGATGCTGGACCGCATCCGCAACCTGGTGGTCTCCACCCGGCAGATGAACGACAACATCGCCCACGACCTGCGCAGCCCGCTGACGCGCATCCGCGGGCTGGCCGAAGTGACGCTCACCAGCGGCGCAGGCGCGGATGAGTACGCCCACATGGCGGCCAGCACGATCGAAGAGTGCGACCGCCTGCTGGCCCTGATCAATACCATGCTCACCATTGCGCGCACGGAAGCGGGTGTCGAACAATTCGAGGTTCAAAGGCTCGACTTCAGCGCCCTGGTGCAGCGCGCCTGCGAACTCTTCCAGGCCTCCGCAGAAGACAAGGGCATCCATTTCGACCGCCACATCGCCCCGTCCATCCAGGTTCAAGGCGATCCGGCCATGCTGCAGCGCATGGCCGCCAACCTGATCGACAACGCCATCCGCTACACCGGGCCGGGAGGCCGCCTGGAGGTGACCCTCAAGGCGGGAGGCGCCGACCGGGTGCTTCTCGAAGTGGCCGACAGCGGTCAGGGCATCGCGCCGGAAGATCAGGCACTTGTTTTCAACCGCTTCTATCGCGCCGACCGCAGCCGGAACGCCTGCGGTTTCGGGCTGGGGCTCAGTCTGGCACGGGCCATCGCACGGGCCCATGGAGGCGACATCGCCCTGCAGAGCATCCCCGGAGCGGGCAGCACCTTTCAGGTCCGGCTGCCCCTCCGATAGACGTCCGGTAAGGCAGTTGACCCGCATGTCCGGCCCGCGACCGAAATCTTCATTCACGATCGGCCCTTGCTGAAAACGCATATGGCCGCCGGAACTGCGCTCAGATGACCAAATGGTAATATTGCCGTCATCTTGCGGTCATGTTGATCCATTATTAATATCGCAGATAACAACAAACAGCGCAGTGGTTTTGCATTACAGAGGAGGATCGAGCATGCGTCGAATCAATCGTCGTCCATTGGGGATAATGGCCGGTATTCTGTTCCTGGCCACCGCCGTCCTGGGATTGGAAGCCGGTGATGTCCTGGCCCAGGACGCACCGATGGTTCCGGCCAATTTCACGGCACTGGCCGAAAAAGCCAAACCGGGCGTCGTCAATATCCGCACCGAGCGCACGCTTAAAGGCGGCGGGCGGGTGTTCCGGCATTTCTTCGGCCAGCCGTTCGGCGGCGAGCGCAACCCTTTCGAGGAATTCTTCGGCCCCAACGCAGAGCCGCCGCAGCGTGATTTCAAACAGCGCAGCCTCGGATCGGGCTTTATCATCGATCGTGAAGGATTCATCGTCACCAACAATCATGTGGTGGCCGAGGCAGACCAGATCAAGGTGAAACTGGCGGGCGGCGAAGAATACGATGCCAAAGTGATGGGCCGTGACCCCAAAACCGATCTGGCGCTGATCAAAATCGAGGGCGCAAAGGATTTGACGCCGCTGCCGATCGGCAATTCGGACCAGGCCAAAGTCGGCACCTGGGTGGTGGCCATCGGAAGCCCGTTCGGCCTCGAACAGACGGTCACCGCCGGGATCGTGAGCGCAAAGGGACGCATCATCGGCGCCGGACAATACGACGATTTCATCCAGACCGATGCCTCGATCAACCCGGGTAACAGCGGCGGACCGCTGCTGGACATGAAGGGAGAGGTTATCGGCATCAACACGGCCATCGTCGCCAGCGGGCAGGGAATCGGTTTCGCGATTCCGGTCAACCTGGCCAAGAACATCGTCGCGCAATTGAAGGAAAAGGGCGAGGTGGTGCGCGGCTGGCTGGGCGTCGGGATCCAGGATCTGACCCCCGAACTGGCCGAATATTACAAGCTTAACGCCCGTGAGGGCGTCATGGTGACCCAGGTGTTTCCAGGAGACCCGGCCGATAAGGCCGGTATCAAGACCAACGATGTCGTCACCGCTATAAACGGCCAGCC
>JAEYRZ010000086.1 GCA_023435265.1 Pseudomonadota bacterium
GCCCTGCACCTCGATGCGCAGGGTGGGGTTGCCTTGGAGCACCTGCAGCGCTTCATCGAGTCCGGACCGCATCTCGGGCTTGATATCGGCCTTGTTGGTATCGAAGAAGACGTTGGCCAACACCCAGCAGCCCACGGTATTGACTTTGGCGCCCTTGGGTGTTCCGGGGCAGCGGTCCCTGCTGTCGACCACACCGTCACCATCCGAGTCGAGATCCAGCGGGCATCCCTTGGCGTCCACCTTGGTGCCGGCCGGAGTGCCGGGGCACTGGTCGCGGCTGTCGGGCACGCCGTCGCCGTCAGAGTCGAGCGGGCAGCCCGCGGCATTCACGGCGGTGCCTTTGGGTGTTCCGGGACACTTGTCCTTCTTGTCGGGCACACCGTCGCCGTCGCTGTCGACGCCTTCCTCGAGAAAAATCTTGCGTACGAATCCGGCCATGGCCTCCGGGGAGGTTAAATCGCGCGCCGCAACGCCGAAGCCGCAGGGGGTCGCAGCGGCTATGCGCTGCATCAGGTCCGCGCCCTTGGCGTCGTCGCCGACCAGCACGGTATAGATGCAAAGCCGATCGCCGTACTCGGCCTTGAGCGCCTCGGCGGCGCTCAGCGGTTCGGTGCCCACATCCTGTCCGTCGCTCACCAGGATCAGCGCCATCCGGCCCTTGATCGATTTCAAATCCGCCGCCGCGGCCCGAAGCGCCTCAGCCATCGGCGTGGTTCCCCCGGGCACGGCAACGGCATCCAGGCCCTTCTGGAACGCCGCGCGCTGATAGGGTGCCATGCCGTAGAACAGAGCGGTTTTGGCTTTGGAGACCGACGGCTCATGCCCGAAACCGCGCAGCCCGGAGGTCACCGCGAGCGGGGGAAGGGTCCGGTTCATGCGTGCGACAGTCGAGCGGGCCAGATCGAACTTCATGTAATCGCCGTCACCCTCGGTCATGGAACTGGAAGCGTCCAGCAGCACGAGAAAGCCATCCACCTTGGCCGCGATGCCGCCGCCCTGGTAATCGGCCGTGAGGTCTTTGACCGCCGTATCCGGGGAGAGGTAGGTTTTTGCGCATCCGGCCAACAGCAGGCCGGCCAAAAGCAAACGAATCACTTTCATGATGCATCCTTTCTTCATCCCGGCGTTACGGCGCAGGACCCCCCGCCGTCGGGAAGGTCTGTGATTGGGTCTGTTCGAGACGGCGAAGAGAGGCATGCCGTCTTCCGGTTGGTTGGGACGTTTATACCAAACAACCACAGATTACTTCCCCAAGCAAGTGTAACCTTGTTCTCCCCCGAAACCGCCGCCGCGGTCCGCCAATGAAAGGTCCGGAGCGGCCGGACCTCGCGTGAGTGCGGCGCCCCGTGGGGGCCGATTTTTTTGCTTGCCCGCAGGGATAAGCCCTCGTAAGATCTGTTGCACCGAATGAGATCGCCGTTGCCGGGCGCTCGATCGCTCCGGCGGCCCCGCCTGTTTTGTGGAGAACGAATGAAAGCGCTTGAATCTATGCCTGCAGCCCGGCTGCCGCTCGTGGGATTGTGCGTGGCGGCCGCGCTGACCCTGGTCGCCGGCGGGCTGTTGTTTTACCGCCACGAAGCACGCGTTCTGCAAACCCGCCGCCATGCCGAGCTGCGCGCGGTCGCCGACCTCAAGATCGCTCAGATCCTGGCCTGGCGGGAGGAGATTCTGGAAGCTGCGCGCCTGAATGCCGCCTCGCCTTTTCTGCGCCGCACCCTCGCACGGCTGCGGAATGTTCCGGACGACCGGCAGGCCCGGGCCGACCTGGAATCCAGGATGGCGCTGGTCCTGGGCGGCGGGCACTTCGTCGATGTGCTTCTGGCGACCCCCGAGGGCGGGCTGCTGTACGCCGTGAACCCCCGGACCACCGGGCTCGATCCCGATTCGCGCCTCCTGGCCCGCCGCGCGGCAACGGGCCGCGCGCCGCTGATGGGGGAAATCGTGCGCCCCGGCCCCGGACGACCGCTGCACATCGATGCGGCGGCCGCCATGGATACGGACGGCCGTGGGCCCGCAGCGGTATTGATTCTGCGCAGCGATCCGCAACGTTATCTTTTTCCCTTGATCCAGACATGGCCGACGCCCAGTCCGAGCGCTGAAACGCTGCTGGTGCGCCGCGACGGCGACGATGTCCTGTTCCTCAACGCCCTTCGGCATAAGGCCGATACGGCCCTATCGCTGCGAATCCCGCATTCGGATTCCGCGCTGCCGGCTGCCCGGGGCCTGCACGGCGTGACGGGCATTTTCGAAGGGGTGGACTACCGGGGAGTAAGGGTGCTGTCCGACCTGCGGCCGGTTCCCGGCAGCGCCTGGTTCATGGTGGCCAAGGTGGATGCGGAGGAGGTTTACGCCGAACTGGGCTTTCGCAGCGCCGTCATCAGCGCCCTGGTGCTGGCGGGCATCGTGCTCTCGGGTTTGCTGGCCGCCCTTGTCTACCGCCACCGACGGCAGGGGCTCTACCGCCGCCTTTACGAGGCGGAGCGCCTGCGGCGCAAGGCCCAGGAAGAGATCCGCGCCACCTTCTACGGCATCGGGGACGGCGTGATCGCCACGGACGCCGACGGCCGGGTGACCCACATGAACCCCGTGGCGGCCGGCCTGACCGGCCATTCCGAAGCCGAAGTCATCGGACGGCCGCTCGATTCGGTGTTCCGGATCATCAACGAAGAGAGCCGGCTGCCGGTCGAAAGCCCGGTCGCGCGGGTCCTGCGCGAGGGGAACATCGTCGGCCTGGCGAACCATACGCTGCTCATCTCCGCCGACGGACAGGAACGGCCCATCGCGGACAGCGGCGCGCCGGTGCGCGACGAAGACGGCAACATCACCGGGGTGGTGCTGGTGTTCCGCGACCAGACGCCGGAGCGCACGGCCGAAGCGGCCCTGCGCGAAAGCGAGCGGCGTTACCGCCAGTTGTTCGAGTCCAACCCGCAGCCCATGTGGGTCTACGACCGTGAAACATTGAGGTTCCTGGCGGTCAACGATGCCGCGGTGAACCATTACGGGTTCAGCCGCGAGGAGTTCCTGGGCATGACCACCAGGGAAATCCGGCCGCCGGAAGAAATACCGCGGATGTTGAAATTCGCCGAACGGGTCGGCGACGGCTTCGTCAAGGCCGGTTTATGGCGCCACCGCAAGAAAAACGGCGAAGTGATCGAGGTGGAAGTCACCTCGCACGGCTTGAATTTCGACGGGCGGAGGGCCAGGCTCCTGCTCGCCTCGGACGTCACCGACCGCCGGCGGGCCGAAGCCGGCCTGCGCGCCAGTGAAGAGCGGCTGCGCCTTGCGCTTTCGGCGGCAAACCAGGGACTTTACGACATCAATTTCCTGGACTGCACGCAGACGGTCAGCGATGAGTATGCGCGCATGCTGGGGTTCGAGCCCACCGGCTTCGTCGAGACCCTGGAAAGTTGGAAAGCGCGTCTTCACCCCGAAGACCGCGAGGCCGCCGTATCCGTGTTCGACGATTACGTGGCCGGGCGGATATCGGAGTACCGCACCGAATTCCGGCAGCAGGCCCGCGACGGGCAGTGGCGGTGGATTTCGTCGCAGGGCAGGATCATGCAGCGCGACGCGGCGGGCCGCCCGGTGCGCATGCTCGGTACGCATACCGACATCACCGAGCGCAAAATGGTTGAAGAGCAGCTCGTCCAGGCCCAGAAAATGGAGTCCGTGGGCCGCCTTGCGGGAGGCATCGCCCACGATTTCAACAACATGCTGGGCGTGATCATCGGCCACTGCGAACTGGCCGAAGAGCGGCTTCCCGAGGCGCACCCGCTGCGCAGCGATCTGCGCGAAATCCGCAAGGCGGCCCAGCGTTCGGCCGACCTGACGCGCCAGCTGCTGGCGTTTGCGCGCAAGCAGACCATCAGCCCCAAGGTGCTCGACATCAACGAGACCGTGGGCGGCATGCTCACCATGCTGCGCCGGCTGATCGGAGAGGATATCGAGCTGATCTGGAAACCCGGCCAGGCGCTCTGGCCGGTCAAGGTCGATCCGGCCCAGCTCGATCAAATCCTGGCCAACCTGGCGGTCAATGCGCGGGATGCCATCACGGGTGCGGGCATGCTGAGCATCGAAACGGCCAACGTGGTCCTCGACGAAGGCTATAAGCGCACGCATGCGGGGTTCCGCAGCGGCGCGTTCGTCCGGCTCTCGGTAAGCGACAACGGCTGCGGGATGACCCGCGAGGTCAAGGAGCACCTCTTCGTCCCCTTCTTCACCACCAAGGAAGTGGGCAAGGGCACGGGGCTGGGTCTGGCCACGGTCTATGGAATCGTCAAGCAGAATGAAGGCTTCATCAATGTCTACAGCGAGGAGGGGCGCGGGACGACGGTAACGCTCTATCTGCCCCGGGTCGCTTCGGTCGGGGAGCGGGCCGCGCCGCCGGCGCCGCGCCGGCCGTTGACCGGAGATGAAACCATCCTGCTGGTGGAGGACGAGGAGGCGGTTCTGGAGCTGGGCCGCGATATCCTGCAGCGCTGCGGCTACACCGTGCTGGCGGCGCGCACCGCGGAAGAGGCGCTCGACTTGGCCCGGAACCACGCCGGTCCGCTGCACCTGCTGCTCACCGACGTGGTGATGCCCCGCATGAACGGGCAGCAGCTGCACGAGCGCATCGTCGCGCGGTATCCGCAGATCAAAACGCTTTTCATGTCAGGCTACACGGCCGAGGTGATCGGGCAGCAGGGCCTGATCGGCGACGATCTGCAGTTCCTGCAGAAGCCGTTTTCCGTGCATGCGCTGGCGCAGAAGGTGCGCGCCGTGCTGGAGGGGCCGTGAGCCTGTTTTCACAGCGTTTTCAGGCCGGCCCGGAAGCCAACGAACTGGCGCGGCGCCTGGCTGCGAAGCGCGCCGCGGGCCGCGCGGTGATCGATTTGACAGAGTCGAACCCGACGCGCGCGGATCTGATTTTCCCGCCCGGCATGCTTTCCGCGGCCTGGGCGGCCGCCACGGACCGCCCCTATGCCCCGGACCCGCGCGGGCTGGAAGCGGCGCGCCAGGCTTTGGTGGAATATCACGGCGCGGTGGGGGCTGCGGTGGGGCCGGAGGCGTTTTTTCTGACCGCCGGCACCAGCGAGGCGTATGCCATGCTCTTCAAGCTGCTGGCCGATCCGGGCGACGAGATCCTGATTCCGCGGCCGGGCTATCCGCTGCTGGCCTACCTGGCCGGGTTCGAGAACATGCGGGGGGTCTTCTACCCTTTAACCTATCGCGCGGAACGGGGCTGGGAGATCGACCTTGAGGTGCTGGCCGCCCTGGTGACGCCGCGCACGCGGGCCGTGGTAGCGGTCAATCCCAACAATCCCACGGGTTCCTTTCTGAAGACGGAGGAGCTGCTGTTCCTGGACGACCTGTGCCGGCGCCGCGGAATGGCCTTGATTGTGGACGAGGTGTTCTCCGATTATGCTGCGGCTCCGGACGTGCGGCGCGTGCGCAGCATCGTGGGCCGGACGGGGTGTCTCAGCTTTGCCTTGAACGGGTTTTCCAAGCTGCTGGCTTTGCCGCAGGTGAAGCTGGCCTGGATGGTGCTGGGCGGGGAGGGGGCGCTGGTGCGGGCGGCGGCGGAGCGTCTGGAGATGCTGCTCGACTTCTACCTGAGCGTCTCGACGCCGGTGCAGCACGCGGCCAGACGGCTGCTTGAAGGCCGCCAGGTGATCCAGGCGCAGGTGCGGGCGCGTCTTTCGGCCAACCGGGCGGCGCTGGAGGCGCTCGTGGCGCCGGTCGGCGATTGCCGCGTGCTGGCCTGCGAGGGGGGCTGGTACGCGATCGTCGCGATCGACGACGAGGTCACCGACGAGGACCGCGCGCTCGAACTCCTGGACCGCGCCGACACGCTGATCCATCCGGGCTGCTTCTACGAATTCAACCGCGAAGGATACGTGGTGGTCAGCCTGCTGCCGCGACCGGAAGAGTTTCGGACCGGCATCGAACGACTGGTCGGGTTGTTTGGAAAGTAATCGTAAGACCGCCGGTTCTTGATCTTTATGATTTGTGTGCGCCGATCCCGGTGCGAGCGCCGTCTTCCGGCATTCCGTTTTTACAGTACGCGAAGTTTTCTTCTGGCACTCCGCACATTGTCTTCCTTTCGGGTCTTTTTACTACGATTCTACAAATTCAACACGGAAAGCGACTGCAGCGTGCATCCGCCGCGGCCTCCCCGTGGGCAATGGAAGTAATCAAAAGGCTTCCGTAAAAATGCATCAATCAGGACCGATTCCGCTTTCGATGCGGTCTGAGACTGTGCGCACCGGCACCCGGTGTGGCGGGTCCTGCCTGCCGGCATCCCATTTCGAAGTCCGCTAAGGCTTGCTCCGCGCGTCCCGCAAACTCGCTGGTGCTCAAACAGGCGGGACGCTTTTGCTACGCTGCGCCA
>JAEYRZ010000094.1 GCA_023435265.1 Pseudomonadota bacterium
GGTTGGGGGTAAATCGGTTGGCGGTTTCGTCGGACTGCTTGAGTTCGTGGGGTTCTCGGGATAAAGAATCTCTGCGGATCCCCAAACTGAACCCGTACACGCACTAACCGATTAACCCATTAACCAACCCACAAACCCGCGAACCCATGCACCAATAACCGACCAACCAATTAACAAACTAACCAATGAACCGACTAACCGACCAACCGACAACCGACCAACCGACCATCCCCGGAGAGAACGATGAAAATCAGAATACTCACAGGTAAAGACGTCCGATCCGCGCTTCCCATGCCCAGGGCCATCGAAGCCGTGCGCTCGGCCTTCGGCCAGTTCTCCGGCGGGCAGGCGGATGTGCCGCTGCGCACGCGCCTCGGCACCCCCCAGGGCGTGTTGCTGCTCATGCCGGCCTACATGCAGCAAAGCCGCGACCTGGCGGTGAAACTGGTGACCGTTTACGGCGACAATCCAAAACGGGGATTGCCCACGGTTTCGGCCACCGTCATGGTGTTTGACGCCGAAACCGGACGGCTGCGGGCGCTCATGGAAGGCGATGCCCTCACCGCGCTGCGCACCGGCGCAGCCGGCGGCCTGGCGGCCGACCTTTTGGCCCGCAAAGATGCACGGCGCGTGGCGCTCTTCGGTGCCGGCGTGCAGGGGCGCAGCCAGCTGGCGGCGGTCATGGCCGTGCGCCGGATCGAATCGGTCGCCCTGCTGGACCGCTCTCCCGAGATGGCGCAGCGCCTTGCCGACGAGATCGCCGCCGGGCCGCAGGCGCCTCAGGTGACCGTCCTTTCCGATCCCCGGCAGGCCGTGCAGTCCGCCGACATCGTGCTGGCCGCCACAACTTCGCCGACCCCGGTTTTCGACGGCGCCGATCTGCGCCCGGGAACGCACGTCACCGGCGTGGGTTCGTTCACGCCCGATATGCAGGAGATCGACGCCGAAACCGTCCGCCGCGCGCGGGTGGTGGTCGATTCGCGCGAAGGCTGCCTGGCCGAAGCCGGCGACATCATCAAGTCCGGCGGCCGGATCGATGCCGAAATCGGAGAGATCGTCAACGGAAAAGCCCCCTGCCGCCGCGACGACCAGGAGATCACGTTCTTCAAATCGGTCGGCCTGGCGGCTCAGGACGCCGCCGCAGCAGCAGCAGTGCTCGCCGCGGCCGAAAAGCAGAATCTCGGAAGCCTCGTCGAGCTTTAGCGCGACTGCTCTCGACCACTATCGGAAGATGAATGGAGCAAGCACGCTGAGCATCGAGGAAAAACCGATCGTTCATCTTTCAGCTGTGCGGGTGCCCGTGGAAGCTTCACGACTTCTTCATCCTTGATGGACCCGTAAAAGGCCGATTCACAACAGCGAGTCAGAGAACACAGCGGTCGTTATCATTATTTCTCTGTGTCCTCTGTGGTTACAAATACTTTTACGAATTTATCAAATAAGCGCCTCGGAAAGGTTCTAAGTGTTGACTGTGCTGTCGTTTTTGGATTCAATTCCCGCCATTTTGCGGGTCCTGCTCGTGTTCGTGCTCATCCTGCTGGCCATCAAGCGGCATGTCAGCCTGGGCAATGCCTTCATGCTCGGCGCCGCCGCCATGGGACTGGTATTCGCCATGGGGCCGCTGGACCTTGTCACCGCGGCCGGCGAGGCGCTGATCCATCCCAAGACCCTGAGCCTGGCCGTCATCGTCAGCCTGATCCTGGTCCTCAGCCACAGCCTGGAACAGTCGGGCCAGATGGGCCGGCTGCTCAAAGGCTTCAGCGGATTGATCCGCCGGCCGCAGATCAACCTGGTCGTCTTCCCCGCCTTGATCGGGCTTTTGCCCATGCCCGGCGGCGCCATCTTCTCGGCACCCATGGTCAAGAGCCTGGGCGACCGGCACGGCCTGGATGGCGCCCGGCTCAGCTACATCAACTACTGGTTCCGCCACATCTGGGAATACTGGTGGCCGCTTTATCCCGGCATCCTGCTGACCACCGCCCTGGCCGGCGTGGATCTGTGGCGCCTCGTGTTCTTCACCCTGCCGATTACCTTCGTCGCCCTGTCCGCCGGATACTGGCCGCTGCGCGGCGCCTTCACCTCCGGGCAGGAGCCCGGCGGCCGGAAACCCCTGATGCCGTTCATCCGGGAGCTCACGCCGGTCTGGTTCGTGATCGTTTTCGGGCTGGCCCTCGGCCTGGTGCTTTCGCGCCTGCTTGCGGGCGCCTGGCTGCCCGTGGCCAAGGAACTGGGCCTGATCGCCGCCCTCGTTCTGGCCATAGCCGGCGTGTGGCGCCGCAACCATATGACCGCCGCCGAACGGTGGTCGATTATGCGGCAGCCCGCGGTTCTCAAGATGGTTTACATGGTCGCCGGAATCCTGGTGTTCAAAGGCATTCTGGAATCGAGCGGCGCCGTGGAACAGGTCAGCCGCGAAATGCTCGACTGGGGCATTCCCCTGATGCCGATCGCCATGCTGCTGCCGTTTCTGGTCGGCGCCGTCGCCGGCATCACCATTGCGTTCGTGGGCGCCACCTTTCCCATCCTGATCTCGTTGATTCACGCGCTGGACCAGCCCCATATGATGCTTCCCTACCTGATGCTCGCCCTGACCTGCGGTTTCGCGGGCGTCCTGGTCTCCCCGCTGCATCTGTGCCTGCTGCTTTCCAACGAATATTTCCACACCACGCTGATGCCGCTCTACCGCCTCATGCGCTGGCCCGTCACGGCCCTGGTCGCCGCGGCGGCAGCATACTTCGGACTCTTGCGCTGGTGGATCGTTTGATGGAATCAAAACCACAGAGGATCAGAGAGCACAGAGAATGAAAATGAGGGTCAATCGATTCAACTTGACTGCGGCTACCGGATCGATATTTTGATGAAAAAACAAGCCTGTTATTGAATTTAAACCTGTGGAGGCAATCAGGGAATACACTGACAATCTTCTGGTGTAAGTTTATCTGGAATGCTGTGATGGAAAGTTCCAGTCTGGTTCAATGGCACGGATCAGGTGTGCCGGGGTATTCGGGTGCAAGGACGTCAGCCATCGGTTTTAGTGCCGCTTGGCGCAGCGGAAGACAGCGTCCCGCACTGTTTGAGCGCAGCGAGTTTGCGGGACGCCTGGAGCAAGCCTTAGCGGCACTTCAAACAGCTATGGCGTGTCCTTGTGCCCGGATATCCCGGCACACCGGTGCGCAAGGCAATTCTGATGCACTTGAGCATTTCAGATATTCGCACAACAGAATGGAATGTGACTCTATCGCTATGACGAGATAATGAAAGCGAGCACGCATGGAAACGCATAAAGTGACGATCTTCAAACCCTATGACTTCGTGGTGGGCCAGAAAATCCGGATCGAAGGCGGGCAGCGCGGCGGCGACTGGGAAGTGATCGGCATCAGCGAAGCCAAGGTCAAGCTGCGCTGTCCCGTCTCGCACCGTGAATTCGAGTGGCCGCGATTCTGCTACCACATCGAAGAACGCGAAAACGAAGCCTGGCCGCAGGAATAATGTACCCCGAAAGCAAACGCGTCTCCACCGGCATCGCGGCGCTCGACCGGCGCCTGGACGGCCTGTTCATCGGCGACAACGTCATCTGGTACGACGAAGCCGGCAGCCTGGCCTTTCCTTTCTGCCTGCAGTTCATCCGCGAAAGTCAGGCCAGGGGAAAGCCCCTGGTCTATATCACTTTCGACCGCTCGCCGAAGACCCTGCTCGAAGAATTCGGTGCGCTCGCGGACAGCCCGCACCTGACCATCCTCGATTGCTTCACCTTGGGCAAAGGCGACGGCTCCGACCTGTTCGCGCGCTTTTATGCAAACGAGGCCGGCCGGGTCACGCCAAGCATCATCAAGGTTGCTGAACCCCACCGGCCGGAAAAGGTTTCAGAGGCCATCTACGCCGTCCACCGAAAGCTTGCCGGCGACGTGCGTTTCGTCTTCGAGAGCCTGACCGGCATGCAGGATCTCTGGGAAGGCGAAGATGCAATTCTCAAATTCTACTCCCGCTCCTGCCCGCGCCTGTACGAACTTGAAACCATCGCCTACTGGGTCGCCGAGAAGGGCGCCCACAGCAGTCGGCTCAAGGCGCACATCAACCAGATCGCCCAGGTGGCGATGGAATTGGGCCTAAGGCGCGGGCGTTCCACCCTGGCCATCCTCAAAGCCCACAACCGAAGGCCCGATGCCCTGGATAAGCCCGAGCCTTTCTGGGCCGACGGGCCGGTCGTGGCCTTCGACGCCGACAAGCCCCTGCCCGAGAAAATCGAGCTGGGTGCGCGCATCAAGGCCCTGCGCGCCAGGCATGGGCTGGCTCAGAAAGAGCTGGCCGGCCTTGTCGGGGTGACGCCCAGCACCATTTCGCAGATCGAAAGCAATCAGATCTATCCTTCCCTGCCGGCACTCTTCAAAATGGCCAAGATTCTCTCCGTAGACACCGCTGATTTCTTTCAGAAGGGGGAGCGCCCGGATCGACCACAGGTCTTCCGCGGCCAGGGCAAGCCGGCGGTTTTTCCTGAGATGCCGAAGGGAAGCATCCAAGGCCGTCAATTGCTTCCGCCCAGCCTGCCCGCGCGCATAGAGCCTTACCTGATCGAAATCCCGGCCAACCAGAAGCTGCCTGGGCATTTCTTCGCCTGCAAAGGCGACGAGTTCGGATTCCTGATCGAAGGACGGCTACAGATCACGTTGAAGAACGGCCTCCGGGAACTCGAAGCCGGCGACGTGGTCTACCTGACGAGTGACATCCCGACCCAATGGAAAAATATCGGCGATCAGCCGGCACGGCTGCTGAGGATTGTGGGGGTGGGGGGTTAAGGCGTGCCGAGCGGGTTGTGTTTTGGAGCGGTTGAGGGTCGGTGTGGGGCGCGGATAGGTTTAACAGGTTGGGGGTTGCGGCTTTCATGCCGTGAACCCTCCAACCTGCTAAACCTGTTAAACCTATCAACCAATCAACCGACTAACCGACAACCAATCAACCAACTAACCGTTCAAAATCCTGCGGGCGAACTCGTCGTTCACCGCCGTGCAGTGCGCGATACCCGTTTCACGCTCGGTTTCCCGGTTCGCCGAGAAGATATCGCTGCGCGCAATATGCTTCAGGGAGAACTTGCGCGCACCGGCCATCAGCTGCTGCAGGCCGCAGCCCAGCTTGTCGGCCAGCGTCCAGAAGGCGATCGCGCCGTAGGGGATGTTCTTCATCTCGTCTCGGCCCACTTTGTTCTGGATATCGTAGTAGCAGGCGAAGATCTCCTCGGGCGCGGCGCCGAAATCGCGCACCGACTTGGGCAGCGCCTCCCAGTTGCCGCTGACCGAATTGCGCCGTTCGGGCGCGAGCGCGCCTTCGATGTTGGCGCCCACGAAGCCGGGCACCATCATGGCGCGGCCCATGCAGACGATCTTGGTATACGGCGCGCCCAGGGCCAGCGCCTTGAAAATGCTGTCTTCCAGGGCGAAGCCGCCGGCGAACGACATGTCCACCACGCGCTGCCCCCTGGCGGCCAGCAGGCTGGCGTATTCGTAGGCCTTGGAATGCAGGTTGATGGAGGGTACGCCCCAGCTCTGCATCATGTTCCAGGGGCTCATGCCCGTGCCGCCGCCCGAGCCGTCGATGGTCAACAGGTCCATGCCGGCCTCGCTGGCGAACTTGATCGCCATGGCCAGTTCGGCCATTCCGTAGGAGCCGGTTTTCAGGGAAATGCGCTTGAACCCCAGGCTGCGCAGGTAGTCCACCGTCTTCATGAACTCCTCGCGCACCCGGTCCACGTTGCTCAGGTTCGTGGCGCCCAATCGGCTGTGGCGTGCAAACGAGCGGATGGCGCCCTTTTCATAGGCAGCCTGCACTTCCGGCTTCTCGGGGTTCGGATCCACTACGTAGCCGCGCTGTTTCAGGAACCTGGCGTAGTCGATGCTGGTGACCTGGATCTCGCCGCCGATGTCTTTGGCGCCCTGGCCCCACTTGAGTTCGATGATGCATTTGTTGCCGTATTTTTCGGCCACGTATTCGGCCACGCCGTTGCGCGAATCCTCGACGTTCATCTGGACGAAGATCGCGCCGTAGCTTTCGTTGTAGCGCAGGTATGTGTCGATGCGCCGGTCCAGTTCGGGCGCCTTGGCGATTTTCCCGTTTTTGATCTCGGATTCGCGGTCCACACCCACCACGTTTTCACCGATCACTACCGGGATGCCCACCAGCGCGCCGCCGATGGCGAATGCATCCCAGTACTTGGCGGCCACGAACGTCGAGCCGAGCGCGCCGGTCATGATCGGCAGGCGCGACCGCGTCTTGATCTCGGCGCCGAATTCGGTCGTCAGGTCGACATTGGGGAAAATACAATCATCCGGGTCGCTGGTCAGGTGGCCGTTCAAGCCGTAGGCGCCGTAGGCATAACCCTGGATGCGCAGGGAATTGTAGGAGACGCCGACGTGCGTGACGTTGTCGGCGCCCGCGGTGACGATGCCGTAGTCGCGCGGATAGAGCAGTTTGCGGCCCACGAGGCTGGAGAGCCAGGTCTCGCACTTGCCCTCGCAGTCGGCGCGGCACAGGGTGCACAGGCCCGACTCGGCCGGGTTGCCACGGTTGACGGTCCCCAGAACATCGTTTTTCTTTTCAAAGCGCATTTTATCCTCCTTCGGCCGCGGCCTGCGGGCCGTTGTGACCGATTCATTCGCGAGTGACATTTACGAGAGATGCCGCAGGACGCAAAAAGGCGTCCGACCGTCATTGGGTACGGGACGCCTTTGTCTCAGAGGAAACGCTTGCAGCGCACGCCTGTGTGCGATGTCTGGATCGTTTGGTTCGATCAGGGGATGTCGTCGCTGACAGTACCCCTGAATAGGAGATTAATTGTTTAGTACCACTGAATAACGCCGTCAACAAAAAAATCATGGCATCACGGCTCACGAATCTTCGGCCGACGGGCGAATGGAAGCGCTCAGGGAATGAGAACCCAGATTCGTATTTGATTTTGGCCCCCATCCATGATGAATATACAGAAAATATTTTCACAATTTATGTGTCGGCGCGTTCATAATTCTGCAGGGAAGGCAAATCACGAATACATAACTTAGGCTTATTATACATCATTTTGATAGATCGACCTTGGCATGGCTGTTGCTGTAGCAGTCGAAAATTAATCCAGTAAAACATCTCGGCATCGCTTTAGAGTGATGCTCGATAGCCGATAAGTAGATGAGCTGTGCGGATTCGAGAAATGGGGTTGAATTGCAGATGAACTGGCAGGCCGGACAGTGCTCGGTTGCGCGCATGGCGGTGTTGATGGGGGCGGAGGGTTTGGTCATCTTCTGCTCCGTTGCGCTGTGCCTGATGCTGCGGCAAGCCGTTGCCCATTCCATTGTTTTGACGCCCTCGGTTGTTCTGATCGCCGTCCTGGTCACCATGATTATCCAGGCCTGCCTGTTTTACTATGGACTCTATGATCCTTCCATAAGTCTCGGATTGGCCGCGCAGCTGGTCCCAATGGTTCAGGCCGTTGTGATCGCCGTGGCCGTGCTGCTGCTTGCCGGCCTGAGCGTTCCAGGTATTTTCGACAACCTGCAATCCATTCTGCCGGGCGTAGCCGCCGTGCTGCTCGCCCTTCCGCTGTGGCGCTTTGTGTTCCGCAAGCTGGCCGCGCGGGGCGTGTTCGACCACAAAGTGATCCTTTTCGGAACAGGCGGTCGGGCAGGCGCCATTTACGCCGCGGCACACCACGGCCGGAACCAGGCTTCTGCAAAGGGGGGCGAAGCCGACGTGAAGGTAGTGGCCGTCGCGGACCTCGATCATCCCCGATGCCCCTTTGCGCTGCAATCCGCCACTCCATTTCTGAAGCTGAACAGCTGCCGTGAACTCGTCGAACTGGCGTCGCAATGCAAAACCCGCAAAGTGGTCGTCTGCTCTTACAAACAGGACCTTCCGGCCGCCGACCTGTATTTCTGCAAACACAGTGGACTTCAGTTCGGCGAAGCGGAACGCCTGTACGAGCTGATCGTCGGGCAGGTCGATACCCAGCGGCTCGACCCGCCGGCGCTGATTTTTTCCCCCAATTTTCAGCGCAGCTGCCGCAGGTTTTACAAACGCGCCGGCGACATCGCCGTCGCGCTCGGACTGCTCGTGGCCCTGAGCCCCCTGCTGGCTGCACTGATCCTGCTCTACAAACTCGATTCGCAAAAAAAGGCGCTTCTGGCCGAATCCATGGTGGGGATGCGCAAAAAGACATTCATGCGCTATCGTTTTTCCCCTGCCGGACTCCAAACGCCGATACGTCCCCGCTTCTCTGTCGGACGCCTCGTCCGCCGCTGGCGGCTGGAGGCGTTACCCCAATTATGGAACGTGCTCAAAGGCGATATGAGCCTGGTCGGCCCTTGCCCCATCGGACCACGTCAGGCCCTGGCGATAAGCAACGATCTTGCGCTGTTTGACGAGCGGTTCACCGTTCGTCCCGGCCTGACCGGCTGGGCCCAGGTGAACTGCGGCGGCGATGGTTCCGACCACGCCTGGAAACAGATGTTCGGGTTCGACCTCTACTACTTGAAATACATGTCGCTGGGGCTGGATATCGCAGTGCTGTGCAGGACCATGAAGGACCGCAAATTGGGATTGTCGTTGGCCGGAAACGTTGCTTGAACCGGTGCGTTGCGCGTTTCGGCCCGGAAATCGTCACCTGGGTCCAAAACGCCATGCTGCCGGTTAAACCACAAACCCCGCAAGGGCTCTCAAATGCGCTGCCTTCCTGATCGATGCTTGGTATCGACCAGGCGGAGCTTTCTTAACTAGTGTCCATCCATAAACGGCATCTTACGGCCCAGCTCTGCGTTCTCGCTCCGCTGAAATAATGGTGTAGCCATTCGTCTTTTGCGACGTAGCGGGGCTATGCCTGCTATCGCAGGGACTGCTTCGCCGTCGGTTTAACCGTCGCTGCGGCCTTACGGCTTCGCCACAAGTGATCTGGACCGTAATCTACCATTTCTGGATGGACACTAACTTTGATGGATCGTAAAAAGTATTTTTTTAACCACAGAGAGCACAGAGGACACAGAGAAAAAAATTTTATACTTTAATAGCTTACCTCTGTGTTCTCTGTGTAACTAATTCCGAGTTTCTTGTTGTTTGACAAAGATTTTATATTCATGCTGCCGATTTGATTAAAGATTCAGAGTTTGCATACAGGGCTGCAATTATCGCCGTTACAGCTTTATAACCTGTGACAGTGAGAAGGTAGCGATTGGTTTTCGGCACCTTTTTGATCAGGCCGCGAGCTCTGAGTAATCGTATTCTTCTTGTAACAGCAGCCGACTGATAGCGTTTCTGCTTATCGGTAAGTTGCTGATCAGTAGAGTATAAAATATTGCGCAAGTCCCGGTTACGAAAGCCGTTGATGGTGAACTCACCGCGGGCAACGGCTTTTAACAGCGCCAGGTCTTGGGCAGCGTATGGATTCAAGGCCCTGACTCTTTTTTCATTCCATTTCGTCGCTTGGCACAGCTTTTCGGTGAACTCGCCAAGGCAGGTTGTGTCATTTACACAGCAAAGGGCCTTTAGATAACGTTTGTTCGCTAAATCTGAGACTTGGGCCCTGCGGTGCAGGTCTGCAACGCCTTTGCGCAGTATGCGCCAATCCAGATCTGCTTCGCAGCCGCCCTCCTTGGGGCGAAAGACTTTGAAGTCGTGGGGGTCATTGATGGT